>JAUQVP010000042.1:0-21826 GCA_039794745.1 Thermostichales cyanobacterium HHBFW_bins_127 | reverse complement strand
TGTAGTATCTGAGGCGGGCGGGATCCCGGCATGCCGCGGTCAAAAATTGTTAGGATCCTTACCCCCGGATTGGCGTAAAGAGTGATGACAAGACGGTTTTGGCCCTTGCGGGGGGATGGTAGTTTTAGCAACTTTTTTCTGCGGAGATTTGTCCTAATGGATTAAGATACCGATCGGGTGATATTGGTCACAGCCCCCCTATGGCAGTTTCAGGTTCCCCGATTTGGTCGAGTCAATCCTTGTGGATTGCTCACACCCACCCGGACGGCTACACCCTCACCCCTGATTGGCAGCGGCAGTTGCATTACCTCCTCGATTGTCAGTCCACCTTAAAGGATCTGGTGCTTTACCGGGCTACCCTGCCGGAGACCGCCAGTGGGGCGGAGTTATTTCAGCTGTTCAAGGAGCATCCAGAACTGCCGGGGGTGATGGTGCAGCGGCAGGCCGGGGTAGGGGTAATTGCCCGGCAGCGCTTCTACGAACATATCACCAGCTTCCGTTACAGCCTGGATGTATTTTGGCAGCGTCCCCTGTCGGTGATGTGTGCGTTTTTGCACGGGGATGTTTTGACCCTACCTTTGGAAACTCCCATTGCCGTTGCTGCCCAAAAGGCTTTGCAGCGTTCTCCCCAGAAACTTTATGAACCCCTATTGGTTCAGGGGCAGGGGCAGACGTTTTTGCTGGATATGCAGCAGTTATTACTGGCCCATGCCCATATTCATGAAATGACCCTGGATGCCTTGCGTCTGACGGAAGCCAAGCACCGGGCTTTGTTGCAGGCGATTCCCGATCGCATCTTTCGCCTCAACTGGGAGGGGACGTTTCTCTATGGGCAGGGGCATCCTGCCCCTTGGTTGCGGGTACCCCCGGCTCAGGTTTTGGGGCTGACCCTGGAGGATGTATTGCCGCGGGACGTGGCAGTTGCCGTGCGGGAGCGCGGGGATCTGGCTCTGAGCAGCGGGGAACAGCAAGTGCTGGAGGTGACTGTGGGGGCCCAAGGGCTGGAGATTCGCCTGGTGCAATGTGCCACCGATCAACTGGTGATGATCCTGCGGGAGGTGAGCTTCCGCCCCTACCGGGCCTGGTTAGAACAGACTGCGGCAAGCTCCCCTTGGGAATAGCGCCCCCTCGTACTCTGCTACTCCCGAAGAACGGTTAGGCTAGTGCTATGCTGATGCGGTGAATGACCATGCGGTGGGCTGGACTACTAACAGGGGTAATCCTCGGGGGCAGCGCCATGATCGGCCCAGTGTACGGACAACTGTTGGGAACCCTTTTGAGTCCCCTAGTGGCAGCTTGGATCCGCTCCCAAGTCCAAGGGGTAGAAGATCTGCAGGTGAATATCCGCGGGGCAGACAATGAGCTGCTGAACGGCTTTATCCCCCAAGCCCAAGTCTCCGGGCGCAATCTCCGCTATGAAGGGGTTGCAGTCAGCCAAGTCAGCCTCCAAGGACAGAATATCCGCCTCAATGTCCCCGCTGCCCTCCAGGGATCCCCGCTGCAGTTGCTGCAAGCGGTACCGGTGCAGGTGGGGCTAGTGATGACGGAAGCGGATCTCAACCAAACCCTACAATCCCCCCTGATCCAAGCCCAGCTTGCCCAAGCCAAAGTCACCCTCCCCATTGGCACCACCAGCGTCCCCTTCCTGATTCGGGATCCCAAAGTGCGCTTGGTGGGGGATCGTCTGCAGATTGATGCCCAATTGAGCAGCGAGCAAGGGCCGCCGGTGCCCGTGAGTTTGGCCACCCGGGTTGTGCCCACCTCACCCCAACAACTGGCTTTGCGGGATCCCGTGTGGTTAATTGCCGGTCAGGAGATTCCCATCGCTGGTTTGAACAACTTGCCCATCGACTTGGGTCCAGAGGTGCAGATCCAGCAGTTGAAGATTGAGAATCGCACCCTTGTCTATCGAGGAGTTTTGGTGATTCAATCCACAGTGCCCACGCCGGCGGCGCGTTTCTAGTCACCCTTCCAGTCCTAGGAGATCCCCATGGCATCTGCCCCTCTTTGGCTAGCTGGGTTATTACTGCCTCTGTTGGTGAGTTGTGGTCGTTCCCCTCTGACCCAAAATCCCATTGATACGGCCGTCAGCAGTCGTCGTCCCTGGACCCCATCCACCCCCACCCCCCGCCCCCGCCCCACCCCCCCCCAGCGGCAGTTGCTAGCCACCTTTGTGATTCCGCTCACGGAGGAAGGCAAAGAACAGATCATCCCTGCCCAGACCCTCAGCCGCCCGGATCGTCTCCCCCTCCGCTTCCCGCCCGAAACCGTCCAACTCCTGATCCAGGGATCCCGAACCGGTCGCCCCTTGACCCTGGGGGTGCGTTGGCAGTTGCCTACCGCTGCTCTGCCGCTCGCCCCCAACCAGGGCGTTAGCCTGGAGATCCTAGAAGCCGTCTGGCAAGATCACCCCCGCGATCCCCGGCAGTCCCGTCCCAGTCCCCAATTACCCAAGCCTTTGCTCTTTGCTCCCCCGCAGGTGACCCAGGGTCGCTCCCATCGCCGCGAACTGATCCTCCATCCCCCCCTACAGACCCAGGGTTTAGGCTGGTTACGCCTGCAAGTGCGCTGGACATCTCCCCCTCTCCAGCCCTAACCTGAGACAGAAGCACCAGGAGCCAGCAATGTCCGAGGACCCCCTTAGCCGGATCGAACAGCTCGTGCAAACCATCAGCCAGCAGGTAGAAGCCAACAGCCACGCCATTGCTCAGCTAGGCCAGCAAATGGAGCAGGTTCGCCAAGATCTGAAAGAAGAAGTCCGCCGCTGGGACGAACGCTTCTGCCAATTTGCTCAAGACACCGCCAACCCCGCCAACACCCTCATCGCCAACACCACCATAGCCGTCATCGCCGGCGTCCTCCTGCTCATCCTCAAACAACCCTAGGCCTATGCTCTGGCCCTACCGCACCCCCGGGATCCCCGATCCCCTCTTTGAGCAACTGCCCGGGATCCCCCTGACCGCCCGGGAATTGCGGGTTTTGATCTTGTCGCAGCTACAGCTTGCCGAGCAAGGCTGCCTGTGGGACATTGGCGCCGGCACCGGCACCATCTTGATCGAAGCCGCCCTCCTGTGTCCCCAGCAGCGCCTGATTGCCATCGAACGGGACGGAGAAGTTGTAGAGCTGATTCAACGCAACTGCCAGCGCTTTGGCATCAACAGCATCGAAATCATCCAAGGCACCGCCCCAGCCTGCCTCGCCACCATCCAGCCCCGTCCCCAACGCATCCTCCTCGAAGGGGGATCCCCCCTTACCCCCATTTTTCAGGCCGCCTGGGAACTTCTCCTGCCCGGTGGTCGCCTGGTAGCCACCGCCGGCTCCCTCGAGAGCCTTTATATCCTTTCTGAAGGTTTGGCTAAGGCACAGGCTCGCCACGTCGAAGTCATCCAGGCTGGACTGAACCGGCTGCAGAAACGCGGCCTAGGGCAAGCCTTTCTTGCCCTTGATCCCCTGTTTATTCTCAGCGGCGAAAAACCCTCGTAAAAACAAAAGCTACCTCAGTCACAAGACCAAGGTAGCCCCAGCAAGAGCCCCTAGAGACTACTGGCGCGGGCGAGCAAAGCCCCCTTCCCGGCGATTGAAATGAGCACCGCCATTAGGACGAGCTTCCTTTGGGCGAGCCTTATTCACCTTCAGTTCCCGTCCCATCCATTCCGCCTGATCCAGAGCTTGGATAGCCGCTTCCTCCTCACTATCCGAAGCCATTTCCACAAAGGCAAAACCCCGGGGACGATTGTTGTTTTCCCGATCCACCGGCAGGCTGACCTTCTTCACCGTGCCGTATTCCGAAAAAACATCACGAATTTGCTCTTCCGTGACCTTGAAAGAAAGATTACCAACGTAAATTGACATGAACTTGTGTCTCCACGGACCAGATTAAACAAAAGCAATGAACGAATACTTCGGAGAGATGCCTGTAAACACCTGACCGTCGAGACATAAACGCTTCGACACCCGGGACAGTCCTCGGAACCGAATTACTTCATCCGACCAAAACTATAACACAACCCTCGGCAAACGACTAGATCCCTCCCCCCTTGATGGCCGCAAAAATGGGTAAAGAATCAGTTAAGATAGCCCTGATTTGCCTCAAAGAACCCCAAAGAACTCAAAGGCCCTCCCCTAGGGAGGGCTCAATGAATGAAAGTATAACCAAGGACTAATTGAGTTTAGGGGTTGTTTGTTTTTCCGGGATGGTGACATATTCAGCCACAATGGAGCGGAATTCATCCCCATCTAGGGTTTCCCGTTCCACCAAAACCTCTGCCAGCCGATCCATCAGCACCCGATTGTCACTGAGGATTTTCTTAGCCCGCAGGTAGCAGTAATTCAAAATCTGCCGTACCTGCTCATCAATTTTGGCAGCCACATCCTCAGAGTACTCAGAACGGGTCATCCAGCCACCCCCCAAAAAGACCTCTCCCCCTGGGGATTCCAGCATCAACGGCCCCAATTCCGACATGCCAAAACGGGTGACCATCTGCCGCACCAAAGCCGTATTTTGCTGCAGATCATTGCTGGCCCCGGTGGTGACTTCACTGTAGCCAAAAACAATTTCTTCCGCAGCCCGGCCCCCAAAACCCACAATCACCCGCTCCAACAACCAAGCCTTGGTGTACAGACCGCTATCCACCTGCTCCTCGTTGGGCAAGGCCTGGGTAAAACCACCCGCCCCATTGGAACGGGGAATAATCGTCACCTTATTGAGGGGATCGGCATTAGGCAACAGGGTCATCAGCAGGGCATGCCCCACCTCGTGATAGGCCACCAAACGCTTGGCTTTACCGTCCAGCAAGGGCGGCTTAGTCAGACCGATGGTGATCCGGTCAATGGCATCATCAATATCTTGGTTGTCGATGGCCGACTTTTGCCGCCGGGCTGCCAGGATCGCCGCCTCATTGAGCAGGTTAGCCAGGTCAGCCCCAGCAAACCCAGGGGTACGCCGAGCAATCGCTTCCAGGCTGACCTCATCCGCCAACTTTTTATCCCGGGCATGCACCCGCAAAATCTCATAGCGCCCATTAAAGCTAGGCCGATCCACCGTCACCTGCCGGTCAAAGCGCCCCGGACGTAACAAGGCAGCATCCAACACATCCGGACGGTTGGTGGCAGCAATGATAATAATCCCCGTATTGCCCTCAAAACCATCCATCTCCGTCAGCAACTGATTGAGAGTTTGCTCCCGCTCATCGTTGCCACCGCCAATGCCGGCTCCCCGTTGCCGCCCCACCGCATCAATTTCATCAATAAAGATGATACAGGGGGCATTTTCCTTGGCTTTCCTGAACAGATCCCGCACCCGCGAGGCCCCCACCCCCACAAACATCTCCACAAACTCAGACCCAGAAATGGAGAAGAAGGGCACCCCCGCTTCCCCGGCAATAGCCTTAGCCAGCAGGGTTTTCCCGGTTCCCGGCGGCCCCACCAACAGCACCCCCTTGGGGATCTTGGCCCCCACCGCCGTAAACCGCTCCGGCTTCTTCAAAAAGGTGACCACTTCTTGCAGTTCTTCTTTGGCCTCCTCAATCCCAGCCACATCGTCAAACTTGACACCGGTTTTGGCTTCCATCTGGAAGCGAGCCCGGGATTTGCCAAAGTTCATCGCTTGTCCAGGGCCGCCGTTGGCCGCCGAGCGCCGCACAAAGAAAAATAACCCCCCCAACAACAGCACCGGAATCACCAAGTTCCCCAAGATTCCCCAAAGGGCACCGGTGTTTTGCGGCGGGACAATCACGACATCGATATTTTTGGCTTGCAAGGTGTTGACCAGCTCAGCCGCCGTGCTAGGGATCAGGTTCACCCGGTAGCGTACTTCCTTCTCGAGGTCGGCATCCTTGGCAACCACTTCCGCCGTCAAGCCGCCGTTGGTGATCTGTACCTGGGTGACGCGATTTTCGTCAATGTAGCGCAGGAAACGACCATAGCTGAGGGGAGAGGGGGTCGCCGCATGGGCCGCCCCCTGCCACAACAGCAGGCCTAGCATCAGCCCCAGCCCAAATTGCTGACAGCGCTGCAACCAGGGGCGAGAAGAAGGGTGTCTGTTCATGGTGTCTGTTTTCAGGTTCTTTACCAAAGTTAACTTAATTCCCCCCCCCAGACAAGGGGACAACGGGATCCCTTGACTCTTCAGCTAACGGGAGAGTTTAGCTTGGAAGCAAGCTAGGGAGAAAACAAGCAATGGTGTTGGAACTGACGATTCCCAAGTTGGCCTGTGCTGACTGTGTGGCAACAGTAACAAAAGTGGTGCAGGGCCTGGATCCGGCGGCCCAGGTGAGCGGGGATCCCAAAACGAAGCGGGTGACGATTGAGACTGGAGTAGCGGGGGAGCGGATCCGGGCGGCTTTGGAGCAGGCGGGTTATGGGGCGGTTTAGCTGTGCAGGTGCTCTTGACCGCTGATCAGTTGGGCACTGAGGATTTTGTCGCCGAGCTTGAGTTTGTCGAGGGTTTCGATGCCGGTGGTAATGTAGCCAAAAACGGCATAGCGGCCATCAATCAGGTTGAGGCCGGCGGGGGTGAGATCCGGCTCCGCCAAAAAGATAAAAAACTGGGAGGAAGCGCTGTTGGGGTCTTCCCCCCGGGCCATGGCTACGGTGCCGCGGGCAGAAAAGGGCAAGACCGGCTCGGCATCCCAAAAACCTGCTTCTTCCAAGGTCTTGCCGTAAATGGGCTGGGGCTGCTCCCGGATGCGAATCTCCAGGGGGATGGTGCGCAGCTGTTTGGTCTTGGGATCCACAAAGCCTTCCGCAGGACCAGGGGGATCCCCGGCTTGGATGACGTAGAAGTCTTCGACGCGGTTGAATTCGATGCCGTCGTAGAAGCCTCGCTGTACTAGGTCGGCAAAGTTACCGGCGGTGAGGGGGGCGTTGTAGCCATCTAGGGTGATGACCATGTTGCCGGCGGTGGTTTTGAGGGCCACTTGGGCTCGTCCTGTTAGACGGGGCAGATGGGCATATTGGGGGGGGATCTGGACAAATTGCTGGGGATCTATGAAGTGGGATTCAATGGCTTCTAGGTCGTCGAGGGCAGCTTCGTAGTCGGCGAGGGCAGCTTCTTTGCCTTTGCTGTGCAGGGCAACTTGGCTACCCATGTCGCTGAGGGTGGTTTGCAGATGCTGCAGCCGCTCCTGCACTTGGGCTTGTTCGTCTGCGGGTAGGCTGGCCAGCAGTTCCTGACTTTTTTTCTCGATCCAGCGCTGGGCCTTTTGGATGTCCCCCTGCACTGGCCCCCAACGGTTATATTTCAGATCTGCCTCAATTTTGGTGAGATCTTGATCCAGTTCTCGCAGGCTCTGGCTACTGAGGGGCATGGCTAGCCGCAGCAGGGTGCGACTGTTGGTGATGGCATCCCCGGCCGGGAGGGCACTCGCCGGACTCACCCACAACCAGCAACTCAGCCACACAAGCCAGAACCAGCGCATCGGCATCCCTCCCGACTGGACTTTCCTTTGTTAATTCTAAAACTTGCTAGCCCCCCAACCCGGTTCCCCATGGCTGTTCTAAGGGGGGAGTTGCTGCCTGGGGGGGAGGCCAGTGCCGGCTTTACCCAGGCACGCTCCTTGAGCCGGCGACTCCCCCGCTTCACGTCAGGAGGTTCCTGGGCAGCCCCAAAGCCACCAAACTCGCAACAGCGTTGTCAAACCCCCTCTCCCCAGACTCCCTAAGGCCTATCCTTAAGGTTCTGCTCACTATTCCTATTACCGTTGACCATTGAAGAGCAAAGCCGGTCCTAAGGGTTTTACGGCTGCTAGCTTTGTTGACAGAAACACCCCTGCTATCCACCGGCCGGTAGGAAACCCAATAACCATGGCAGAAGCCAAGGCATAACCAAGATTCCAGACCTGTTTGCCTCTGAATCAGGAGGTGACTTAACGCTGGCTAAATATCAGTCTCCGCCAATTGCCGCGCCATGTGATCAAAGGGTTCAGCCACAAAGGCGTACTCCGGCTGGTTGTCTAGCTTGTCCAAAACAATCTCCTTCATGCTCTGGATCCCAATAATCGTGGGCGCAATCGGCACCCCCAGGGAATTGTAGGTCTCCCGCAAACCCGCCAAAACCCGCTCATCCAAAACATCGGGATCCCCGGCCACCAGGGCATAGGTGGCATAGCGGAGGTAGTAGTCCAGATCCCGCAGACAGGTGGCATAGCGACGGGTGGTATAGGCATTGCCACCGGGACGCAGCAGATCCGGCACCGCCGTAAACATCTTGGCCGCGCCACCTTTGACAATTTCAACCGCATCCACGGTAATCACCTTGACCGCTTGGATCCGCCGCTCCCCGGAGGTGAAGTAGGCCTTCAACAGGTCAATGGCATCCCGATCCAAGTAGCGACCGGCCAGGTCATAGCGCTGAATCAAACTGGTGACGGCATCCCGCATAGTGGTTTCCCCAAGGTGTTGCTTAAATAGTCAAGAGAAAATCAATAAATAAAATAACTTTCTTAATTGTCAAGATCTTGAGGCTTAGTTTACCACCCTTGGGCCCATTCACAGCCAAACCCGGGACGCAGCCATCTCTAAATCCGCTTGGGCCCGCTGTAGCAGCACTAGCCGCTGCTCCTCAGCCTTGCTGTCTAAAGTGGGCAACAGCTGGCGGGCCTGCAGGGCCATGTGCAACTGGAGGTCGGTGACATAATCACGCATAGGCAACGGAGCTGTCGCTGACGGGGACTGAGCAAGCATGATGGGCCGTTCCAGACGCTTTACGAGATCCCAACCTACCATGACCCATCCCTAGCCCCAGCTTTTGATACCTATCTTAAACAACCTCAAGGTTCTGTAAAACATAGGCGAGCCGGTCAGCCAAGGCGGCGATCCAACGCTGATCTTTGGGGGTGAGGCTGCGGGGCACATCCGTTGCCGCTACCAAAATCCCCGCCGATCCCAGGGGATAGCAGAGCACCGACTGGATCCCAGCCGGCAAAAAGGCCAAAAACTCCTGCCGAGCCGGATAGGTCTTCAAATCCACCAAATAAATCGGCTTTTGAGTCTGGATCACCCGACTCAAAACACTGCTCTCGGGCACCACACCGGCGGGATCCCGCAGCACACCCCGGCGGAGAATCACCTTGCCCCGCCAAAGAATCACCAGGCTGCGAATGGCCGTCACCGTCAACAGGGTATGGGTGAGCCAACCCAATTCCTGAAGCTGATCGGCAGCCAAGGCAGAGGGATACTCAAAACCCGGGATCCCCTGCAATTCCACCCGCTCTGGTTGCGGGGGATCGACCTGTTGCCAGAGCAAACCCGTCAGGATCAGCAAGGCACTGAGGAGAATCCCCAAAGCATCCGCCCGAGATTGGCTAGGAAGCAGCTCAGGGGTAAAGCCAAGACGATTGATCAACAGCACGCTCCCCCCCACCATGCCCGCCACTAAGGGCAACCGCCGCAACACTTGCCCCTGGGGAGTATCAGCCATGGCGGGATCCCGGCGGTACAATCTGGAAACTGAGGCCAAACTGAGCCTGCAGGTCGCAGGTGTGGTGGTCGGTGATATTGGTGTCCGCCAGCTCTAGATTATAAAAATCCACCCTGGGCTGAGTAAAATAAGGCCCCGCATGCCACGTCCCCGGATGCAACTTGACAAAACAAGTCCCCGGGATCTGAAAAATGACAATCTCCCCAGGATCCGGACAGGCCTCGGCAATCTCTAAATCCCGCGGCGGTGCCACCCCCAAAAACCACTCCTCCCCCCCTAAAGATCCCAAACATTGGCTACAGCGACGATGGCGAGTGATGCGATGAAACCCTAAGCCCCTATGCACAAGACCCATAATGTAAAACCTAGGGATCCCTTGATCTAAGACGAGCTGGGCATCCTGTTCATCATAGGGTTTGCCATCGGCAACAGCAGTAATCATTTGTCCGTAGGGGGCAAAGCGGATGGGATCAATGGGAATGACTTCCGGTGTAAGAATCGGCATAACTTAAGCAGATTGAGCAGATTGACTGAACTGAGTAGCAGTTATGGGATTGGAGAGGGCAAAAAACTCCTGAAACATCTGTTGACCAAAAGCATTTACTTGTGATTGTAGATGATCAAGAAATTCATGCAATCCCTGCTCAATAACATCGCTGATGGTGAGATACCCCAGCTCTGAGCGCAATCGCCCCAAAATCCGCTCCGAACCCCGCTGCCAAGTCCCCAAGGGGGATCCCGTAATCTGGTGCAGGGACTGGTCGGCAGCGCCTAGGCAAAACTGAATCGAACGGGGAAAATCCTGATTAAAAATGAGAAACTCCGCCACTTGATAGGGGGTGATGCGGTGTTTGCCGAGCTTGCGATACATCTCATAGGCGCTGGCAGACTTCAACAGAGCCATCCATTGCACCTCATCCAAAGCCGAACCCACATCCTTA
Source organism: Thermostichales cyanobacterium HHBFW_bins_127 (assembly GCA_039794745.1). Lineage (GTDB taxonomy): Bacteria > Cyanobacteriota > Cyanobacteriia > Thermostichales > Thermostichaceae > JAUQVP01. Next base: position 11,467 of record JAUQVP010000042.1, on the reverse strand, counting down.
GGGGAAGGCAACAAGATATAGTACTTGACATCCAAAATCCGAGCCGTTTTGTCCGCCCGCTCAATGTACCTGCCCACCTGGCCAAAATGCCAGCCCTCATTGTGGCTCATCGTCGCATCCATCACCCCAGCAAAAAGGTGACTTGCCATCTTTACCTCGGCAAAAAATGCCGGTAACCGCGTCATGGGATCCCCTTTGACAGCATCCTTGACCATCCAATAGAAAGCATTGATTTGTTCCCACATTTCTGAGGAAATGATCTCACGAATGGAGCGGGCATTTTCTCGAGCTAGCTTGACACAGGTCAGGATAGAATTAGGGTAGTCGGCATCGAAGGCTAAAAAATGGATGACGTTTTCTGCCGTCGCTTCGCTGTAGCGCTCTTGAAATAGCTCCTGATCCCCAGAGGTAAGAATCAAGGGATCCCACTGTTGGGGTTGACTGGCGGGGGAATCGAGCATCAGATTGAGATTGACATCCACAAAGCGGGCGATATTTTCCGCTCGTTCCACATAGCGGTTCAGCCAGTAAAGGGCATCGGCAACACGACTGAGCATACAGGGGACAACAGGATGATCCTAGTCTTAGGGTAAGCTAGAAACCGTATGTCTAGCGATGCTTCCCTAAAACTGCTAGCCACCTGGATGGCCGGCCACTTCCGTAACCGCAGCCAAGCCCTGCGGGATCCCGTTTGGTTTGCCCATATCCATGTCTATCAGTGTCCGTTGCCCTGGCAGGTGTTTGGGGGCTGGGGCTTTTATGTGGAGCAGGCCTACGACATTATGCTGGATCGGCCCTACCGCCAACGGCTGCTTCAGTTGATCCCCGGGGATCCCATCCGGATTCAGAACTATGAGCTGCTAGAGCCGGAGCGGTGGTTGGGCAGTGGGCGGGATCGCTGTCGGCTGCTGGACCTGCAACCGGAGGATTGTCGCCCCTTGGCCGGCTGCCAAACCCTGGTGCACTGGACGGGGGATGCCTTTGTGGGGCGCTGCCTTCCCGGCAAAACCTGTCGGGTTATCCGCAAGGGACAAGAAACCTATTTGCACAGTGAGTTTCGCATCCAAGAGGGACTGTTTTTCAGCCTTGACCAAGGCCGAGACCCGCAAACGGATCAGGTAGTCTGGGGATCCCTGTCGGGGCCCTTTGAGTTTGAGAAGGTGGAGTCGTTCCCCTTAGGTGAGTTGGGTAAAGCCGGCGATCAGGGTGTCCATGGGGGTGGCATCGGTGAGCAGGGAGACGGCCCGCACTTCATTGGCGACTTCTTCTAGGACTTCCGGGGGGAGTTGCAGCTGACTGACCAGGGTTTGGAAAGCCGCTTGCTCTTGGGGATTGATCAGGGCTTCCTGAGGGGAACGGCTACTGGCGGCAATGACCAAATAGCTGAGCTTGAGCACTAACCGGCGATCCTCAGGGCGGGTGAGCTGGGGAATGATCTCGCTCAAGGGGATCTGTTGCTGAAAGTAGCTCTCAATTTCGGCGGCAATATCAGCTTGGTCTTCGGGGTCGGCGGCAAAATGATGGGATAGCTTGTCTGCCATCAAACTGATCTCTGCCGGCTCCAAAACACCATCGGCCCAAGCCATAGCCGTCACAGCCCGGAGAATATTCATCTGCGTCGGCGAAATGGAAGGGGGCTGCACCATAGGGATCCCCGAAAATTTTTACCTTTTAGTGTAATCAATGCCAGGGGGTGCAAACCTGAATAAATTGTGATCGCCTAGTGTGCTAGGATTGCCGCCAGCAGGGGTGCAGCTCCGAAGCGAATCGGATCGGTGCAGGGCAGGCCGGTTTGGGCACGGGTTTGGGCGATGGCTTGTTGGGCAGCTTCTGGATCAAGATGCTTGGTATTGAGGGCAATGCCCACGACTCGGGCCGGGGTAAAGGAGGGGGAAGCGGCGGCTAAGGATTCGTAAAGCTGAATCACCACCTGCAAGGGGGGAATCTCCGCTCCCAGCCACCTAGGCTGAGGGGTACGGACTCGGGTCTGACCAGGACGATGCACCAGAATCAAATGGGTCGGCTGCCCCCCCCGCAACAGGGGCAAGGTGGCCGTGGAAGCAGGATGAAACAGGGATCCCTGCCCTTCGATGTGAAGAATGTCCGCTTGCTGGGCGGCAGCCACCACCGCTTGCTCAATAGCACCACTGGCATAATCGAGGCGCACCGCATCCAAAGGGATCCCGGATCCGGCGATCATGATGCCGGTTTGCCCGGTAGCGACGAAGGCGGAGCGGAGCCCCTGGCGTAGGCCCAGGTGGTGCAGTTCCAAGCTGGTGGACATTTTGCCTACGGACATATCCGTACCGATGGTCAGCACCCGCCGACAGTTGAGTTGAGCAGCGGCAGCGGTTCCCACCTGTAGTCCAGGGGGTTCCCGGCGCACATCCCAAATCCATGCCCCCGGATGCAGAGCCGCGGCCAATTCGGGATCCCCGGCCATGGGAGTATGGAGACCATTGACCAAACACAGACCCGCTTGCAAGCCGATGCGGATTTCCTGTCGCCAGGCAGGGGGCAAGATCCCGCCGGAAGGGGCAATGCCGATCACCAACACCTCCGGTCCATAGGCCAAAGCCTCGGCCACCGAAGCCACCACCGGCGCCGCACAGGGGATCCCGGTGAGGGTGGTTAGGTTTTCACCGGCGCAATCGGCATCCACCACCGCCACCACCTGAGAGCCGCGGTAGCGCAGCAGGGACAGGCCGGTTTTGCCATTGTCGCCCTTGAGTCCTTGGTGCATCAGCAGCAGCAGCCGCTGCTGGGGGGTGATCTGATTCATGGGGGTCAGGGGGGAGATGATCAATTAGCTTATAGAAACCCCTGATGATTGGCCATAGGCACCGGGCTGAGATGACATAGTTGCCTAAGAATCAATGATCTGACAAGCGTCGAGATTAATTTGCTTGGGGTCAACAAATAAATCTAGGTTGCCCTGTTCTTTAACCCTAGCAAAATCAATCATCTTACTGAGGTCAGGGTTGACCTCAGTCTGCCCCTTCAGGAGTTCATACCATGAAAACGGTAGCCCCAATCTATGGAGGTGCCACTTTGAATGAAAAACTTGGTAGGCGCTATTGACCAGCTGAGTGCGTTCCTTGAGGGCGGTTGCCCTATCAATTCCCGTAGCACTGATTTCATAATGAATATGGCCCGAGCCGAGGTGGTAGAGCCAAGCCCCCAAAGCCACCTGCAGCGAAAATCCCGACAGCTCACACCTGAGGCCATAGTCGATTTCACCAAAATAGCCAAAATAGCTAGGATCAAGGATTCCGATAGCATCAATAACTTCCCTGCGAATCAGCACAGAGTCAAAACCAACGTAGCTTACATTTCGAGCTGAGTTTTGGTAATAGCGGGCAACGTAATCAGAAAATAATATAATATCTTCATAGTCCCGCACCGGCAGAGGTGGTGAAACGGATAAATCGGGAAACCCATCTGCATAACTCATCAAGCCCCTGAGGATACCAATCTTTGCATCAGCAGACATCACCTTGACTAAGGTATGAATATAGGATGGGGTAATCAGCATATCATTGCTGACAATAAGAATGAAATCTCCCCTAGAAAAATAAAGCCCATAGTTGCAAGCACCAAGGAAATGATGACGCTGATTGAGCTTAATTATCTTTGTAGGAAAAGGAGAGAAATCCTTAAATAGCTTAAATATCTCAATGATTTGACAGTCAGGGTCTGAGTCATCATCAATCAACAGAATCTCAACATCATCCCGGGTGAACTGCTCCAAACTAAACCCTAAGGCATCTAGACAATCCGCTGTCAGTTTTGGACTATTGCGAACAGGTAAAACCACTGAAATCATAGCACCTAAAGGGAATGCAGAATGCGAAACTGCACATGGTTAATCGCCAGCTCCCCAATGGAAAAATCCGGATGATTGCAAGTCTCAAAGGGGATCCCCTTAGCAATTTCAGCGTGGGTCCAGGGCAAACCCATGAAATAGCGGCGGGGGTAGGGGCGATCCCCCAGATCATCGGGGTTAGATTCCATCGGTAGCCACCCCCAACCGGGCACGTAAAACTCAATCCACACGTGATTGTACTGGGGGGAAGCGGGAATATTGATCATCTCCGGAGTCAGGGGACACTTATACCGCCCTACCGTGCGACAGGGGATGCCGTTTAGGCGCAGCAAAGCCAACAAAACCCCTACATATTCACCACAGGATCCCTCTTTATTGTGCAGGACAATATCGGGAGTTTGAATGCGGGAGGTAACTCGATAACGCAATTGATCATAGACATAATTGCGGATATTTAAGGCTTTGCGCAGCAGATTGGTCTCCGTGCCAACAGCCAGGCGGGCTGCCTGTTTTACTAAGGGATGATCCATAGCCAGATCATCGTCATCCACCAGGTAACGCTGCAAATCTTTGGGGATCACCACATCTTCCACATCCGCCGGGGTAAGGTGATATTTGATGCTATAGAGATCCAAAATTGCCCGCCAACCAAAAACCACCCCATCCCCAGGCTGCCAAGTCCCCAAATGAAACTCAGCCACCTGCTGCCCCTCTACTTCCACCAGCTTATAAGGGATCCCGAAAGGTTCCACCTGGACTACCCGCTGTCGCACACTGGTACAGGGGAGGGCAATCTGCCAAATCAAATTGGGCAGGACCACCTCTTCGTGGGGGGCCATTTCCTCGAGATAAATCATCTCCACCCGATACCCCTGGGTGAGGGTATAAAAAGCCCGCTCCCCACAGGTTTGGGGTTGATAGGGCACGGCACAAGCCACCGAAATAGCCCGGGGCACCAGATCGGGATCCCCACAGGGGGGATGGGGGGGATGCAGGCGAATGGGGGCAATCAAGGTTTTGTCCTGAAAATCCACGGAAAAGGGGTTGGTGTCATTGGGGCTTTCCCGAATGAACGGCTCTTCCGTGGCAATCCCCACCCACAACTGCTGCCGGTAAAAGGCTAAACCCGTCGGCCCCGGCAAGGGACTGAGCAGGGCTGCCAAGACTTCCCCCGTATGGCGATGGAGGACAAAGATGGTCTCTTCTACCCGGTCGCTGACCCAAAGATAATCCCCCTGCAGGCAAAGCTGTTCCCGACCAATTCCCGGTGCCGGCCACTCCGCTTCTAGGGATCCGGAAGCGGCATCAAACACCAGGATTTTTTCCCGTTGGTAGCAGGAAGCGTAGAGACGGTTGCCGGCAATGGCCAGACTTTCTAGGGGGTAGGGAGATTTCCAGCGCAGATGATCCCCGAGCTGCCGCACATAGGGCAGTTGATGCCAGGGCACCGCCACCACCTGGGATCCCAAAGCAAACCAAAGGTGGGTACCATTGCTGGCCAGGGCATAGGTTTCCTTGAGGAAGGGAGTCAAACTGGGATTGAGGAGGCGGTAGCTAGAGCCATCCACCACCTGGAACAGATAGCCTCGCCCCCGATCCAGCCCCAACAACAGTCCCTGATGAACCGCCAGCCCTTCAATGGCGACCAAGGCCGGCAGGCGAATGGGATCAGGGGTAGAAACCGGCTCTAACCACCACCGCGGTTGCCAAGACACATCACCTCACAGGCGCATCCACCCCTACTGTAGCTTGGGATCAGGCGAAATACTGTTTCCAGCCTGGGTTGCCGTGGGTGAGTTTGAGCTTGCGCAGGGCATCCTTTTCGATTTGGCGGATGCGCTCCCGGGTAAGGTTAAAGTGGTCGCCCACCTCCCGCAAGGTTTGATCCGGGCGGCCGTTGAGCCCATAGCGCATCTCCAACACCTGCCGTTCCATGGGTTTGAGCCGCTTGAGGGCCTGTTGCACCTCTTCCCGCAGGGACTGCTGCACAATCCCCTGGAAGGGACTGGTCTGCTGGTCGTCTTCGAGAATATCGCCGAGGCGACTCTCCCCATCATGGCCAATGGGTGTATCCAAAGAAATCGGCAGCGAGGCCGCCTGCTGGATCAGGCGCAACTTCTTCAAAGAGACCGACAGGGATTGGGCCAATTCCGCCTCGGTGGGTTTGCGCCCATGGGTGCGCGTCCAGTCCCGCACCGTCCGCTTCAATTGCCGCACCTTGTCCACCATGTGCACCGGCAGGCGAATCGTGCGGGCTTGATTGGCAATAGCCCGGGTGATCCCCTGGCGAATCCACCAGTGGGCATAGGTACTGAAACGATAGCCCCGCTCGGGGTCAAACTTTTCCGTGGCTCGCATCAGCCCCACATTCCCCTCCTGGATCAAGTCCAAAAAGGGCACCCCACGATTGAGATATTTCTTAGCAACACTCACCACCAAACGCAAGTTAGCATTGATTAAACGCTGCTGGGCCCGCTTCCCCTGATGCAACTGCTGCTTCAAGGTGGACAAAGGGATCCCCAACTCCGTGCTCACCTCTTCCCAGCTGACTGGTCGCCCCCAGCGGGTGGCCAGTTCTTGGCGGGTGAGTTCGAGGCGGGCTTTCTGCTGGATCTGCCGGGACAACTCAATTTCCTGGGCGTGGTCGACGCGGCTGACCTTACCGATTTCATTGAGATACTGCTCCACCATGTCCTCGGTTTCCGGGATCTCCGCTTGGGCAGTACCTGCCTCCGTCCAGTCCTCAAAAGCTAAGGTCATAGGCATTTCGTCTTCCATGACAGTCATGTTTGCAGACACAGGGAACAGCCTTTACTCAACACCTGCCCCCAGTCTAAACAAATCCTTAAGAATGCGGTAAACGAAAATCGATCATGGTTTGCAATTTTAAGCTGGTCGAGGGGTAGGTGGTTTGGGGTTGGGTTTGGGGTTCAGGTTTGCTGAAGTAGAATCAGGATGGCAAGCGATTTTCGATCCTGTGGCAGAGGAAGGGGCACGGGAGCCCGCTAACCTGATCGGGGCGCGGGTGCGCTGGATGCGGGAAAAGTTGCAGCTAACTCAGGATGAGTTGGCGGGGCGGCTGGCGCGCTTTGGGGTGCAGCTCGACTATGTCAAAATTGGCCAGGTGGAAAATGGCAAACGGCGGGTCATTGATCGGGAGTTGGTGGCCTTTGCTAAAGCCTTGGGGGTAGGGGTAACCTGGTTGCTGAGCGGCGATGAAGAGTATCTTTGAACTATCGAGCACCCTAATGGAGAGTCAACTGTGCCACCGCGGTCGTTGTCTTTGGGTTGGTTGGAAGCGGAAATCATGGAGTGGGTCTGGCGCTTGGGATCCCCGACGGCGCGGCAGATCCACGAGCAGATCCTGCAGGATCCGGATCGGGAGTTGGCCTATGCGTCGGTGACGACGGTGTTGCAGCGGTTGGTGCAGAAGGGTTGGTTGCGCTGTGATAAGCGGGAGCGCAGTTTCCGCTGGCAGGCGACGATTTCCCGGCAAGAAGCCCAGGCGTTGCAGGCCCAGGAGCATTTACGCAAGTTTTTGGCTTTGGGCAATCCAGATGTGGTAACGGCTTTTGCGGACCAGCTGGATCCGGCCACGATTGAGCAGTTGCAGGGGATTGCGGAGCGGTTGCGGGCTTTGCGGCAACAGCGGCAGGAGGAACAGCCATGATCCATGCCTTGGTGTTGGTGGGGGCGCTGCTACTGGCGGTGGGGGCCCGCTATGGTGGCTGGTGGTTCTATGAGCAACGGGTTGGCTGGTGGCAGCGCTGGCCGGTGGCAGTTCTGACGTTGGCACTGCCACCCCTGCTGCTGCTCAGCAGTACGTGGGCGGTGGTTTGGATGGGAGTGGGGGGAATGATGGCGGCGGGGCCCTGGGGCGCTTACAGCTATGGGCTGGCAGCCTTGGCTCTGGGCGGGGCGGTGCTGCTGCTGGCATGGCTGGCCGTCCAAGGCTACCGGTCGGAAGCAGCAGCCCGGCAGTTGCCCCGCCGGCACATCCAAGATTGGACGGTGCACGTTGCCCCAGATCCAACCCTCTGGGCTGCCCAGGTCGGCTGCTGGGATCCCTGTTTGGTTGTCAGTCAGGGGGTGCTGGATCGCCTGGGTCCCAACCACCTGCGGGCGGTGCTGCTCCACGAACAGGCCCACCAAACCCTGGGGGATCCCTGGTTATTTTTGCTGTTGGGTTGGTTGCGGCGGTGGAGTTGGTGGTTGCCAAAAACGGAGGGGCTATGGCAGGAGGTGCTGGTTTTGCGGGAGTTTCGGGCGGATGCCTGGACGGTGAGGTACGGAGATAACCTGGATTTGGCGGAAGCCCTGTGGATTTTTGCAGCCCAACATCAGCCCCAGGTGCAGCAGCAGTGGGCGATTGGGTTAGCCAGTGGTTCCCACGCCTGGCAGGAACGCCTGGAAGCAATCCTGGCCCCCGGCGAACACCAGACCGGGATCCCACTGCTGGGCTGGCTGCTGCCGCTGCTACCGCTGTTGCTTGTGCCGCTCCACCACTAGGGTCTCGTATGGGGATGCTGCTCTAGGTTTTATAGTCGTTTCCCGCTCTGGGAAAGGGGTTACGGCCAGTGCCAGGCGGCGGGAAGGGGGGAGGGATCTGTTGCCGTCTCAATGGAAATGACTATGATTTTTCAGTAATTTTGAGTCCAGATTAAGCCCCAGGTTAGGAGTTAGGGATGACTTTTGGCCTCAACCTTGAGCACATTCTCTAGTAACTTAAGTCTTGGCTGGGGTGCATGCCGGTCATGGTTTGGGGTGGAACCAGTTGAAGCTGAATCTGGTTGGCGGGCACATAGTTCTCCCGCTCCTTGATCAGGGCTTGGGTTTGCAGGGGATCCATACTGCGGTCAAACTGGCTGCGTAAGTGGCGAACCCGCTGATGCAGTTGACTCACATCTTGTTTGAGCAGGTGCAGCCGGTTTTGCTGGGTCAACTGCAAGGGCAGCAGGCGAACCACCCCATGCAAAGCGGCTCCCGTAACCACTAAATTGACCAGGATCCCAAAGGCACTCTCCCAGGCTAGACTCTGCCAATTCCCCTGAGCGGCATTAGGGTGGGGACGGAAACGATCCCGAGTTGAGCAGGCAGAGGGATGTGTCCGGACTCGGCGGCGGCGGTGAGGCATGACCCTGATTCCTGGCGAGTGAGCGAGACGCTTCTATTGAAGCCGATGATAACGATTATGTCGCCCATCAGGGTTTTATCAGGGTCATGGCAAGGAAACAAGGGCTAAGAGCGGGCCAGGGTGGAACCAAGCAGCACAGCAAAAATAGCAGGAATCAAAGCAACAGCCAGAATCGTAAAGATTTGCGCTTCGCTAAGAGCCATAAAATCTCCTTTGTTAAACATCAATCGTTGCCCTCACCGTACCATAGGTTGTCCGAGAGCCGGGATCCCCTTTACGAGTGTTTATAAATAGCCGGCGGGGTTGACGGGTTGACCATTGACCCGCACTTCAAAGTGAACGTGGGGCCCCGTAGATAGCCCGGTGGATCCGGAACGGGCAACCACCTGACCGCGGCGCACCCCTTGACCGGGGGCAACCAAAACGCTGCTGTTATGGGCATAGAGGGTAGTGATGCCGCCGCCATGATTGATAATTACCGTATTGCCATAGCCCCCGTACCAGCCGGCAAAAATCACCGTGCCGGTATTAGCCGCCATCACCGGGGTACCTGTGGGTACGGCAAAGTCAATGCCCGCGTGGAACCGCCGGCTGCGATAGATGGGATGTACTCGCCAGCCGAAGGGGCTACTGATGGGCCCGGCGACGGGGGCCTGCATTCGTCCCCGCCCCTGCACCGGGTCGGAACCGCGGGTTTGCTGGGCAATCAGTTGGCGAATCAGTTGGGTAATTTGTCGCGAATCCGCCTCGAGGCGCCGCTGAGCCGCTTCATAGGCTGCCCGCTCCTGGGTCAGCCGATTGACCAATTCCCGCTGCAGGGCAGCTTGTTCTTCGAGTTGTTGTTTTTGGCCGCTGAGCTGTTGATTGAGCAGAGCAATTTCATTTTTGCGGTCCTCAAGGGATAGGCGCCGCTGATCCAGTTGCCGGGCGGTCATCTGCAGGTTTTGAATCAATTGGCGGTCGGCAGCGATCAGCCGCAACAACTGATGGCGGCGGTCAAAGAAATCGTTGAGGGTAGGTGCTCCTAACACCAGGCTCCACCACTGCCAAGTCCCCTGCCGCTGCAAAAACCGCAGCCGTACGCTGGCAAACTGGCGCTGCTGGCTAAGCTTCTCACTGAGCCCCTGGAGTTCTTTTTCGATGGCTTGGAGTTCTTGTTCAGCCCGTCGCAGGCGAAATTGGGTGTCGTTAATCTGAGCTTGGGTGGAGTTGAGGCGATTTTGGGTGATCCCCAGGCTGGTGCGGGCTGAACCTTCCCGCTGCCGCAGCTCCCGCAGCCGAGAACGGGTGCTGTCAAGCTGGCGCTGGATGTGCTGCTGCCGACCCTGGAGCTGGTCAACGGTTTGGGCTAATAAGGGCTGTGCCATCAGCAACATCACCATCCCTAGGGTCAGGATGATACCTATGAGACGTTGCTGATTCATCCCCTCATCCCCACACCTGGGAATGATCCTAGCAACTACTCTGGATTTGTGGGTTCGGGGGCGGCTTCTGGGGCTGGGGTTTTGGGAATAGCCACCACCACCAGGGCATGGCGCAGGACAATGTCACCGAGTTTGTAGCCCGCTTGATATTCCTGGCTGACGGTGCCTTCGGGATAGTCGTCGGTGGCTTCCTGGGAGACGGCTTCGTGCAGGTTGGGATCAAAGGGCTGCCCAACAACTTTCATTTTGGAGACGCCGAGCTTTTTCAGGTTTTCCACCAACAGACGGTAAACCCCTTGGTAGCTGTTGTGGATTTGCAGTTCCCGTTCCGTTTCTGGCTTCAACTGCAGGGCAGCCCGCTCAAAGTTGTCCACTGTGGGCAGGATCTCCAGAAGTAACTTTTTCTTTTCCCGCAGGGCGTTTTCTTCTTTCTCCCGTTGGGTGCGGCGGCGAAAGTTCTCAAAGTCGGCGTAAAGTCTGATGTAGTTGTCTTCTTTTTCTTTAAGCTGCTGCCGTAAAACTTCAATTTCATGCTGGAGCCGGGCAACTTCGGCAGCGGGATCCGGCTCCGGGGCCGGGGCCTCACTGGCGGCGGCAGGGGCAGGAGCCGGGGAGGGAGCGACGGCTTCTAGGGCTTCTTCAACCAGATCTTCTAGGGCTTCATCGTCGAGGAGTTCTTCCTCTTCTAATTCCGGTTGAGCGTCTTCGGGGGGAATCGGTTGCTTTTCTTCCAAACTCATAGAAGTATCCAATTGAGCAGCGCCATTTGATCCTATTATCCCCAGAGATCAGGGTTTGTTCTACTGTGGGGTGGGAGTGGGGGCAGCCTGCAGACCGTCAGGAAGGATGGGAGGAGCTGGGGTGGGCTCTTGCGGGGGGCTGTCTTGTCCTGCTTCCCCTGGGGTAGGAGTTGCAGGGGGGGCGGCAGGACTGTCTTGCCGGGCCCCAGCCGGGGTGGGAGTGGCAGGGGACTCCGGCACGGGAGTGGGAGTGGCAGGGGGCACCGGCACGGGAGTGGGGGTGGCAGGGGGCACCGGCACGGGAGTGGGAGTGGCAGGGGGCACCGGCATGGGAGTGGGGGTG
>JAUQVP010000041.1:0-22168 GCA_039794745.1 Thermostichales cyanobacterium HHBFW_bins_127 | reverse complement strand
GCTATGAAATGGCTGGTTTCCGGGGTACCGCCCCAGTTCAGTTCGGAAGTGGCGTTGGCCTTGGGCAAGTATGCGGCGAAGATTTTGGCCCTGCGGGGGATCACGGACCCGGTGGCGGCCAAGGCCTTTGTGGATCCGGGGGCCTATCGCCCGACGCCGGGGTGGGAGTTGCCGGATATGCGGCAGGCGGTGGATCGGATTGTCCAGGCCAAAAAGAGCGGCGAAAAAATTGTCATCTGGGGAGATTTTGACTGCGACGGGGTAACCAGCACCGCCCTGTTATGGTGGGCCATGCAACCCCTCAAGCTCAACCTCAGCTACACCGTACCTCTGCGCAACGGGGAAGGGCATGGATTGAATGAACGGCGGTTGCGGCAACTGGCCCAGCAGGGCACCAAACTGGTGATCACGGTGGACTGCGGCGTTGCCAACCACGCCGAAGTAGATCTCGCCTACCGCCTAGGAATGGAGGTGATCATCACCGACCACCACACCCTGCCTCTGCCCCTACCCAGTGCCCATGCGGTAATCAACCCCCTCCGGCTGCCAGAAGATCACCCCTTGCGCTTCCTGCCGGGGGTGGGGGTGGCCTACAAACTGGCGGAATGTCTCTACGAAACCTTCGGGATCCCGGGGGTGGAGAAGCTTTTGGATTTGGCGGCGACGGGGATTGTGGCGGATGTGGCGGTGTTGCAGCGGGAATGTCGCTATTTGGTGCAGCAGGGCTTGCCGGTGTTGGCCAATTCCCCCCACCTGGGGCTGGCGATGTTAGTCCAACGAGAGACTGAGGAGAAAAAAGGGGGCTTGAAACTGGCCCTATCGGCAACGGATATTGGTTTTCGCCTTGCTCCCAAGCTCAATGCCATTGGTCGCCTGGATGATGCCCATTTGGCCATTGAGCTGCTGACCACTGCTGATCCCAAGCGGGCCCAGACTTTGATCGATCAATTTGTAGCAGCCAACCAACAGCGGCGCCAGCTCAGCGAGCAGGTATTCAGTGAGGCGGCCGCCCAGGCGGAAGGTGTTGATCTCAGCCGGCAGCGGGCTTTGGTTCTGGCGGGGGAGGGTTGGAATAGCGGGGTTGTGGGCATTGCCGCTGCCAAAATGGTGGAAAAATACGGTGTCCCTACGGTTTTGATCGGCATTGACCGGGAGAAACAAGTCGGCCATGGTTCCGGGCGCTCTATCCCCTCGGTCAATATGGCCCAAGCCATTGAGGCGGTGCGCCCCCTGCTGTTGGGGGGAGGAGGTCACCCCATGGCGGCCGGGTTGGGGGTGAGTCTGGATAACCTGCCGGCCCTGCAAGTGGCCCTGACCCGAGAACTGGGATCCCGAGTTTCCAGTGACATTACGGAGCCGGAGCTGGTGGTGGAGGTGTTTTTGGATGCCAACCAACAGAACTTGGATCTGGTGGCAGAGCTGGATCAAATCTTTCGGGAATTGCAGGCCCTGGAACCCTATGGCCATGGGCATCCCCGCCCTGTGGTCGGCATCATGAACCTCAAGCCTGACCACGCCCGCATTATTCCTTCCCGGGACGGACGGCATTTGTCCTGGGAAATCAAATCCCGGGGGCAGGTGCGCAAGATCTGGCTCTGGCATGAGGGATCCCGGCTGGAGGAGTTGGTGCAGGTGGGGCGGCAAAGTGGCTGGGATCTGGCTTTTGTCATGGAGCCGTCCGGTTTTGGCAAGGAGCCCTGGTCGGGTAAGCTCAAGGGTTGGCGTTTGGGGGGGGAGTGGCAGCCGACCCAAGTGGAGCCGGTGGATTTGACCATCTACGATGCTCGTGGCCAGGCCTTTACCCCCAAGCCTGGTCAGGCGGTCTATGCAGGAGAGATCCCCGCCCCCGCCCCAGAACTGGTCCTGAAACAATGGCCCCTGTTTCCGGAAGAACTGGGGGACCTGCTCCAGGCAGTGCGGCCTAGCACCGTGATCCTGGCCGGCACAGGCATGGACACTCACCAAATGGCCGAACGGCTCCCGGCCTTTGTGCAGGCCTGGGAAGGGGGTCACCGCCGCCTCGCCCCCCTGATGGCCACCGGGATCCCGAGGGAGATTGTGGAGCGGTGTTTACAGGGGGCTGGTTCCCATCCGGCGATTGGCATGGTTTTGCTGGAGTTATTGCAAGAGTGCCAGGCTTTTCAGGAGTGGTTGGCCACTGCCCCTAGTGGGGATATTCGCAAGTTGTGCCGGCGGTTTGTCCGGGCTTAGGCTTGGGCCAAGTAAGCCTTGACCGTCTCCACTTGCTGGGGGATGGGGGCGGTGCGGGGGTTGACTTTTTTGATCCACTGCAGGGCATCGAGTACCGGCAGGCGGTGGTAGCGGCCCAAATAGGCTAGACACACCGTCGGCGAGCGTTCCACCCCAGCTTGGCAGTGGATGTAGGTCACCAGATCTTGATCGAGCAGTTCCTTGAGCATCTGCACTGCCGTTGCCAATTGCTCCACCGTCAGGGGCTCGCTGTAGTGACTATCCGGCAGCACAAACCGCTGACAGTGGAAGTGCTTGCTCAAGTCTTTCGGCCAGGGCACCTCCGTCTCGGCACAAAGCCCCAAAATTGCTTGCACTTCCGCCTCCTGCAAAGCCGGGATCCAGTGAGCCTGGGGAGCTTCCCCCACCGCCAACCGCCCCGGCAACACCCACCCCAGCTGTATGGGGGTAGACTTAAACCGCTGAAATACCATATTCCCCTCACCCAAAACCTGTCGCTGCTCACTTTCAGTCTAGGCCGGGCTAGGGCTAGGATAGTACTGCCAACCGCAAACTTGTATCAGCAACCACCGGCAATAGCCGGAACAATACTGACCTCATCCCCCGGCTTCAAAGGCGTATTCGGGCCCTCCAAAAAGCGAATATCTTCACTGTTGACATAAAAATTAACAAAGCGGCGCAGGGATCCCGATTCATCGCAGAGGCGGGCTTTGATGCCGGGGCAGGCGGCTTCCAAAGAGTCCAGTAGTTCACTGATGGTGGCGGCTTCACAATCAATCACCGCCTGGTTATTGGTCAACTTTTGCAAGGGGGTGGGGATCAACACTTTGACAGCCATAATTTATCCTTCCTCATGCTCACTAGATAGCCACTTCCTGCCAGTCGAGGCGCTCCAGGGTGCGGGCCCGCTCCAGCGCCCCTTCAAAGCTGGCAATTTGGGGCTGAATCCTCAGGGGGTGGCCCACATGGGCCTGCACTGCCTCCTGGGTTTTCAAGCCATTGCCGGTGATATAGACCACCGTCGTGGCTTCCGGATCCAGTTTCCCTTGTTCCGCCAACTGTTTCAGCACCGCCACCGTCGTCCCCCCGGCCGTCTCCGTGAAAATCCCCTCCGTTTCCGCCAGGAGCTTAATCCCGGCAATGATCTCTGCGTCCGACACCGCTTGAATCTCCCCCTGGGTCTTGCGGGCAATGTCAAGGGCATAAATACCGTCGGCGGGGTTGCCGATGGCAATGGACTTGGCAATGGTATTGGGCTTGACAGGAGTGACAAAATCCCGCCCCGCCGCCCACGCCTGGGCAATGGGCGCACAGCCTTGGGCCTGAGCCCCAAAAAACCGCACCGGCCGCTCCGCCACCAATCCCACCTTCACAAACTCCTGAAACCCCTTGTAAATCTTGGTAAATAGGGATCCCGAAGCCAGGGGGGCGACGATTTGATCGGGCAGTTGCCAGCCCAATTGCTCTGCCACCTCATAGGCCAGGGTTTTGGAGCCTTCCGCATAGTAGGGGCGGAGATTGATATTGACAAAGCCCCAGCCGTAGCGGTCCGCCACCTCCGAGCAGAGGCGGTTGACCTGATCGTAGTTGCCTTCCACCGCCATCACCGTCGGATTGTAGATCAGGGATCCCAATACCTTGCCCGCCTCCAGATCCGCCGGGATGAAGATGTAACATTCCAGGCCCGCATGGGCAGCGATGGCCGCGGTGGAGTTGGCCAGATTGCCGGTGCTAGCACAGGAAACCGTCGTAAAGCCCAATTCCCGAGCCCGTGTCAAAGCCACCGACACCACCCGATCTTTAAAGCTGAGGGTGGGCATATTCACCGCGTCATTTTTGATATAGAGGCGCTTCAACCCCAGCCGCCGCCCTAGCCGTTCCGCCCGCACCAAAGGGGTCAGCCCCGTCCCCAGATCGATGGGCTGGGGGGATTCCACCGGCAAAAAGGCCCGGTAGCGCCACATGGACAAGGGTCCTCCCTGAATGCTCTCTCGGGTTACCGTCTGCCGCAAGAACTCATAGTCGTAGCCCACCTCCAAGGGGCCAAAACACAACTCGCAGACATGCTTGGCCACCGGCTCATACTCAGCTCCACATTCGCGACAGCGCAAATGGCGAACCCGGGCCAGGGTCGTCAGCGGGGCAGGGGCAGCAGCGGTTGACATAACAGAGCCTAAATCCATTGCCCCTGATACTACCACTGCCACCCCACCCTGTCAATCAATCCAGAGTTTTTTAGTCGGAATTGAGATGGGGAAGTTTTAGTCTGGCGGGGGGCATTTTTCTGGCTATGGTTCAGGCTGGTACTGCACACCTGCAGCCTTGTGGGCAGGTCCTACCAAAGTCCCCTATAAAGTCTGGGTAGGATAGCTGCCCAATGCCGATAGGGTTTCCTCACCCCGCCTAGGAGGGGGTCTGAGAGCGGCGGCGGCGACAGCGCTCAGAGCAGTATTTCACCTGCTCCCAGCACTCAGCCCATTTTTTCCGCCAGACAAACGGACGCCCGCACACAGGACAAATCTTGCTGGGAAAATCGGCTTTGGCTCGCTGCCGCACCATAAAAGGGACTTGACCGTTACAACACCGGCCCCTAGTCCTGTTGTAGGGGATCGGAGCCTTCCCTAGCATGAAGATACCTTCTCTGGAGCCACTATGATCAGATGGCGCTTTGTCCCGGCCATGCTAGCTGCACTGACCGGGGCAGTGATCTCCATTGCCCATGCCACGAGCTTTGCCGCCAGCCCCCAACCCCAACAGGCCCCGACTATGCCCCCAACTGCCCCTACTGCCGATGCTTTTAGCTTCGCCTTCTGGCAAACGGTCCAGACCCACAGCCAGGAAACCAACCGGATTGTCTCTCCCATCAGCGCCTATCTGGCCCTAGCCATGCTCTACAACGGCGCCGCCGGCACCACCCAACAAGCCATGGCCCAAGCCCTGCACATCTCCGGGATCCCGATCGAAACGATCAATCGCCAAGCCCAAGGGACCCTGGAACGGCTCAATGCCGGTACGGATGCTCAGATTCAGTTGCAGCTGGCCAATTCCCTCTGGTTGAATCAGGGGATCCCGATTCGTCCGGCGTTTGTGGCGGCAAGTCAGCGGTTTTATGGGGCGGAGGTACGGACGTTGCCCTTTGATCTGGCGGCTTTGGAGGCTATCAACGGCTGGGCTCGGGAGAAGACCTCCGGCAAGATCCCAGGGATTTTGGATGCCATTGACAGCCGGGGGATCGCTTATTTGCTCAATGCCGTCTATTTTAAGGGGAATTGGACACGGGCTTTTCAGCCGCAGTTGACTCAGCCGCAGCCGTTCACCCTAGCCAATGGGGAAACGATTAGCCATCCTTTGATGAGTCAGATGGGATCTTTTGCCTATTTGGAAACGGATCTGTTTCAGGCGGTGCGGTTGCCCTATGGGGAGTCGGGGGCGGTGACCATGACGGTGGTGCTGCCCAAGGGGAATTTGGAGGAGTTTTATCGGCAACTCAATCCCGGCACCTGGAAGACTTGGCAGGAGCAGTTCCAGGAAAAGCTGGGATCTTTGAAGTTGCCTCGGTTTCAGACGGAGGCCACCTTTGACCTCAAGCCGATGTTAGCCCAGTTGGGGATGGAGATTGCTTTTACGGGGGCGGCGGATTTCAGTGCCCTGACGCCGGAGCCGGCCGCCGTCAGCAGGGTGATCCAAAAAACCTTTCTGGAGGTGAACGAGACTGGCACGGAAGCAGCGGCGGTGACAGCTATTGGGGTGGCGCGGCTGGCCGCTCCTATCGATACCTTTACGATGGTGGTCGATCGCCCCTTTTTCTTGGTGATCGGCACGGCAGAGGAGATTCTGTTTATGGGGGATGTTCGCGATCCCCGCTCCTAGCCCAGAGATGCTGCAGAAACTGCTGCAGCAGACGCTGCTGGGGATCGGCGGGCCGGGCTTGCTGCCACCAAGGCAGCACCTCTTCCACATAGGCAGGGCGACAGGCCGCCGCCGGCCAGAGCAAATCGGGGCTGGCACTGAGATCCCAAATCTGCCCCTGCCACTGCAACAAAACCGGCCGCAACCAC
Source organism: Thermostichales cyanobacterium HHBFW_bins_127 (assembly GCA_039794745.1). Lineage (GTDB taxonomy): Bacteria > Cyanobacteriota > Cyanobacteriia > Thermostichales > Thermostichaceae > JAUQVP01. The sequence continues at coordinate 15,899 of JAUQVP010000041.1, read as the reverse complement.
ACCATGGGAGTCTGGGGATTGAGGCTGGACACCTGAATCTGCTCCGCCACTAAGGTCCCCTGGGATCCCTGTAGGCACACCCAAGGGCGGATCTCAGGGGTGGGGGGCTGGGCGGGAATAGGATAGCTAGGATGGGGTTGGGCGGTCGAACTCGGCAGCAGTCCCTTAAGTGGAAGCATCGCGCACCTCCCGGGCCAGACGATCACCCAAGCCTGGGTGACAGACATTGTAACGCCTGCCGAAAAACCGCTGTAGGTCAGTTTCCGCCAGGTGGAGGGCAATGGGGCGACCGTGGGGACAGGTGTGGGGCTGGCGGGTTTGCTGCCAATCCCGCACCAAAGCGGTCATCTCCTCCCGGCTGAGGACGGTGCCGTTGCGCAGGGCACAGCGACAGGCCAAATTCACCAAAGCCTGTTCGGGATCCCGGGCCATGGTGCGCAGGAGTTGGGCTTGTTCCGGTGGGGGCAGGTCTAGCAGCAATTGGGGGAGGCGACGCACCCGCCACTGCTGATCCCCGAAGGGTTCTGGTTGGGCGCCGAGGGCTGTGAGTCCTTCGAGTTCCACAGGGGTAAGCTTGGGGAGCAGCAGGGGGCTTTCCACCCATTGGCAGGCCTGTTGCAGCCGCTCAAACAAAACCCGCTCATGGGCGACATGCTGCTCGATCAACGTCAGCCCCACCCCATCGCTGGTAACGATGTAGGTGCGGTTCAATTGGGTCAGGACTTGCAAGGGACTAGGGGCAGGAGAGCTTGTGTAGGAGCGGGCTTGTTCCCGCAGCCGGCTGAGAAACCCTGCCGGTACAGGGGTGGTGGGGGTGGCCAGTAATTCCTGGATCAAACCCGCGATCACTTCTTGGTGCTGCTGCACATCTTGAATAAAGACCTCGGTTTTAGCCGGATGGCGATTCCAGTCCACCCCCCAGGCAGGCAGGGATCCCAGGGCGAGGCAGAGGGGATAGCGCCGGTGGGGTAAGCTGCGGCGAAATCCCTCCAGGAGGGTCGCTTGCAATTCCGGCACATTGACCAAGCGGCCATTGATGCCCACATAGCAGGCATCCAAGCGGGGGCGGTGAAAATGGCTGGGCAGAGCCAGGATCACCTGCCAACCCCCCCGTTGTCCCTGGCGACAATCCTGGGGACGCAGACGGGGCCAGCGCTGGCAGAGGACATCCAAAGCCGTTCCCCCCCCCAGATGTAAGCACAACTGATCTTGGATCGAGAGCAGCCAATGCACCTGGGGATGGGTGAGGGCCGCCCGGTAAATCACCGCCTCCAGATCGGCCCGACTCAGGGGTTGGTCCCGCCGCTGCGGCCAATCCCGCCACAACTGGCTCACCTCCACTACCGTCCCCACCCCCATCCCCACAGGCTTTAAGCCCAGACTGACACCGGCAGCATCGTAGCTCGACTGCCACCCATGCTCCGCCCCCACCACCCGCGAGGCAATGGTCAGGGATCCCGCCTGGGCCAGGGCATGGAGGGCTTGGCCCCGAAACCCCAAGCTGGTGACCACCGCCGGTAGGGTTTGGCCATCAAACTTACTGGTAGTGCCAAGCAAGGCCACCGCCGGCAAGTCCCTTTCAGGGATCCCCAGGCCATTGTCACTGACCCGCAGCCGTCCTTGCTGGGGCCAGACTTCGGCGGTGATGCGGGTGGCTTGGGCATCGAGGGCATTTTCGATCAGTTCCCGCAGGGCAGCCCCCAGGTTGTCAATGACCTCCCCTGCTGCCAACCAACGCAAGGTTTCCGGGGGTAGAGTGATTAGGGGTGAGGACAACAGCGTCATCCACCGCAACCCTGGTGATCCTAGCCAGAGAGGCAGCTTAAGATCAAAGGGTTGACAGTGGGTAGCCAGCATGGATGGTACGGTTTTGCCTCGCTACCGAGTTCAGGTTTGGGATCGGCAACGGGATTGCCAGGTGACTTTCCTGGTCACCCCCGATCAGTACATTCTCACCGCCGCTGAGGAGCAGGGGATCGATTTACCGTTTGCCTGCCGCAATGGCGCTTGCACCACCTGTGCTGTGCGGGTGAAATCGGGATCTCTGGATCAGCGGGAAGCCATGGGGATTTGCCGCCCTTTGCAGCAACAGGGCTACGCTTTGATTTGTGTCGGCAAGGCCCGGAGCGACCTGGTGCTGGAAACCCAAGACGAAGATGAGGTTTATGAGCTGCAATTCGGGCGCTATTTCGGCAAAGGGCGCACCCGCCGCGGTCTATTGATGGAGGAGGACTGAGGTGCTGAACCGATGGCTGTGCCTGCTTACCCTGATCCTGGTCACCCTAGGGATCCCTAGTTATGCCCAGGTGCCGGTGCCGCAGGTTTTGGCGGAGTCCTGGCAGGCCTATCGGCAGCAGTTCATCCAGACCGATGGGCGGGTGATTGACCGGGAGGCCAATTCTCGTTCCATTTCCGAAGCCCAGGCCTATGCCATGTGGCGGGCGGTGTTGATTGGGGATCAGGTCACCTTTGATCGCACCTGGCAGTGGGGGGAGAATAACCTCAATGCCCAGGTTCGCCCCAAGGATAGTCTCTGGGCCTGGTCCTGGGGGCAGCGGCCCGATGGCAGTTGGGGGGTGTTGGACACCAGCGTTGCCAGCGATGCGGATTTGGATGCCAGTATTGCCCTGATTTTTGCCTATCGCCGTTGGGGCAAGCCCGAGTACTTGAGCATGGCCCGCCGCAAACTCCATGACCTCTGGCGCCTGTGCACCGCGGAGGTGCAGGGGCAGCGGCTGTTTCTCCCCGGGGAAGTGAATCTCTTTACCGATACGGATGTGTCACCGGAGCGGCTTTTTGCCGGCTTGCGCATTCCCCTGTTCACCCCGACGGCCACCCCCCCGCCCCTGCCCACCTACAAACTCAATCCTTCCTATTGGGGGCCCTATGCGTTTCGGATTTTTGCCCAGGTGGATCCCGACCACAACTGGAATGCCCTGGCAGACAGCAGCTACGACCTCCTGGGGCGGATTTTCCAAGCCTCGCCGGTGGGTTTGCCCCCGGACTGGATCTTGATCCACCGCCAAAGCGGGGCTCTGCTACCCATTCGCAGCCGTCCCCAGGAAAACCACTATAGCTTTGATGCTTTTCGGGTGTGGTGGCGCTTGGCCTTAGACGGGCGCTACTTCTCCCAATCCCCCGCCCCCCAACTCCTGCGGCAAAACCTCACCTTTCTACGCCAGCGCTGGCAAACCCAGGGCAAACTGGAAGCGGTGATCAGCACCCAGGGGATCCCCCAGGTGGACTATGCTTCCACGGCTCAGTATGGGGCTTTGTATCCGGCCCTGGTGATTGTTGATCCGGCGATGGCCGAGGATTTGCGGTCGCGGGCTTTGGATCCGGTTTACAAAGAGGGCATTTGGGACAGTGATACTGCCTACTACACCCAGAACCTGGTGTGGATGGGACTGGCGGCGGGGGAATTGCCTCCTTCCCAATTGCTGGCCCCCAGATGACCCTAGATGAACTGATGGTTTTCCGGTTGCAGATTGATTTCTGCGGGCACCACCTCCGGGGGCATTGTTAGGGCGAGGAGGACGGCCTCGGCAACCACCGTTGGGCTGATCATTTTTTCCCGTTGCACCTTCAGATTCACCTGATCCCAGAAGGGCGAATTGACCCCTCCCAAGTAGAACAGGGTGAAGCGCACCCCAAAGCGTTTCCATTCATCGGCCATACATTTGCTAAAGCCCACCACTGCAAACTTAGAGGCACAGTAGCCGGCGGCCATGGCCATGGGGTAGCGCCCCAGGATGCCGGGGAAATTGAGGATATGTCCTGATTTTTGCTCCCGCATGACATTGCCCACCAGTTGATTGGTATAGAAATTGCCCTTGACATTCACAGCCAGCAACCGCTCCAGATCCTGGGGGCTGAGCTGCTGGGCCAATTTCAAAATCCCTATACCGGCCGCATGGATCAACACATCAATCCGCCCCCAATGCTCCCTCACCCGCTGCACCATTGCCTCCACTTGGGCATAGTCGGTAACATCCGTGGGCACCACCAAAGTCTCCCCCCCAATTGCCTCAGCTAGGGAGGTTAACTTCTCCGCCGATCGGCTCACCAACGCCAGGCGACAGCCCCTCTGCACCAACCCCGGCAGCACCGCCTGCCCAATCCCACCCGTAGCCCCCACGACCACCACGACCCGATTGTCCATACCTAAACTTTGTAACGAATTGTAAATATCTTAATCTTAAGGGGGTCTTTAGGGATCCCGGGTGAGGGAGCAGGGGGGGTTAGGGTAGGGGGAGTGCGTGGGAGATGTGGCGATGGAAGGGATTACGGCCCATGAGTTGCTGATGTTGGGGGCGTTGTTATTCCCGGGGATTTTGCTGTCCCTGATCCTCATGGGAACCTTTGCGGCGGGAGGTTAGGGGCTTTGATCGGGGTGGGGATCCCGGCGACTGTCCAGAGGACGGTGGGGCAGTGGTGGGCCGCCTGTTGGTTGATCCAGCCCAGGAGATCCCGGTAGTGGCGCCCTAGGGGGTAGGGGGGAACCACCCCCAGGCCCACTTCGTTGCTGACTAGGATCAGAGCTTGCTGTTGCTCAGCAGCCACAGCCAAAAGTTGCTGCAAATGCTCAGACAGCTTGGCTTCCAGCTCGGCGATGTCGGGGGGATCCCTATGCAGCAGGTGGTTGGCTACCCAGAGGCTGAGGCAGTCGATCAGCACCACGGGCAGATGGGAGTGCCGTTGCAGGGGGGCAAGCAGATTCAGGGGGGCCTCGGCGGTGAGCCAGGTGGCAGGGCGATCCCGTTGATGGCGGGCGATGCGCCGGGCCATTTCTGGGTCGCTGACTTGGGCCGTAGCCACAAACAGAACCTGATCCCCGCCCCGGGCTGCCGCTATCCCCTGAGCGAGGCGGCTTTTGCCACTGCGGCACCCCCCTAGGATCAAACAGGGCAATTCTGTCACCTTGGCGGCCATAGGGGGCTATGGTAAGACTGAAATAAGTGTTAAGCTACCACGACAGCCGGCATGATCGAACTCTTTTACTGGCCTACCCCCAACGGACATAAAATCACCATCTTTCTGGAAGAAGCAGGGATCCCCTATACGATTCGGGTGGTGAACATCAGTACGGGGGAGCAGTTTGATCCGGCATTTTTGAAAATTTCCCCCAACAACCGTATCCCGGCGATTATTGACCATGATCCCGCTGATGGGCATGGGCCTTTGAGTGTGTTTGAGTCGGGGGCAATTTTGCAGTATTTGGCTGAGAAAAGCGGCAAGTTTTTGCCCAGGGATGTGCGGGGGCGTTTCAATGTGATGCAGTGGCTCTATTGGCAGGTGAGCGGCCTAGGGCCGATGCTGGGGCAAAACCATCACTTTGTCAGCTATGCGCCGGAAAAGATTCCCTATGCCATCGAGCGCTATGTCAAGGAAACGGAGCGGCTCTATGGGATTTTGGATGACCAATTGGCGGACCGGGATTTCATTTGTGGGGATTATTCCATTGCCGATATGGCCTGCTACCCCTGGATTGTGCCCCACGAGCGCCAACAGATGAATCTCAATGATTTCCCCAACCTGAAACGTTGGTTCCTGGCCATCCAAGCCCGCCCGGCGGTGCAGCGGGCCTATGCCAAGGGGGAAGGGATCAAGTCCGGTCCCACCGTCAACGAGCAGTCCCGCAAAATCCTCTTCGGACAAGGCAGACGTACCAAAGTGGTTTCATGATTTTCTCTCGCCTCCGGCCCGCCGTGCGCGATCTCTACCCCAGCTTGGTTGCCTGGCGCAGGCAGATCCATCAACAGCCGGAATTGGGCTTTGCTGAAGTCCGCACCGCTGCTTTGATCCAACAACTGCTCCAGGACTGGGGGATCCCCCACCAAGCGGGGGTTGCCCAGACCGGGGTGGTAGCCACCATTTCGGGATCCCGAGCGGGGAAGACTTTGGCGATTCGGGCGGACATGGACGGGTTGCCGATTCAGGAGGACAATCCGGTGCCCTATCGTTCCCAGGTGCCGCAGCGGATGCATGCTTGCGGCCATGATGGGCATGTGGCAATTGCCCTAGGTACAGCTAAACTGCTGTGGGAGCAGCGGCAGCGGCTTCCGGGTCAGGTCAAGATTGTCTTTCAGCCGGCGGAAGAAAGTCCCGGTGGGGCCAAGCCGATGATTGCCGCCGGGGTTGTCCAGGATGTGGATGCCATGCTGGGACTGCACCTGTGGAATAACCTCCCCCTTGGCACCGTTGGGGTCAAAAGCGGCCCTGCCATGGCCAATACGGATCGGTTTTATCTGCAGATCCTAGGCAAGGGGGGGCACGGGGCGATGCCCCACCAAACCGTTGATGCTTTGGTGGTGGGCTGCCAGGTGGTCTCGGCCCTCCAGACCATTGTTGCCCGCAGCGTCGATCCCCTGCAGCCAGCAGTGGTGACCGTGGGCAAGTTCCAAGCCGGAGATACCTTCAATGTCATTGCTGCCAAAGCCGAACTGTGGGGGACGGTGCGTACCTTTGATCCGGACACTGCCGAGCTGATCCCCAAGCGGCTAGAGGAGATTGTCGCCGGCATCTGCCAGGCCTACGGTGCCCTTTATCACTTGGACTACGAACGCACCTATCCCGCCGTCAGCAACCACCCCCAACTAGCAGCCCTGGTGGAACAAGCTGCCCGCGATACCCTCGGGGAGCAGGCCCGCATCCACCCAGAAATGACCATGGGCGGGGAAGATATGGCCTTTTTCCTGGAAAAAGTGCCTGGTTGTTACTTCTTCCTGGGATCGGCCAACCCAGAACTGGGGCTGACCTTCCCCCACCACCATCCCCGCTTTGACTTTGACGAAACCGCCCTCCCCCTCGGTGTAGAACTTTTCCTGCGCTGCACGGAACTGTACTTCGGGATCCCGACCCCATGAGTGAACATTTCACCCTGATTTTGGACTCACCCAGCCAAGCCCTCAACCTCGCCGGATCCCAGGAGACGAACTTGAAATTATTGAAGCGGCTATGTGGGGGGCAGTTGACCTTGCGGGGGACAGAGGTATGGGTGCAGGGGACAGCGCAGCAGTGTGCCCAGATTCGTCAGTGTTTAGAAAGTCTCAAGCCTTTGTGGGCAGGGGGAACGATGGTGACGACAACGGATGTGACCATGGCCTTTCAGGCGGTGGTCAAGGCGCGCCTAGGAGACTATCAGCAGGTCCAGCAGACGGTTTTGGCCCGCACCCGCAAAGGGCAGGAGATCCGCCCCAAAACCCCCCACCAGCAGCTCTACGTGGAGATGATCCAAAAGTATGATTTGGTCTTTGGCATGGGTCCTGCCGGCACCGGCAAAACCTACCTGGCTACCGTCATGGCCGTCGTGGCCTTGCAGGAGCGGCGTTTCGACAAAATCATCCTCACCCGCCCCGCCATCGAAGCCGGGGAAAAACTGGGGTTCCTGCCCGGGGATCTGCAAGACAAAGTCGATCCCTACCTGCGCCCCCTCTACGATGCCATCTATGAACTGATCGAGCCAGAACGGGTGCAAGCGCTGCTTGCCCAGCAGATCATCGAAGTAGCCCCCCTAGCCTTCATGCGCGGCCGCACCCTCTCCCGGGCCTTCGTGATCCTCGACGAAGCCCAAAACACCACCCCCGAACAAATGAAAATGGTCCTCACCCGCCTCGGCTATGGCTCCCGCATGGTAGTCACCGGCGATCTCACCCAAACCGACCTGGGATCCCGGCAGTTATCTGGGTTAGCGGTGGCCGAGGAGATTTTGCAAGGATTAGAGGGGGTGGGGTTTTGCTATTTCGACCGGGGGGACATTGTCCGCCATCCCCTCGTACAACGGATCGTCGATGCCTACACCCAATACGAATCCTCCCGCAGCTAGCCCATGGTCAAGAGCAACTACCCCCTCCCCGACTTCGGGATCCCGGTGGAGCCGGTGTCTATTTTTGCCAGCGATCGGCAACGGGATGAAATGGTGGCGAGGTGTTGGCAGATTTACCAGCGCCGGCCCTTTGTCAACTCCGGCGGCATGATGTTTGCCACCGCCTTAGCCTATGCCACCTTTTTGCAGCGGGTGCAGCCGAACCTCGTGATTGAATCGGGGATTTGGCGGGGCTTTTCCACCTGGTGGATCGAACAACTTTTTCCCGACACGCAACTGATCTGCCTCGATCCCGTTTTGATGATGCCCCTCGACCTAGGACAGATTTACCGTAGCCCCCGCGCTGCCTACAGTACCCACGACTTCTCCTGCATTACCCTACCCGAGATCAGCCGGGAGCAGAGCTGCGCCATCTTCGATGATCACCAAAACGCCCTCCCCCGCCTCGAACAAGCCTGGAACCTCGGCATCCCCTCTGTGCTTTACGACGACAACCTCAGCCAACCCACCTATCACACCACCCTGACCCACCTGATTCAGCGCCGGGATCCCATCCTACCCACCCTATTTGCCATGGTTGAGGAATACTTTGTTTTTCCTCCCTTGGTTGGCCCCGTTCCGGAGGGGTGTCCTCTTGCGCCTCTTTACGAGGATCTACCTGATTTTTTAGCTGGGCTCGACCCTACCCAAGAACTTTCCTACACCTGGGTTACCTTCCTCAAAGCTGTGGAGTAATGGGGTAATTTTTAGTGGATATAGGGTTCGATATTTTCCCCATGTTCAGCCAGATAGGACAAAGCCCGAAACCGCAATCCCATCAATTGATCATAGACAGGATTGAGCTGACACAAAGCGGGGATATGGGCAACTTTGCGCCCAAAGATGACCACATCTCGCTCAAAAGGACACTGAGCCGGGATCCAACGACATAACCAATGGGCTTGGGATACATTGCGAACTTCCACTTGATCAAGCCACTTGCGCAGCGGTCGCCACACCGAGGCCTTAGGTAATACATGCGTAGCCATAATGCCAACTCCTGATGCTGACCCAAACCTCTTTGCCAGAATCTAAATAAGGTCTGAAGTTTGGCAGCCGATACTCTGTCAACCTGTAAACTAGACAACAATCTTGCTAACCCTATTTTAGCAATTCCTCCCTGCTGGCTTCCCCCTATCTACTGTGCCCCTGGCGGGGACAATTTGCCAGCTCACAAATGAAATGATAGCTTTTGCGATATTTGTCCAAGTCTTGACACAAAACGCCACAGTCATCTCAGGAACAACTCCAAACTAGGTCATATAGGGGCAAAGGAGCCAAAAGCAGGTAAAATAGGGAGATACCCATACTAGGTGGGAATTTTTCCAGGAGTGCTCCATGGCGAAGTATGATTCGCAGTTGAAATGTTCCTTTTGCGGCAAGTCCCAGGATCAAGTGCGAAAGTTGATTGCCGGTCCAGGGGTGTACATCTGTGATGAGTGCGTGGAGCTGTGCAACGAGATTCTCGATGAGGAACTTTACGAGGGGCAAGGGCGGTCCAGTGAGCCGGCGCCGGCCAGTGCCGGGCGGGAAAGCGGTGGGAAAAAGGCCAGTCGCCCTCGACCTTCTTTGGCTCAGTTGCCGAAGCCGGCGGAAATCCGTCGCCACTTGGATCAGTATGTGATTGGTCAGGATCAGGCCAAGAAGGTGCTGTCGGTGGCAGTCTACAACCACTACAAGCGCCTCTACAGCCTAGGACAGGACGATGGGGTGGAAATCCAAAAGTCCAATATCCTGCTGATTGGGCCGACGGGCTCGGGCAAGACCCTGCTAGCAGAAACCTTGGCAAAGCTTTTGGATGTGCCCTTTGCGGTGGCCGATGCCACGACCCTGACGGAAGCGGGCTATGTGGGGGAAGATGTGGAAAATATCCTGCTGCGGCTTTTGCAGGTGGCCGATCTCGATCCGGAGGAAGCCCAGCGGGGGATCATCTACATTGATGAGATCGATAAAATTGCCCGCAAGAGTGAAAACCCCTCCATTACCCGGGATGTGTCGGGGGAAGGGGTGCAGCAGGCGCTGCTGAAGATGCTGGAGGGAACGATTGCCAATGTGCCCCCCCAAGGGGGACGGAAGCACCCCTACCAAGACTGCATTCAGATCAATACAGCCAATATTTTGTTCATTTGCGGTGGGGCGTTTGTGGGGCTAGAGCGGGTGATCGAGCAGCGCTTGGGCAGAAAGTCCATGGGCTTTATCCAGGGGCAAGGGGCGGAGGTGCCGGTGTCGCGGGAACGGCGGACGGCAGACCTGCTGAAGTTGTTGGAGCCGGATGACCTGGTCAAGTATGGGATGATCCCGGAGTTCATTGGCCGGATCCCGGTGGTGGCGACCTTAGAACCCTTGGATGAGGCGGCGTTGATGGCAATTCTGACGGAACCCAAAAATGCCATCCTCAAGCAGTATCAGAAGTATTTGCGGATGGATGGGGTGGAGTTGGAGTTTGAGCCGGCGGCCATCAAGGCTATTGCTCGGGAAGCCTATAAGCGCAAGACGGGGGCGCGGGCTTTGCGGGGGATTGTGGAGGAGTTGATGCTAGAGATTATGTATGAGGTGCCCTCACGCAAGGATATTAAGCGCTGCTTGATTACGGCGGAAATGGTGGATCAGCGCAATGCCGGTGAGATTCTTTTGCACCCAACTTCCTTGCCTAAGCCGGAAACAGCCTAGGTTTGGGTTATGGATTTTGCGGATGGCTGCCTGATTTTGGATATTGACCACTACCGCCGGGTCAAGGATCCTCTACCGCTTTACGCTAGCTATTTTTCTAGGTTGGATGTTGTGCTGCGAGGATCCTACATCATTGGTGTGGGAACTGAGGCAAATTCCTTTCGCAAAATCATTGCCGCAAACCGCAGTAAATTTGTGGATTTTGTCAATAGGCAAGCTGCAGATTTACCCCGCCGAGAACACGTCGCTGTGGTCTTCATTCATAAAGGCGATGATGTGGATATTCGGGTTTTTTCTTTTAGTGAGTTGGCCGAGTTGATTGCTACCTTGGATGATCGGTATGTTATTGGGCTTTTAGGCTATTTGTTGAAGATCGTCTCTCCCTATTGCCGCTATCCGTCCTCAACTTTTTGTTTGGGGTTTATCGGCTCTCAGGAACCGGAGGATAAAATTGAGGATATTATCTATTTTTTTCTGGCCAATCTGGACGAATATGAACAGCCAGACTGTGAGCAGGGGCTAGGAGATGTACTCACCCCTATTTAGTAGCGGGCTGGTGCCGGAAAATCGACTATAATAACTCTGCTTTGGCTGTGGCTAAGATGACGATGGATTCACAAATCCGGCAAATCCAGGGACGGGGGATCCCGTTGCTAGGGGATGATATTGATACGGATCGGATTATTCCGGCCCGGTTTTTGCGCTGTGTGACTTTTGAGGGCTTGGGGGAGCATGTTTTTGCCGATGACCGGGCCCAGCTAGGGGGACAGCACCCGTTTGATCTGCCGCAGTTTCAGGGGGCGACGATTCTGGTGGTGAATGGCAATTTCGGCTGTGGCTCGAGCCGGGAACACGCTCCCCAGGCGCTGGCCCGCTGGGGAATCCGGGGGATGGTGGGGGTGAGTTTTGCCGAGATCTTTGCCGGGAATTGTCTGGCTTTGGGGATCCCCTGTGTGACGGCGGCGGCGGCGGTGGTGCGGGAGGTGCAATCGCGACTGCTGCAGGACCCGGCTGTGCCGATGGTGTTGGATGTGGTGAAGCTGCGTCTGGAGGTGGGGGATCGGGTTTATGAGGTGGGGTTGGCAGCCAGTGTGCAGCAGATGCTGGTAAATGGGACGTGGGATGCCTGTGGACAGTTGGTGAGTCAGTTGCCGCGGGTGCGGGAGGTGGCGGCGGCTTTGCCCTATCTGTCATGGTAAGTGTTTTGGATTCGGTCTGGGAGCATCTGATCGTGGCTTTGGATGTGCCGAGCTGGGATCAGGCGCTGGAGTTGCTGCGGCTTCTGCCCCAGGTGCGCTGGTGGAAGGTGGGGCTGGAGCTTTATCTGGGGGCAGGATCTGAAATCGTGGCGGTGGTGCGGGGGCAGGGCAAGCGCATTTTCCTGGACTTGAAGCTGCACGATATTCCCAATACGGTGGCGGCAGCAACGGGGATCCTGGCCAGGCAGGGGGTTGATTTGCTGACGGTGCATGCCAGCGGCGGCTTGGCTATGCTAAGGGCAGCTCAGCAGGCAACCCAGGGAACTACCTGCCGCCTGTTGGGGGTGACGCTGCTAACCAGTTTGACGGCTCCAGACCTGCAAAACCATCTGCACGTCCCCCTTGACCCTCTAGATTATGTGCAACACCTCGCCCAAACCTGCCAAACAGCAGGGATCCCAGGGGTGGTGTGTTCTCCTTGGGAGGCGGCAAGGGTACGGCAAAGTTGTGGGCCGGATTTGCTGATTGTGACACCGGGGATCCGCTTGCAGCCGGGGGGAGATGACCAAGCCCGCACCTGCACCCCAGCCCAAGCCCGACAGCAGGGCGCAGATTGGATCGTGGTGGGGCGACCGATTACCCGGGCCCCCGATCCCCAAGCCGCCCTGCTGGCCTATGCCCACAATTGGCTAGGGGATCCCTGTTGCTAGATCTGGGATTAGCATAGGAGCGTCCCCAGCCTGAGGATGGTATGGTTATTGCTTCCCGTTGGCTGCCGGCTACTGCGGTGGTTTCGGCAGCTTCCTTTGTTTTGGTTGGCTGCCAGTTGATCCAACGGCACCAAGCCCTTGGGATCCCGGAAACCCAGTTGGTGCCGGCCACAAGTCCGATTGCGGTGACGCTGCGGACGGATTGGGAGGCTCTGGCTCAGGGGGCACCTAGGCAGCGGGCCGCTTGGCAAGCCCAGGTGGCGGAGATGAAAACGGCCCTGCAAACCACGGGCATTGACTATAGCCGTGACATTCAACCCTGGATCGGGGGGACGGCAACGGTAGCTCTGCTGGGGATCATCCCCCAAACCCAGGCGGAACCTGCCCTGGCCTTGGTCACCACCAGCCGCGATCCCCAGCAGTCCCAAGTGCTGCTGCAGTCCTGGCAAACTCGCCTCCTTGCCTCTCAGCAATCCATCCCCGAAGGACAGATGTTTGTGGCTGCTTCCGGATCCCCAGGCAAGACCCTGACCCTGGCCCAGGTCAGGCACCAAGGCCAAGACTATGTAGCCATCACCAATGACCCCTGGGCAATGGAACAACTGCTGGCAGTGCTGCGGGATCCCAAGAATCATCCCCCCTTGGCCACCCACAAGCCATTTTTAAGTTTGACCCAAGCGCACATGGATGAGCGCAGTTGGCTGGCAGCTCATCTGAATATCCCGGCTTTGATCCAGGCCACAGGGGCCTTGCAGGCATTTACGGATACGGATCTGGATACGCCCCTGATCCGCGGCCACTTGCAAGGGATGCAGGCCCTGAGCTTCCATACCCATTGGACCAGGGATGGCATCGGCATGGACTACCGGATCCAAGTGGATCCCAACAACCCCTGGATGCAAACCACGGTCCAGCCCAGCCCAGGCAAGATCGTCCGCCGTTTGCCAGGGGATGCGCTGGCGGTGTTTACCTCCGCCTATCCGGCGCAAATCTGGCAGGAAACCGCCGCCCGCCTGCAAACGCTCCCAGAAGCCCGACAAGCGATCACCATGGCCAGGGGATCCCTGGCGTTACTGGCGGGACTGGACTTGGATCGGGATGTGATTGGCTGGATGAACGGAGAACTGGCCGTAGCCCTGGTCGGGGATCCCGGCCAGCCGGTGACCACCTGGGGGGGGGTGGTAGCCATTGAGACCAGCGATAAAACCACCAGCGAAGCCACCTGGAACCGATTGGATAGTTTGGTGCGTACCTTCGGCGGCAGTGTGCGAGCAGAAGCCGGGGGCGTCGTCACCTGGGGGATCCCGGGGGTGTGGGAAGGGTTGCAGCGGTTTTGGCTGGATCCCTACTTGGTGGTGACCAGCAATCCCGGTTTAGGGTCGCGGATGCGGGCGGGGACGGGCACGAACCTGGAGAATAGTCCTGTGTTTGGTAGCTTGCTCAGGGAATTGCCCCGCCCTAACTACGGTTATGTGTTGCTGAATGGGGCAGTGTTGCCAACCGTGGCCAAGGAGTCGGGCGTGAAATGGACCCCAGAAGCCAGAGCTTTGTGGAGCAGCATCACGGCCATTGGTGGCACCAGCTACCGGGTGAACAACAGCACCTATGCCGCCCAGGTGCGGGTGCAAATGCGCGACTAAACCCTTGCTTCACCCTTGGCTAAGGGTCTAAGGCTGGCAACTTCCTGGATAAACCCCGGTTTAGTATGCGTCGGGCGGAATTATAGTCATTTCCCTCTCCCAAAGCGGGAGAGGGGATTGAGATGTGCCTTGTCTTTTGATGAGGCTTGGCGTGTAAACCCTCAAGACCAGCTTGCTGGGACTAGTTCTGCACCGGACGCACCATCAGCACCGGACACTCAATATGCACCCGCACATAGTCCGAGGTGGACTTGCCCAACAATCGATCCAAATCCGGCAAGGAACGGGCAATCGTCGGCCGCCGATCCGGAGACCCCATCACCAGCAAATCAATCCGCTCATCCAACGCCAACTGGCACAACCCCACCCCGGGATCCCCGACGGTGACTGCGGTTTTGTAGGGGATGCCTAAGCGGCGCACATAGGCGATGGCCTCACTGAGGGGTTTGTCTTCGGCGATGGGGGTTTCGCTGCTTTGCACCCGCGCCAAATAGATGGGTCGGTCCTTGAGGTCCCGCATCAGTTCAATGCCGGCTTCCAGGGCAGACTGGGAGGCAGGGCTACCGTCAATGGCTACCATCACCCGCTCAATCGGGCGGATCGGCACCCCATCTTTCACCAGCAACATGGCACACTTAGCCACCTGAAACACATATTGGCTGACGGAGTTTTGCAAAATGGCCTCCAAACGGCTGCGACTGCGGGATCCCATCACAATCAAATCCGCCTGCAATTGCTCCGCCCGCTCCAATACCACCACCTTGGGATCCCCTTCCACCAGTTCGGTGGTGATTTTCACCTCGGGTTTGAGGGCGAGGGCAGCTTGGGATTGGGCGAGGATTTCCTTGCCCCGCTCTTGGTAGAGGTGCATTTGGTCAGCGGTAATTTGGGGAGGAACTGCATGGAGAATGGTAATTTCCGGGCGGACAAAACAACGCAACTCCAGCAAATTATGCACGGTTTTGGTGCAAATGCCAGTGCCATCTACTGCCAGGACAATTTTATTAAAGCGAGCCATCGTCGATCCCTCCCTTGGGCATCCTTAGCCACTATAGGATCAGTTCTCGATAGGGCTGGAGAAAACTAGGTAAAAGTTCACATGCTGACACATCCCTCAACCTTTTCCCCAGCCCCTAGACAGAGCCGGGCAAAGGCACTAAGCTCAAGGAAGTGGATTTCTGCGGCGTTGGTGGCTGCCTTCCCGTTTTTGCGATCTATACCCATTCGACGTTGGAGTTAAGTTGCGGTGTGAGAGCAGTAGGCCTCCCTAGGGATGAGGAAACTTTCAACAGCACCCACACGACTCTATGCTGGCTATCCCAGGTCGAAAACCAAGGTAAAACGGCGTTGCGGGATCCCTAAGTTTTGATGCGCCTGTCGAGACGTCATGCCCTTGTCCAGACGACAACAGCTCTGTTGGGAGCTTGGGGGGCCGCGGCGCTAGCAAGTCCAGCTGTGGGGATCCCGGTGCAGTTGGGCAGCACCCAGGGGGAGTTTGCCGGCTTTGATTGCCTTGCCCCTTTCCAGCTTGAGCAACAGTTCTTTTCCCAAGGACGCTGGCGGCTGGAGCGGCAGGGATCCCGGTTGCGGGTGGGGGGGCAGTTGTTTCCTTTGCCTTGTCGGCTGCAGGGGGGTGTGATTCGGATTGGTTCGAGCCAGCCGCGGGCCTACCGGGGTTGGATCCAGATCCAGGCTTGGGGATCTTGGGGGTTACGGCTGATGAATTGGGTGGATTTGGAGAGTTATGTGCTGGGGGTGGTGACGGCGGAGATGCCTGCTGACTGGCCCCTGGCGAGCTTGATGGCGCAGGCGGTGC
>JAUQVP010000040.1:0-23411 GCA_039794745.1 Thermostichales cyanobacterium HHBFW_bins_127 | reverse complement strand
ACCGCACCCAGGAGCCTGTCTAACCAGACCCCTCAAGAGGAAGACGACCAAAATCGGCGGCAGTGCTCAGCAATCCCTTCATCTTCAGCTGACGGTCATTCCCAATCAGAATCCCCCTCCCCCGTCAGAGGGATCTGTTTCAGCCTCACTTGAAACTAGATTTCTCCATGTCCTGAGTTCAGGATCAACCCGACAGTCTTCATTGACCCTTTATTGACCCTTGGTTGACCAATTGGCGGCGGATCCCCCCAGAAGTTCTAGGGGGAAGAGCCTCACAGTTTCGTCCCGCACTCCGGGCAAAAATGATGAGTGGAGGGATTTTTCGCCCCACAATTGGGACAGTAAATCAACTCCGCCGCCGCTTGCAAAACCCGATTCGGGATCCCCACCATTTGGGCATTGGACTTGCCTGGGGGGATCATGGGATAGACATTTTCTTCCCGGGTCACCTGAAAATCCACAATCACCGGCCCTTCCTCCCGCAGCATCGCCTGGATGACATCGTCGAGGTGTTCTGGGTGGTCAGCCTTGAAGCCCTTGATGCCATAGGCTTCTGCCAGCTTGACAAAATCCGGCATCCCCGGCTGCATATCCGACTGGGAATAGCGCTCCTCATAAAAAGATTCCTGCCACTGCCGCACCATCCCCTGCCACTTGTTATTGATAATTGCCACCTTGACCGGGATCCCGTATTGGGCTAGGGTGCCTAGTTCTTGGATATTCATTTGGATACTGGCATCGCCGCTGATGCAGATGACCTGGGCGTGGGGGAGGGCGATTTGGGCGCCGATGGCTGCCGGCAGACCAAAGCCCATGGTCCCTAGCCCGGAACTGGAGAGCCACTGGCGATGGCCATTGCGCAGGAATTGGGCTGCCCACATCTGGTGTTGTCCCACATCCGTTGTGTAGTAGGCGTGGGGGGCAGCTTTGCCAATACTGTCGATCACATGTTGGGGCGACAGATCGTGGTCATAGCGGGGGATCACCAAGGGATAATCCCGTTTCCAGCGTTCGATGCGCTCTAGCCAAGCTTGGGTTTGGCGGGGGATAGGGGGGAACTTTTCCAACTGGGCCAGCAGATCCAGCAGCACCGTCTTCACATCCCCCACGATTGGCACATCGGGAACCCGGTTTTTCCCCACTTCTGCCGGGTCGATATCGATGTGGATCACCCGGGCATGGCTGGCGAATTCATCCAGCTTTGTTGCCACCCGGTCATCAAAACGGGCCCCCACCGCAATCAGCAAATCACATTCCGTCACGGCAAAATTGGCATAGGCTGTCCCATGCATGCCTAGCATCCCCACCGAGAGGGGATGATTTTCGTCAAAAGCCCCCTTGCCCATCAACGTCGTCGTCACCGGGATCTGATAGCGTTCCGCCAACTGCTGGATCTCCGGATGGGCTGCCGATGTAATGGCTCCTCCCCCCACATAGAGCAGCGGGCGACTGGCCTTGACGATTTCTTTGGCGGCCGCATGGATTTGTCGGGGATTGCCGCGTTTCGTTGGCTTATAGCCCGGCAGATTAATCTCCTTGGTGGGCTGATAGTCAAAAACTTCTACTCCCACATCCTTCGGCACATCGATCAGTACTGGCCCCGGCCGCCCCGTCCCGGCAATATGAAATGCCTCCGCCACAATTCGGGACATCTGCCGGGGATCCCGCACCACATAGGAGTGTTTGACGATGGGCAGGGTGATGCCAAAGATGTCAGTTTCCTGGAAAGCATCCGTACCGATAGCGTGGCGGGGGACTTGCCCGGTGATCACCACCATCGGCACCGAGTCCATTTGGGCTGTAGCGATCCCTGTGACCAGATTTGTCGCTCCCGGCCCAGAGGTGGCAAAGCACACCCCCACCTTACCGGTAGCTCTGGCGTAGCCATCGGCGGCGTGGGCTGCCGCCTGTTCGTGGCGGACCAGAAAGTGTTGCAGGATACCATCCCGTTCCGCCCGGTAGAGTTCATCATAGACCGGCAGAATAGCGCCCCCTGGATAGCCAAAAATATGTTTGACACCATGAAGCCGCAGACTGTCCACCAAGGCAAAGGCTCCAGAGGCTTGCATAGGAGTTACCTACAGGATTGGATCTTGCATTCTGGCATAGTTTTTAGCATAACGTGAACGACTGCTTAGGGATTGTTAAGCTGGTTGGTTACCATGGTTACCTTCCCCTTGGATCGCCGCTCATCGTGCCACAGGCAAGCAGGTAACAGGCTAGCCCCCAATCCCAGGGGTTCAGGTTTTTGTGCTGGGGATCAGGCTGATCAGCAAAGCTATCCCAGACCTTTGAAGCTTGAGTATTGTTCTTGGCTGGTTCAACGTGAATTCCCAGTCGATCTGGATTTCCAGCCCCTTGCTGCTCCCTTTGCTACCCCCTTTGCTGCGGAAGACCAACACCGGTTGGGTATGCTTGCCACCTGGGTGGGAGGTGAAAAAGCCTGCTCCCTAGTCTGCCCAAAACCCCAACCCTAAGTCAACAAAGTAGGCAGGATCGTAAGGCTCAGCAAGGAACACAATCGAGGCGGTTAACATTGGGCATCCAGTTGGCATCTCCCAACTTAGGGGAGTGTCAGTCGGCGGGAAATCCCACCTTCTGGAAGTCAACTCATGACCCAGCAGAACCATCAATTCCATCAATTCAGAGTCAGCGGGATCCCCAGGGATTGATATCGGTTTGGTGTTTAGGGGGAGCTTGAGCGATTTCCAGGCGCAGGCGCGCCGCTTGATCCAGGTCAGCAATGCTGCCTTCCCAATCCCCCAGCTTTTGTCGCGCCATCCCCCGGCTATAGTAGGCATCGGCACTAGGTTGCAGGCGCAACACCACCGTCAAATCCCTAACAGCAGCCTGCCAATCCCCAATCTCAAGGCAAATCTGAGCCCGATTAAAATAGGCCTCCGCCAGCAGGGGATTGTGCTCCAGGGCCTGCTGCAAATCGGCAAAAGCCTCCTCATAACGCCCCAAAAAACTTTTGGCTACCCCCCGATCCACATAAGCCCGAGCATTAGCGGGATCCCGTTGCAGACAGTGATCCAAATCGGCTACCGCCCCCCGGTAGTCCCCCAATTCTCCCCGCACCCGCCCCCGGTAATGATAGGCATTGGCTGCGGTCGGATCTAGCTGCACCGCCCGGTCAAAATCCGCCAAAGATCCCTGTAGGTCGCCGAGTTGCTGCCGGGTGAGGCCGCGATTGATATAGGCCGGGAAAAAACTGGGGGCCATGGCGATAGTGCGGTCGAAGTCCGCCAGAGCTGAGCGGGGATCTCCGAGTTCCAGGTGGACGAGGGCGCGGTTGATGTAGCAGCGGGTGATGGTGTTGTTGAGGGTGATGGCTTGATTGAGATCGAGGCGGGCGCTTTCCCATTCCCCGAGATCCATCCAGACCAAGCCGCGGTTGGCATAGGCAACGGCTAGGTTGGGATCGAGGCGGATGGCCTGATTGAAATCTTCCAGGGCTGCTTCTAGGTTTTCCAGGTCGTAATGAATGCAGCCGCGATTGTAGTAGCCGATAGCCTGGCGGGGATCGAGGGCAATGGCCTGCTGAAAGTCTTCTAGGGCTTGGGGCAGACGACCGATGCGAGCCTGTTCCATGCCCTGGCGAATCAGTTGGGCAACCCGCTCTGCCACCGGATCAGCGCTAGGGAGAGTTGGGGGGGGTAAAACTTCTAATTCTGGCGCTAAGGATCGAAGCAGTTGCTGCCAAAATCCCATAGAGATTCTCTTCAAACAGGGGTTTACACTAAATGTAGTTCTTTGTTCAACCCTATGCCCACTTCTCCCAATCAGTCTCTGTTGCCCGTTACCGCCAGCATTGATGCCCAAGGTCATTTGCACATTGGTGGCTGTGATGTTGTGGCTTTGGCCAAGGAATTCGGCACCCCTTTGTATGTCCTAGATGAAACCAGTGTGCGCCAGGGATGTCAACACTACCGACAAGCCTTTGCCAGCCACTATCCCGGCCCCTACCAGGTGCTCTATGCCAGCAAAGCCTGGAGTTGCTTAGCTCTCTGTGCCTTGATGCTGCAAGAAGGCTTGGGACTAGATGTGGCCTCTGGGGGGGAGCTCTATACGGCGCTGCAGGCGGGGGCAAAGGGCAAGGATCTCTATGTCCATGGCAATGCCAAAACCGTGGCAGAGCTGGAGATGGCCCTGCAGGCGGGGGCAACCCTGGTGGTGGACAGTGAATATGAACTCTATACTTTGGCGGACTTAGCAGCCAAGCGGGGGGTGCGGGCGCGCATCCTACTGCGGGTCAATCCAGGCATCGATGTCCATACCCACGAGTATATTCGCACCGGGCAGACGGATAGTAAGTTCGGCATTGGTCTGACCCAGATCGGCACGGTGCTGGACAAAATCACCCGCTTGCCGGCCCTAGACTGGGTGGGGTTCCATGCCCATATCGGGTCGCAGATTTTTGACCTGGAGGGGCACCGGGATCTAGGGGCTATCATGGCTCAGTTGTGGCGGGATGCTTTGGCCCTGGGCCTGCAACCCCAGGAGTTAAATGTAGGTGGAGGGCTGGGGATCCGCTACCAACCCGACGATGATCCCCCCACCATTGAGGCATGGGTGGCTACGGTCAGTGATTCGGTACAACGGCATTTCCAGGGGCTACCCCTGCCTAAGCTGCTTTGTGAACCGGGGCGGTCTTTGGTGGGCACAGCCGCCGTTACCCTCTATACCCTTGGCGGCAGCAAACAGATTCCCCCCAGCCCAGCTTTGCCCCAAGGGCGCACCTATGTCACCATCGACGGCGGCATGTCCGATAACCCCCGCCCCATCACCTACCAAGCCCGCTACACCGCCTATCTGGGCAATCGCATGGGGGATCCCTCGACCACGCGGGTGACGGTGGCGGGCAAGCACTGTGAATCTGGGGATATTTTGCTCAAAGACATTGACCTGCCCGCGGTCAGAGCGGGGGATGTGTTGGTGGTGACCGGTACAGGTGCCTACAACTACAGCATGGCTTCCAACTACAATCGCTATCCCCGGCCGGCGGCGGTTTTGGTCCGGGATGGGCAGGCTTCTGTGATCCTGCAACGGGAGACCTATGGGGATTTAGTGCGTTTAGATGTCTTGCCGAGCCACTGGCAACAGGCGTAGATCCTGGTAGGGGAACGAGGGGGGAGGTGATGACGGGGTTAGGGAAATGGCTACAGGCACTGACCCCGACTCAGTGGCTGGATGGGCTGATGGTGGTGACTTTGGTGGTCCTCACCCTACGCCTCACCCGCCATACCCGCGCCCGCTCCCTGATCTGGGGAACGCTGGTTTTGTTGGCCCTCTATTTCCTCACTTCCCCCTTGCCGGTGCTGCATCTGGTTTTGGATAAGCTGCTGACCGCAGCAGCGGTGGTGCTGGGCTTTGTCTTTCAGCCGGAATTGCGGCGGGGGCTGGAATTTCTAGGCTTCTGGCTCGGCGGTGATAGGGATCCCAGCCACGTCTCCGGGCAGCAGCCAGACTGGTTGGAGCAGGTGGTGGAGGCGGTGAAGGAGTTGTCCCAGAATCGCACCGGGGCCTTGATTGTGATTGAGCATGAGCGGCCTATTGATCCGAAGATCTTCACGGAGCCGGGGGTACCCTTGGATGCGCAGGTGTCTCAGGAGTTGCTCTGTACGATTTTTCAACCCAACACCCCCCTCCATGATGGGGCCGTGGTGATTCGGGATCAGGTGGTGAAGGCAGCGGGGGTGTTGTTGCCGATGTCGGAGCGGAGTCATTCCCGCCAGTTGGGGACGCGGCACCGGGCGGCTTTGGGGCTGACGGAACAGGCCAATTGTCTGTGTGTGGTGGTTTCGGAAGAGACGGGGTCGATTTCCCTGGCGGAGGCGGGGCGGATCGAACGTCCCCTCAGCAGTAGTAAATTAAGAGAAATGTTACGAACGCGCTTGCAACCCGTCGCTCCTCCCTCGGTTCGCTGGAAAAGTCCCCTGTCTGTCGCTTACCTGTTGCCCTTCTTCAAAGGTAAAGGATCGAAAGCTTGATGACTGCTTCTTTGGCTTGGAAAACGCTGCCGCCCGATCTCAGTCCCGAGCTTTTGCCGCGTCATGTGGCGGTGATCATGGATGGCAATGGGCGCTGGGCCCAACAACGGGGGCTACCCCGGATTATGGGACACCAACGGGGGGTGCAAACCCTCAAGGAACTGCTGCGCTGCTGCAAAGACTGGGGGATCCCGGCTTTGACCACCTATGCCTTTTCCACGGAAAACTGGGGCCGCCCCCATGAGGAGGTGGATTTTTTGATGGTGTTGTTTGAGCGGGTGTTGCGGGCAGAGTTGCGGGAAATGCGCCGGGAGGGGGTGCGGATTCGGTTTGTTGGGGATCTGACCCGTTTGCCGGGATCCCTACAGCGGGAGATTGAGCGGGCGGTGCAGTTGACGCAGCAGAATCAGGCGATTCAGTTTACGGTGGCGACCAATTATGGGGGGCGGCAGGAGATTGTTCATGTCTGCCGGGAGTTGGCGCGCCAGGTGCAGGCGGGGGTTCTCAAGCCGGAGGAGATTACCGAGGCCCATGTGCAGCAGCACCTCTACACTCGGGATCTGCCGGATCCGGATTTATTGATTCGCACCAGTGGGGAGCAGCGGTTGAGTAATTATTTGCTGTGGCAGATGGCCTATACGGAGCAGTATTTTACGCCGATTTTGTGGCCGGATTTTGACCGGGAGGCGTTTCACCAGGCTTTGTGTAGCTATCAGGGGCGGCAGCGGCGCTTTGGGAAAGTCTAGCCAGGGCATGGCGGGCGTTGCGGCGCAGGCGGGTGACTTTCAGCCGCCGTAGGGCTGAAGCCGGAAACCGGCGATCAAACTCCTCGGCACTCAGGCAGGCCAGTTCCTGCAGTCGGGGGGCATGGTTGTCGGGGTAGGGGGCAAAGTCGGGTTCTGGGCTGGGTTGGGCAAAGCGCTGGTTCCAGGGGCAGACCTCCTGGCAAATGTCGCAGCCGGCAACCCAACCTGCCGTATCCAGATCCCCAGGCAGGGTTTCCCCGTGGTTTTCTAGGGTGTGATAGGCGATGCAGCGGCGGCTATCCACCACCCCAGGGGCCACAATCGCTTGGGTGGGACAGGCCTCCAGGCAGCGGCTACAGGTGCCACAGTGGCCTAGATGGGGCCGATCCGGGGCCAAGACCAAACTGGTGACCACCACCCCCAAAAAGAGCCAAGAACCGTAGTCCCGAGTCAGCAGCAAGCTGTGTTTGCCAATCCATCCCAATCCCGCCCACTGGGCCCAGATCTTCTCTGCCACCGGCCCAGTGTCCACATACCAACGGTTTTGCGATCCCGGGTAGTGCCGCTCCAGTTGGCGACAGAGGGCTTTCAGCTTGCTGCCCAGCACCCGGTGGTAGTCCCGTCCCCAGGCATAGCGGGAAATCTTTCCCACCTGGGGATCCTGGCTGTGCTGGTGGGGGGTGTAGTAGTTGAGGGCTACTAGGATCAAAGAGCGGGCAGCAGGAAAAATCCGGCGGGGATCCCGGCGGCGGGGGTCTTGCATCCAGGTCATATCGGCGCCGTAGCCTTGCTGCCACCAGGTGTCTAGGCAACTGAGGTCGGGGGGAGCCTCGAGGCTGGCGATGCCCACTTTCTGAAAGCCGTAGGTGCGGGCCCAGGTTTTGATCTGCTCCGTTGTCTGTTCCGTTGTGGTGGTAGGGGTTGGGTTGCTTGGGGGCAGCATTTTTGGTATAGCTAAGAATCCTTCCTCCAGCTTTTCACACCTCCCCTATGCAGGTTGAGATTCATCCCCTGGTTAGCCGAGCGGAGCAGGCCTTGCAGCCAATATTTGCCCAGATTGATCAGCGAGTCAGGTTTAATCTTGCCAAGGTCTTGACAGCGTTTCGCGAGCAGCGGGTGGGGGCCCACCATTTTGCCGGGGTTTCCGGCTATGGTCACAATGATCAGGGGCGAGAGGTCTTGGATCGGGTCTTTGCCCAAATCATGGGAGCAGAGGCCGCGGCCGTCCGCCTGCAGATGGTCTCCGGCACCCATGCCATTGCCTGTGCCCTGTTTGGGGTGCTGCGGCCCGGGGATGAACTGCTGGCCGTGGCCGGCCCCCCCTACGACACCCTGGAAGAAGTGATTGGGCTGCGGGGAAACGGTCAGGGATCCCTGCGGGAGTTTGGTATTACCTATCGGCAGGTGGAGTTGACGCCGACGGGGGAGTTGGACTGGGAGAAGCTGGCCGGTTGTGTGGGTGAGCGGACGCGGCTGGTGCATATCCAGCGTTCCTGCGGCTACAGTTGGCGCCCGAGCTTGGACATAGCCACCCTGGAGCGGCTGATTGCCCTGGTGAAAGCCCAAAAACCGGAGGTGATCTGTTTTGTGGACAACTGCTACGGGGAATTCGTGGAAACCCAAGAGCCCTGTCAGGTGGGAGCCGATTTGGTCGCCGGATCCCTGATTAAAAATCCTGGGGGTACCTTGGCGCCGGCGGGGGGGTATGTGGCTGGGCGGGTGGATCTGGTAGAGGCAGCGGCTTGTCGTCTCACTGCCCCTGGGATTGGGCGGGAGGGGGGGGCTACCTTTGATCTCAACCGGCTTTTGTTTCAGGGGTTATTCTTAGCCCCACAAATCGTCGGGGAGGCGGTGAAAAATGCCCATTTAGCCGCTTGGGTTTTTGATCACCTTGGCTATCCAGTCATGCCCGCCCCCTTCACCCCCCGTACTGACGTCATCCAGGCCATCCAATTGGGATCCCGGGACAAGCTGATCCAGTTTTGTCGGGCTGTGCAGACTTGGTCGCCCATTGATGCCTATGTCACCCCTGTTCCGGAAGCTATGCCTGGCTATGCTGATGCTGTGGTGATGGCTGGCGGCACCTTCATCGAAGGCAGCACCCTGGAATTGTCCGCCGACGGGCCCCTGCGGGATCCCTATACTGTTTATGTGCAGGGGGGATGCCATCTGAGTCATGGGGTATTGGCCTTATCGGCGGTGTTGGGGGGGATTGGCTCCCTTGCCAGCGTCCAAAGTGATTTCGATTAGCTTTGTTAGGGGATCCCGAAAAGCTGGCTGGGGGTGAGGGCATTGACAAGTCCCATTCCCAAGCCATCATCTTGGCAAGAGAGGTAATTGCATATTTTTCGGCATCAGCGAAAACCTTTGCCCGGCTTCTTAGGAGCCTTCTTTGGCTTACCGGCGGCTGGTTTTTTAGGTACAACTGGCGACTGCTGACCTCGCCACTGGGATCCCCGGGTGGGGGTGGTTGTGGGTAGGCCGGGGAAGCCTCCTTGGGACATTTGCCGCATCATGTCCCGCATCCGCTGAAAGTCGCTGACCAACTTGCTGACATCTTCCAGCTTATGGCCAGAGCCGAGGGCGATGCGGCGCTTGCGGCTGGTACTACGGGCAACCAGTTCCGGATTGCGTCGTTCTTCCCGGGTCATGGAATTGATCATCGCCTCACAGTGTTTCAGTTGTTCTTGTCCCTTTTGCAATTGTTCATCGCTGAGCTTATTCATCCCTGGGATCAGTTTCATAATTCCCCCCAGGGATCCCAGACGTTTGATCATGCGCATTTGCTTGAGAAAATCATCAAAGTCAAACTGGGCCGACATCATTTTTTCAGCCATAGAGGCTGCATCGGCCATATTGATTTCTTCCTGGGCCTTTTCCACCAAGCTGAGAATGTCTCCCATCCCCAAAATCCGGGATGCCATCCGATCCGGATAGAAGGGATCCAGGGCTTCCACCTTTTCCCCCACCCCGATAAACTTAATTGGCTGTCCAGAAACCTGCCGGATCGACAGTGCTGCCCCCCCGCGGGTATCCCCATCCAACTTCGTCAATACTGCTCCGGTAATTCCCACCGCCTCATGGAAGGCTTGGGTGAGATTAGCCGCTTCCTGCCCTGTCATCGCATCCACCACCAGCAGGATCTCATGGGGCTGCACCGCTGCCTTAATCTGCTTCAATTCCTCCATCATCGTCTGGTCAATTTGCAGCCGCCCAGCCGTATCAATAATCACCGTGTCGTAGCCACCGGATCGAGCCGCTGCCACCCCTTGGCGAGCAATCTCCACCGGATCGGTTTTGCCCAACTCAAACACCGGGATCCCGATTTGTTGTCCTAGGGTTTTCAGTTGGTCAATAGCTGCCGGGCGATAGATATCTGCTGCGACAAGGAGGGGGTTGCGGTTTTGTTTGCGCAAATAGAGGGCCAACTTAGCGGTAGTGGTGGTTTTACCGCTCCCTTGTAAGCCTGCCATCAGAATAATCGTGGGATCTTGGGGGGCGCGGTTGAGGGGGACATTAGCTTCCCCCATGGTTTTGACCAATTCGTCATAGACAATTTTGATAAATTGCTGATCCGGAGAGACCCCGGCAATCACTTCTGCCCCTAGGGCTTTGCTGCGGACGGATTCGATAAAACTTTTCACCACTGGCAAGCTGACATCTGCTTCTAGCAGTGCCCGGCGCACATCCCGTAGGGCTTCTGTGATATTGGTTTCGCTGATTTTGTCCTGGCCGCGCAATTTTTTCCAAGCAGCCTCGAGTTGGTCAGCGAGTACATCAAACATAATCCGGCCGATGAAGACTAGTACTGTAGTCTAACGTAGGTTGATTGCCAAAGACTAGCATGGATGGAGCTAACCCCCTGCTTCTGCCTAAGATAAAGCTATGCATGCCCTTTCCTTACCCACCTGGTGGATCCATCTGGCCAGTGTCGTCGAGTGGCTGGCGGCCATGGTGTTAGTCAGCCAAATTGCCCGGCAACCCGGTCGCCAAGCTTGGTATGGTTTAGCCTGGGCCATGCTACCGGCTTTGGTCAGTGCCATGTGTGCCATTACCTGGCATCTCTTTGACAATGCCCCCGATCT
Source organism: Thermostichales cyanobacterium HHBFW_bins_127 (assembly GCA_039794745.1). Lineage (GTDB taxonomy): Bacteria > Cyanobacteriota > Cyanobacteriia > Thermostichales > Thermostichaceae > JAUQVP01. The sequence continues at coordinate 12,587 of JAUQVP010000040.1, read as the reverse complement.
GGAATACCTAGTCACCTGGCAAGCTGCCACCACCCTAGTGGGGAATATCACCCTCGCCGCCGCCGCCTTCTGGATCTGGAAGCATGAATCCCAGTAACCTATTTGCCCTCTCCCTGGTTCCCTACCTGATTTTTTTGGGGTTCCTGTGGCGGATCCCCAGCGCCGCCCGCTCCCTGAAAATCGGCTTCACCTTCCTGCTGGTGTTTGTAGCCGTCACCATCCCGGCCGGCATCTACGCCCAAACCCAAGCCCACACCAACCTCGCCAACCTCGACTGGCTCCACGGCAGCGCCGAAGCCTTCCTCACCCTCACCAATCTCTGGATCCTGTTTGGACTCAAACAAACCCGCCATCGGGATCCCCCCGGGGGAGCCGGTATAATGGAGAAGCAGTCCTCCGGGGGAGCACAGCAGTTATGAAAACCGGATGGCGCTTCGGCAACCTGCTAGGGATCCCGTTTTACATTGATTATTCCTGGCTGCCGATTGCTGGACTGATGACTTTTTCCTACAGTGTGAATTTGGCTACGGCCTATCCCAGTTTATCCCCTTTGGCGGCGGCAGTGGGTGGGTTGCTGATGGCTTTGGGGTTATTTGGCTCGGTGGTGGCCCATGAGCTGGCCCACAGTTTGGTGGCCCGTTCCCAGGGGATCCAAGTCAACTCCATTACCCTATTTATCTTTGGGGGCATGGCCAGTTTGGATCGGGATGCTCGCCATGCCTGGGGGGCCTTTTGGGTGGCTATTGCCGGCCCGGCTCTGAGTTTGAGCTTGGGGGCAATGCTTTTAATCCTGAGTCTATGGGCCATGGACACTCCCCTTGGGGCCAGTTTGGGCTATCTCGCCTCAGTGAACCTGGTGATCGGCTTTTTCAACCTCATGCCCGGTCTGCCCCTCGACGGCGGTCAGATCCTCAGGGCTATCGTCTGGGGCAGAACTCGGGATCCCCAGAAGGGGATGCGTTGGGCGGCCCGCAGTGGGCAATGGATCGGCTATGCCTTTGTGGGTCTAGGCGGCTATTGGCTGTTTTTGCGGGGGAGTTTATCGGGTTTATGGCTCTTGCTGATGGGGTTATTTATTCTCAACAGTGCCCGCAATTACATGCAGTACACCCAGTTGCAAACGGCCCTGCTCACCCTCAAAGCCAAAGAAATTATGACCCGCCGGTTTCGGGTTGTGGATGCGGGTATGAGTGTGCGGGAGTTTGTGGATCGCTACCTAATTTTGGCGGAAAAGTCTGAAGTTTATTTTGCCGAATCCGATGGTCGCTACCGCGGCCTTGTCCACAGCGAACGGCTGCGCACCCTGGATCGCAGCGAATGGGAGCAGCGCACCCTAGAGACCCTGGTCGAACCCCTAGGGGAGGTTCCTTCCGTCAGCGAGGAAGCCCCCCTGCTGGAGGCGGTCTATATTTTAGTGAAGCAAAAGCTACCCCGTGTCGTTGTCGTTACCGCTACGGGATCTGTGGCCGGGATCCTTGACAAAGGGGATATTATTGGCGGGCTAGCCCGCTATCTAGGAGTGACCTTACCGGTGGAAGTTCTGGATCGGATTCGGGAGCGCAATGAGTTTCCGCCTGGCTTTCAACTAGAAGCCCTAGCTGAGCGTCTTTACCAAGAAAGGCAAGAACTCCTTACCCCCTAGCGTCCCATCACCTCCCGTCCCATATCGCTGACAATCTGCCGCAATTGATCGAGGATTTGCCGAGCTTGGCTGAGATCACAGCGTTCATCGCTGAGCAATTGCCGCAGGGCCTGGGCACATTCCGCCCCTTCCTCCTTCCGCTGTTGGGAAATACGGCTGCCATAGTCCTGCACAGTCTTATCAAAGGTATAAAGCTGTGCCTCCGCTTGGTTGCGGAGTTCCGCAAACTCCTGCCGACGGCGATCCTCTTCTGCGTAAAGTTCCGCTTCCCGCCGCATCCGTTCGATTTCCTTACTGCTCAACCCCGCCGTATTGGTGATCTTGATGCTGTGGGCAATCTCCGTACTCACCTCCTTAGCCGACACCTGCAAAATCCCATTGGCATCCACCTCAAAGGTCACCTCAATTTGCGGTACCCCCCGCGGCGCCGGCGGGATCCCGGAGAGTTGAAACTTGCCGAGGGTTTTATTGTCCTTGGCCATGGCCCGTTCCCCCTGCAGGACGTGGATTTCCACCACCGTTTGGTTATCGGCTGCCGTAGAAAAACGTTCCGTTTTGCTGGTAGGGATGGTGGTATTGCGTTCGATCAAGCGGGTAAACACTCCCCCCAACGTTTCCAGCCCAATGGACAGGGGGATGACATCGAGCAGCAGTAGATCCTTCACCTCTCCTCCCATCACCCCTGCCTGAATCGCCGCTCCTAGAGCCACTGCTTCATCCGGGTTGACCGAGCGATCGATGGGCTTGCCCCCCAAATACTGCTTCAGCCGTTGCTGCACCGCCGGGATTCGGGTTGACCCTCCCACCAGCAAAACCCGGTCGATGTCATTCACCGTGATCCCGGCATCGTGGAGGGCTTGTTCCGTCGGTTCAATGGTTGCCTCCACCAGATCCTTCACCAGTTCCTCAAACTGGGAGCGCAGCAGCTCCACTTCCAGATGTTTTGGTCCCGAATCATCAGCCGTAATGAAAGGCAAATTAATTGACGTCGTAATGGTACTGGACAGTTCTACTTTGGCTTTTTCCGCCGCCTCCCGCAGCCGCTGCAAAGCCATGCGATCCTCCGTCAGGTCGATCCCTTCCGTGCGCATAAACTGATCGATCAACCAGCTGACGATGCGGTCATCAAAATCATCCCCCCCCAGGTGGTTGTTGCCAGCCGTCGCCTTCACCTCAAACACCCCACCACTCAGCTCCAGCACCGACACATCAAAGGTGCCGCCGCCCAAATCAAACACCAAAATCCGCTGATCTTGATCCTGCTTATCAATGCCATAGGCCAAAGCTGCAGCCGTTGGTTCATTGATAATCCGCAGCACCTCCAGCCCTGCAATCGTCCCCGCATCCTTCGTGGCTTGCCGTTGGGCATCCGTGAAGTAGGCCGGCACCGTAATCACCGCCTGAGTCACCGCCTCCCCCAAATAGCTCTCCGCATCCTGCTTCAGCTTCTGCAAGATCATGGCCGAGATTTCCTGGGGCGTGTAGGAGCGTCCTTGGATGGCAATTTCCACCGACCCATCCTTCCCCGGCACCACCCGATAGGGCACCCGTTTGCGCTCCAACTCCGTATCTTCCCACGTCCGTCCAATAAAGCGCTTCACACTAAAGACCGTATTTTCCGCATTACTGACCGCCTGCCGCTTGGCCAACTGTCCCACCAGACGGGCATTATTCTTACCAAAGCCGACAATACTAGGGGTCGTTCGCCCCCCCTCCGCATTGGTGATGACAATGGCCTGCCCCCCCTCCAGCACCGCAACACAACTGTTGGTCGTCCCGAGGTCAATGCCAATCACTTTTCCCATAACAAAGCTCAGTCCAAAAGGTTTTTCAGAAACATCCCACCGGTATTCATCACCTCTTACCCTGAACTATACCCATTGTTCCCAACTTTCGCGTAGGGATCCCCCAGGAAAATCTCGCCCACCCCCTAGGGGATCCCTAGTGGTTTAGCTCAAGTATTGTTGCCATAGACTCAGGTAGGGGTCTAGCCACTGGTGGCATTGGAACAGCAGATCCTCTCGGCTGCTGAAATGGCTGAGGCGTTGCACCTCTTGGCCGTTGTGGAGGAGCACCAGGGTAGGCAAGCTTTTAACGCCGTAGCGATGGGCTAGGCGGAAATGGTCCTCCACATTCACATGGATCACCTCCACCGCCCCGGCCCATTCCGTGGCTAAGCGATTGAGGAGGGGATCGACCATGCGGCAGAGGCCGCACCAGTGGGCCCCAAAGTTGAGCACCGTTAGGGGCGCAGTAACCTCTAGCCCAAAGGTGGGCTGATCAAAATCGGGAGCTTTCAAAGGGGGATCTCCAAGAAAAACTTTTTTTATGGCACTACTCTATCGTGAAATGCCGGGCAGCGATCCCCGTTTTGGCAAAAATCTCCAAGGCAGACCCCGTCTATGATCCCCGTCCTGCTCAGGTGGGGCGAAACACATCATCCAGAGGAATATCCAAAGCAGCAATCACCTTCGTCCAAAAGTTCATAAATCCAATCAAGGCCGTCAGTTCCACCAAGTCGGCATCGCTCCAGATCTGCTTCAGTTGGGCAAAAAAACTATCACTGACAATCATAGTGGGAGTGGTCATGCGTTCTGCATATTCGATAGCCAGCCGTTCTGCCTCACTGAAGACCGTGCTGGTACGAGCTTGGGCCACGGCGGCAATTTTGGCTTCACTGGCCCCGGCCTTGCGGGCCTGCAGCGTATGGTAGGGCAAGCAGTAATGGCGGCAGCCATTGATCTGAGAGATGCGGATGCTCACCAGTTCCTTCAGTTCTTCCGGCAAATTGGGATTATCCGTGTGCAACGCCCCATACAGGGTCATCACCGCTCGCATCAACTGCGGCTTATGGGCCATCGCCTGCAGAGGATTCAAAGCCGTGCCATAGGCCTTTTCCAAACTCTCGTAGACCTTTTGCAGTTGCTTATCGGCCATTTCCGGCGTAATCAGAGGAATGCGGCTGGACATGACTGTCACAACAATGGGGCATTAAGCACTTTACCCCAATTCGGGATCCCAAAGTCAGGTTGGGTTGGAAAAAAGCCAACGGACCCATGCAGCCGACTCCGCCCCACCCACCTGCAGCCAATCCAACAAGCGATTCAGGCCCGGTTGGTCGCCGCTGACGGGGAGTTTTTCCTCCTCATCCCCGACCAGCAAGCGCAGCCCCTGCAACGCCGCCTCATAGCCCCCCAGCACATCCACCAGTCCCACCCCCTGAGCTTGGCGGCCCGTGAGGATCCGCCCATCGGCCAGGGCTTTCACCCGTTCATAGCTGAGGGCTTGCCGTTGTTGCAGCGTCGTTTCGCTCAGCACCGCCCGGAAGTCCCCTACCGGCTGTTGTTGCCGCCCCTGCACAATATCCCTAATAAACTGATCCAAAGAATCATCCACCAACCCCTGCAACAGCTCCCGTTCCGCTGGGGTCAACGGGCGGGTAAAGCTGAGAATATCCTTAAAAGGGCCAGTCTTAATCGTCTGGGATTGGATCCCCAGATTTTTCAGCAGCTCCTCCCCATTAAACCCAGAGATAATCACCCCAATACTGCCGGTGAGAGTACCTGGGTTGGCATAGATCACATCGGCCCCGCTGGCGGCATAATAGCCGCCACTGGCTGCCACATCCCCCATACTCACCACCACCGGCTTGCCCGCCCTATGGAGGGATTGGATCGCTCGATAGACCTCCTGGCTGGCTGCCACCGTCCCCCCCGGACTATTGATCGTCAGCAGCACCCCCTTAACATCAGGGTTTTTAGCGGCTGCACTCAGCCGCCGCCGCACCACCCCCGCCCCCGACAGAGCCGGATCCCCACTGCGGATTGCCCCTTCCAAACTCACCACCAGCAAGCGCGGTCCCCGCCCTAGCACCGGGATCCCTGGGGTTACCTCGGGGGTGGTTGTTGGTTGCAGCAGACTGACAACCGTTGACAGGATCGCAAATCCCACCAACAGCAGGGCCAGAATTCGGTGTGTGGGCATAGTGCTTCTCGCCAATCTATCCCCATTATCGCCGGAGCTGTTGCTCAGCCGCCTGCCGCATCACCTCCACCGGCACCGGCATCCCCCCTAGCCACAGGGACAAAGCTGCCGCCCCCTGTTGCACCAGCATCTCCAGCCCATCTTGAGTCCGATAGCCCAAAGCCTGGGCTTCCCGCAGCAAACGCGTTGGGGCCGGCACATAGATCAAGTCATACACCCAGGCCCACCCAGGCAGGAGCCCCAGCACATCCCTAGCCACCGGCGTCTGCTCAGGATCCTTCATCCCCACCGGCGTCGTATTCACCAACAGATCCGTCCCCGGCAGCACCTCAGCCAAATCAGCCCAACTGCCCACCCCAATCCCCCCAAACTGCTCCTGCACAAGCTGCCCTTGCCCGGGATCCCGGACGATCACCCGGATTGGCTCCATGCCCAGATTGCGGCAGCCCCAGATCACCGCCCGTGCCGATCCCCCTCCCCCCAGGATGGTGACCGACCTACCTTGCCACTTTTCATGTTTGAGTGGGGCTTGGAACCCCAGCCCATCCGTATTCGTTCCCCCCCATCCCCCCTCCAGGGGATAGAGGGTATTCACCGCCCCGATGGCTTGGGCTGGCGGGTCCAAACGGGTTAGGTACCGCATCACCCCCTGCTTATGGGGGATTGTCACATTCAGCCCCCCCCAGCCCAGCACCCGCAGCCCCGCCAAGGCCACCTCCAGGTCCCCAGCCAGCACCCGCAGCGGCACATAGACCCCCGGGATCCCCAGTTCCCGCAGCGCCGCCCCATGCATCACCGGTGACAGGGAGTGGGCCACCGGATCCCCCAGCAGACCCAGCAACAGCATCCCTAGCCCTGCAGATGGGCTTCCAAAAACCAGAGGTCCTTATCTATTTGGCGAGAGATCTCCGTAAACAGATCCGCCGTATCCGCGTCCCCCAGTTCCGTCGCCCGGTCGATATTGGCCCGCGTCTGCGCCCCGTACTGGCTATAGCGGTTTACCAGCGCCGTCAGATGCTCCCGACCATTGACCGCCTCCAGATCATATTCCGGCAACTGCGACACCTGCGCCACCGTCCGCGCCGTGCCCATCGCCATTCCCCCCAGCGCCGTCACCCGCTCCGCCAGCAAATCACTAAACCCCTCCAACGTCGTCGCCAACGTATCGAACAGCTCATGGAGAGCAATAAACTGCATCCCCTTCACATTCCAGTGGGCCTGCTTCACCTGCAACTTCAGATCCAAGGTATCTGCCAAATGCTGATTCAACATCGCCACCAACCCCCGGCGCTGCTGCTCATCAAAATCAATATGACTCTCATAGAGCACCACCCGATCCTGCATCGCCACCATAAACCAACCTCCACAACAACAAAACCTCACCTCTACTCTCGCCCAGAATCCCCAGCCCCACAACCCGAGAACCTGAGGCACTAAGTCGAAGTCATTATGACTTTACTATAACACATCCTAGACCCCCCGTCGTCCCTCCAGAGCCCGGGCCAGGGTCACCTCATCAGCGAACTCCAGCTCCGCCCCCACCGGCAGCCCGAAGGCCAACTGGGTCAACCGGATCCCCGGCAGCACCTCCCGCAGATAGCGCGCCAGCACCTGCACCGTCACCTCCCCCTCCACCGTTGGGCCGATGGCAAAAATCACCTCCTCCGGTTGCTCCTTCCCCACCCGCGCCAGCAACTCCCGTCCCCGCAACTGTTCCAGCCCGATCCCATTCATCGGCGAGATCACCCCCCCCAACACGTGGTAGAGCCCCCGGTACTCCTGGGTCCGTTCCAGGGCCAGCAAATCCCGCACATCCGCCACCACACAAATCGTCCGCCCATCCCGCCGCGGCGAGGCACAGATCTCACAGGGATCCACCTCCGACCAATTAAAACAGCGGGAACACAGCCGCACCTGCCGTTTTGCCCCCAGCAGCGCCTCCGCCAGCCCCTCCACCTCCTCTGCCGGGCGGCTCAGCAAATACAGCGCCAACCGTTGCGCCGACTTCGCCCCGATCCCCGGCAACCGCTGCAACTCCTCAATCAACCGCGCCAACGGACGGGTATACATCCCCACCTCACCAGCCCCCTCCAAGCACTCTAGCAGAAGCCTCAAACCCTGACCCCGTCTTGCCTCCGTCCCCCCGCAAACAGCTCCCCAAAAAATTTCGACAAAGGTCTTGACTTCCTCAAGAGAGTCACGTTATGTTGGTTAAGCGGTTGAGGGAAAGCGAGTCGCAAGAACGCCGAACCGAGACGCAGCGAACCTTGACAAGCTAAGATTTCAAACAGCCAATAACAACGGCCTCGTAAATCCTTTGAGCCAGTTGGTTAGTGGGTCTACCAAGACTTTAGCTGACCGACGGGCAAAAAACAACCAAAACGAGCTACAAAGCAAACTTTTCTTCGGAGAGTTTGATCCTGGCTCAGGATGAACGCTGGCGGCGTGCTTAACACATGCAAGTCGAACGGACCCTTCGGGGTTAGTGGCGGACGGGTGAGTAACACGTAGGAATCTACCCACAGGAGGGGGACAACAGCGGGAAACTGCTGCTAATACCCCATATGGCGCGAGCTGAAAAGAGTTATCGCCTGTGGATGAGCCTGCGTCTGATTAGCTAGTTGGTGGGGTAATGGCCTACCAAGGCGACGATCAGTAGCTGGTCTGAGAGGACGATCAGCCACACTGGGACTGAGACACGGCCCAGACTCCTACGGGAGGCAGCAGTGGGGAATTTTCCGCAATGGGCGAAAGCCTGACGGAGCAACGCCGCGTGAGGGAGGAAGGCCCTTGGGTTGTAAACCTCTTTTCTCAGGGAAGAATTCTGACGGTACCTGAGGAATAAGCATCGGCTAACTTCGTGCCAGCAGCCGCGGTAAGACGAAGGATGCAAGCGTTATCCGGAATTATTGGGCGTAAAGCGTACGTAGGCGGCTTGCCAAGTCCTGGGTTAAAGCCCGCAGCTTAACTGCGGATCGGCCTTGGAAACTGGCTCGCTAGAGTGTGGTAGGGGTAGCGGGAATTCCTGGTGTAGCGGTGAAATGCGTAGAGATCAGGAAGAACACCTGTGGCGAAAGCGCGCTACTGGGCCACTACTGACGCTGAGGTACGAAAGCTAGGGGAGCAAAAGGGATTAGATACCCCTGTAGTCCTAGCCGTAAACGATGGACACTAGATGTTGCCCGTATAGACCCGGGCAGTGTCGTAGCTAACGCGTTAAGTGTCCCGCCTGGGGAGTATGCACGCAAGTGTGAAACTCAAAGGAATTGACGGGGGCCCGCACAAGCGGTGGAGTATGTGGTTTAATTCGATGCAACGCGAAGAACCTTACCAGGGCTTGACATGTCGCGAACCCTGCGGAAACGTGGGGGTGCCTTCGGGAGCGCGAACACAGGTGGTGCATGGCTGTCGTCAGCTCGTGTCGTGAGATGTTGGGTTAAGTCCCGCAACGAGCGCAACCCTCGTCCTTAGTTGCCATCATTCAGTTGGGCACTCTAGGGAGACTGCCGGTGACAAACCGTGAGGAAGGTGAGGATGACGTCAAGTCAGCATGCCCCTTACGTCCTGGGCTACACACGTACTACAATGGCGTGGACAGAGGGACAATCCCTAAACTACGTCTCAGTTCAGATCGTAGGCTGCAACTCGCCTACGTGAAGGCGGAATCGCTAGTAATCGCAGGTCAGCATACTGCGGTGAATACGTTCCCGGGCCTTGTACACACCGCCCGTCACACCATGGGAGCTGGTCATGCCCGAAGTCGTTACTCCAACCGTAAGGAGGAGGGCGCCTAAGGCAGGGCTGGTGACTGGGGTGAAGTCGTAACAAGGTAGCCGTACCGGAAGGTGCGGCTGGATCACCTCCTTTTAGGGAGACCTACTCAACCTGCCAAGGTCATCTTGGTTACTCACGAACTGGGTTGGGTCATCCTAGGTCTATAGGTCGTTGGGCTGTTTGAAATTCTTGGCTGTTCGCCAGAGCAGCCGGACTGAGGAGCGACGCGGGCTATTAGCTCAGGTGGTTAGAGCGCACCCCTGATAAGGGTGAGGTCCCTGGTTCGAGTCCAGGATGGCCCACTTGAGACGGTACCCGACAAGGAGAGGACTTGGGGGTATAGCTCAGTTGGTAGAGCGCCTGCTTTGCACGCAGGAAGTCAGCGGTTCGAGTCCGCTTACCTCCACCAACGATTTGCTTCTCGGTCAAGTTAAGTTAAGGAGCCAGCTTAGCACCCTGATCTCAGATCTAGATTAGATTGACTTGAGCTTAGGCTGCTGAGTTGAACTCAGCGAGAACTTTGAAAACTGCATAGCAACGAAAATCAATGTGAGTCAAAAACTCGTATTGCAGGTAGAACACCAATGTTGTGGTCAAGATACTTAGGGCGCACGGTGGATACCTAGGCACACAGAGGCGAGGAAGGGCGTGTTACCGACGAAACGCTGCGGGGAGCTGGATAAAAGCTTTGATCCGCAGGTACCCGAATGGGGCAACCCAACAGGTTTAACCACCTGTTACTATTTGCTGAATCCATAGGCAAATAGGGCGAACGCAGCGAACTGAAACATCTTAGTAGCTGCAGGAAAAGAAAGAAATTCGATTTCCTTAGTAGCGGCGAGCGAACGGGAAAGAGCCTAAACCAGACGCTACGGCGTTCTGGGGTTGTGGGACGGCAACGTGAAGCAGGATTGTTAGGCGAAGCGGCTGAGTACCGCACCAAAGAAGGTGAGAGTCCTGTAGCCGAAAACATGAATGCTCTAGCCGGATCCCGAGTAGCACGGGGCACGTGGAATCCCGTGTGAATCTGCGAGGACCATCTCGTAAGGCTAAATACTCCTGTGTGACCGATAGTGAACTAGTACCGCGAGGGAAAGGTGAAAAGAACCCCGGGAGGGGAGTGAAAGAGAACATGAAACCGTGTGCTTTCAAGCAATGGGAGGCCGATTTAACGGCTGACCGTGTGCCTGTTGAAGAATGAGCCAGCGAGTTACAGGATACGGCGGGTTAAGGCGGAAATGCTGAAGCCAAAGCGAAAGCGAGTCTGAATAGGGCGTTAGTCGTATTTTGTAGACCCGAACCCAGGTGATCTAGCCATGGCCAGGATGAAGCTTGGGTAACACTAAGTGGAGGTCCGAACCGGGTGATGTTGAAAAATCATCGGATGAGCTGTGGCTAGGGGAGAAATTCCAATCGAACCTGGAGCTAGCTGGTTCTCCCCGAAATGCGTTGAGGCGCAGCGTCAATGTGTAGTCAGGGGGGTAGAGCACTGAATCGGTGCGGGCGGCGAGAGCTGTACCAAATCGAACCAAACTCCGAATACCCTGGCGTTAATTGGCAGTGAGACTGTGGGGGATAAGCTCCATGGTCGAGAGGGAAACAGCCCAGACCACCAGCTAAGGCCCCAAAGCCATCACTAAGTGGCAAAGGAGGTGAAGGTGCGTAGACAATCAGGAGGTTGGCTTAGAAGCAGCCACCCTTTAAAAAGTGCGTAATAGCTTACTGATTTAGCGCCTTTGCGCCGAAAATGAACGGGACTAAGTGATGCGCCGAAGCTGTGGATTTATGGTAGGGGAGCGTTCTGTTGTAGGTTGAAGCACTAGCGTAAGCAGGTGTGGACGAACCAGAAGTGAGAATGTTGGCTTAAGTAGCGCAAACATTGGTGAGAATCCAATGCCCCGAAAACCCAAGGGTTTCCCCGGAAGGCTCGTCCGCGGGGAGTTAGTCGGGACCTAAGGCGAGGCCGAAAGGCGTAGTCGATGGACATGAGGTTGATAGTCCTCAACTATCCGTTGGAGCTGAAGAGGGACGCACGAACATAAGCCCTGCCCTGATTGGATTGGGAGGGGTCTACGGACTCCGCTGGGATAACCTAGTGCCAAGAAAAGCTCGTAGGCGATGAAGACGGATACCCGTACCCGAAACCGACACAGGTGGGTTGGTAGAGGATACCAAGGGGCGCGAGATAACTCTCTCTAAGGAACTCGGCAAAATAGCCCCGTAACTTCGGAAGAAGGGGTGCCTCCGCGAGGAGGTCGCAGTGAAATGGCCCAGGCAACTGTTTACCAAAAACACAGGTCTCTGCTAAGTCGTAAGACGATGTATAGGGGCTGACGCCTGCCCAGTGCCGGAAGGTTAAGGAAGCTGGTCAGCGCAAGCGAAGCTGGCGACCGAAGCCCCGGTGAACGGCGGCCGTAACTATAACGGTCCTAAGGTTAACGAGACGCTAGCCTTAGTAAAACTGAACCATATGCGGGAAAATCCTCAAAAGCTTGCTCTTACTCGTACAGCTAGGTGCAAGACCGACTAGGTCTACCCATAGGCACTGCTATGCTGTTCAGTCAAAATAGACAAGACAGGGGGACAATCCGCAGGAAAGACCTAAAAGATCTCCCTCTTTTAGGGATCCCCAGAGACTTAATGTTCAGGTACGACGGATGAATCTTGAGGTGCAATGGGTTGTGGGCTTTGTTGACGGCGAAGGTTGTTTTCATGTGGGTGTTAGCCAACATCCTGGGATGACAACTGGATTTCAGGTCTTACCTGAGTTTACCGTCGTTCAACATAAGCGTGATGTTCAAGTTCTTCATGCATTGAAAGCCTATTTTGGTTGTGGTGTGGTTCGTGTGAACCATGGCGACCGCATGGCTTATCGGGTGAGGAAGCTTGAGCACTTGGTGCATATCATTCTGCCGTTTTTCATGGATCATCCTCTTAAGACCAGTAAGCGCATCGACTTTCTCAAGTTTCGAGATGTTGTTTTGATGTGCGAGAAGGGTGATCACTTGACCATGGATGGTTTGAATGCGATCCAAAAGATTGCCTCGGAGATGAATCGAAGTCGTGCAAGATAAAGTCCAGCTCTATCAGAAATGGTAGGGGTTAACTGAGCGAAATTCCTTGTCGGGTAAGTTCCGACCCGCACGAAAGGCGTAATGATCTGGGCGCTGTCTCGGAGAGAGACTCG
>JAUQVP010000039.1:0-23835 GCA_039794745.1 Thermostichales cyanobacterium HHBFW_bins_127 | reverse complement strand
GAGCAGGAACACCAACGGGCTGAGCAGGAACGCCAACGGGCTGAGCAGGAACACCAACGAGCTGAGCAGGAACGCCAACGGGCTGACTCAGCGGAAGCTCGCCTTGAGCAGGAGCGGCAGCGCCACCAACGGCTAGCGGAGCGACTGCGGGCCCTTGGCCTTGACCCAGAAGCCGACCCCTAGCCAGACTCAGTCTGGAAGTAACTAGGTTAAGCTGTGTGAATAGTTGTTGAGTTATGCGGGAATGCTGCCCCCTTTTGTCCAACGCCATGTGGGGATCCGAACCGAGGATGTACCAGTGATGCTGGCTAGCCTAGGTGTTGATAGCCTGGAAACCCTCATTGCCCAAACCCTGCCCAAGCATCTGTATTCCCCCCGCCCCCTGAAGCTGCCCACCGGGATCCCGGAGGGGGAGGCATTGGCTGAGCTGCGGCAGCAGGCGGCCCACAATCAGGTGTGGCGTTCCTACATTGGCATGGGTTATGCCAATTGCTACACCCCAGCGGTGATCCAGCGCAACATCCTGGAAAACCCCGGCTGGTACACCCAGTACACCCCCTACCAGGCGGAGATTGCCCAGGGACGCTTGGAAGCCCTCCTCAACTTCCAGACCTTGATTAGTGACCTGACGGGTTTGGATGTGGCCAATGCTTCCCTGTTGGATGAAGGGACGGCGGCGGCGGAAGCCCTGACCATGGCCTTGGCTATCACCGGCCATAAACCGGAGCGCAAAACTTTCCTGGTGGACCAAGGCTGTCATCCCCAGGTGATTGCTGTCGTGCAAACCCGAGCTGAACCCCTGGGGGTGAAGGTGCTGGTCGGGGATCCCGATACCCTGCCTATGGAGACTTCGGTGTTTGGGATGTTGTTGGCTTACCCGACCACCTGGGGGGAAATCCCAGATTATCGCCCCGTAATCGAGCGGGCCCACCAGCAGGGGGTGATTGTGATTATGGCTACCGATCCCCTCAGTTTGACCCTGCTGCCTGCCCCTGGGGATTTGGGAGCTGACATTGCCATCGGCAATAGCCAACGCTTCGGGATCCCCCTGGGCTATGGGGGGCCCCATGCTGCTTACTTGGCGACTCGGGAGGCTTACAAGCGTCTGTTACCGGGGCGGTTGGTGGGGGTATCCAGGGATGGGGCTGGGGATCCGGCTTTGCGTTTAGCTTTGCAAACCCGGGAGCAGCACATCCGTCGCGACAAAGCCACCAGCAATATCTGTACTGCCCAGGTGTTATTGGCGGTGATGGCCAGTATGTATGCCGTCTACCATGGTCCGGAGGGATTGCGGGGGATAGCCGATCGGGTTCACCAGTACACCTGTCGCTTGGCTGTAGCTTTGGAGCAGGGGGGCTACCGGATTATCAACCCCACCTGTTTTGATACCCTCACCATTGCGACTGGGGAGCGGCTGTTGGAGATTTTGGAGCGGGCGGAGGCGTATCGTATCAACTTGCGTCCCATTGATCGGGAGCGACTGGGGGTAACGCTGGATGAAACCGTCACCGAAAAGGATTTTCAGGATCTCTGTGCCATCTTTGCGGTTGCCCCTGTGCCTGCTGGGGTTGCTGCCCGTTTGCCCCAGCGCCGACAAACCCCCTTCCTCACCCATCCGGTGTTTCATGCCCATCGCTCGGAAACAGAACTATTGCGCTACATCCATCAATTGCAAAGTCGGGATCTCTCTTTGACTACCTCGATGATGCCCTTGGGATCCTGCACCATGAAACTCAACGCCACCAGTGAGATGCTGCCCATTAGTTGGCCTGAGTTTGCCCAGATCCATCCCTTTGTCCCCCTCGGTCAAACCCTAGGCTACCAAGCGCTTTTCCGGGATCTGCAAGCCTGGCTGGGGGAGATCACCGGCTTTGCTGCCGTCTCTCTGCAGCCCAATGCCGGCTCCCAAGGGGAATATGCCGGGCTACTGGTCATCCGCGCCTACCATCACCACCGCGGTCAGGGATCCCGGAACGTGTGTTTAATTCCCCAATCCGCCCATGGCACCAATCCGGCCAGTGCGGTGATGGCGGGGATGCAGGTGGTGTCGGTGCGCTGTGATGAGCGGGGCAACATTGACTTGGAGGATGTGGAGCGGCAGGCCAGCCGCTATCAGGACACCTTGGCAGCTTTGATGGTCACCTATCCTTCTACCCATGGTGTTTTTGAAGCCGGCATCACCCACATCTGCGAGATTGTCCATCGCTATGGCGGTCAGGTCTATTTGGATGGGGCCAACCTCAACGCCTTGGTGGGTTTGTGTCGTCCTGCTGAGTTGGGGGTGGATGTCTGCCATCTGAATTTGCACAAAACCTTTTGCATTCCCCATGGGGGTGGTGGCCCTGGGGTGGGTCCCATTGCCGTTGCCCCTCACCTCGCCCCCTTCCTCCCCGGTCATCCCCTGGTGGATCTAGGGATCCCCAATCCCGTCGGTCCGGTGGCTAGTGCTCCTTGGGGAAGTGCTGGGATTTTACCCATCCCTTGGATGTACATACGGTTGATGGGAGCTGAGGGGCTGACTTATGCTACCCAGATTGCCATCCTCAACGCCAACTACATTGCCCAGCGTCTGGCACCCTACTATCCAATTCTTTACACTGGGGAGCACGGGCGGGTGGCCCACGAGTGCATTGTGGACGTGCGTCCCTTCAAAAGAACCGCCCAAGTGGAGGTGGAAGACATTGCCAAACGGCTGATGGACTACGGTTTTCATGCTCCTACCATGTCTTGGCCCGTCGCCGGTACCTTGATGATCGAACCCACGGAGAGCGAATCTCTCCCTGAGTTGGATCGGTTTTGTGAGGCCATGATTGCCATTCGCTCCGAAATTGCCCAGATCGAGCAGGGCATCTGGGATCCCGGGAACAATCCCCTGAAAAATGCCCCCCATACGGCGCGGATGGTGTGTGCCGACCACTGGCCCTATCCCTATTCCCGTCAGCTTGCTGCTTATCCTGCGAGTTGGTTGCGGGAGCACAAGTTTTGGCCGTCGGTGCGGCGGATTGACAACGCCTATGGGGATCGGCATTTATTTTGTACCTGTGCTGCGTTGGTTGCGGCAGCGGACTAAGATCCAACTGGTGTAGGACTAGGGTGGCATGACTTCCAAATGGTTGCAGTGGGGGCGGACGCTCCAGGCGATTGCCCAAAATGGCTTGCAGTATGCCTCCAATCCCTTTGACCAGGAGCGTTACGAGAAGCTGCGTCGTCTGGCTGCCGAGATCCTGGCTGAGTACGGGCAAGTGGAGGCGGATCGGCTCGAGGCTTTGTTTCAAGGGGAAGTGGGTTATGCCACTCCCAAGGTGGACGTGCGGGGGGTAGTTTTTCGGGAGGGGCAGATTTTGCTGGTGCAGGAGGCTTGGGATCAGTGTTGGTCGCTGCCCGGCGGTTGGGCTGACATCAATGAATCTCCTAGCCAGGCTGTCGAGCGGGAGGTGTGGGAAGAATCCGGCTACCAGACCAAGGTGACGAAAGTTCTGGCTGTTTACGACCGGGATCAGCAGGGACATACCCCGCCTTTGCCCTATCACGTGTATAAATTGTTTTTCCGTTGTCAGATTATCGGCGGCAGCCCTACTCCCAGCCACGAGACCCCCCAGGTGGGTTTTTTTTCTCTGGATAACCTGCCGCCCCTATCTTTGCCTCGGGTGACCCCGGCTCAGATCCGGCGGTTCTTCGAGCACGAATTGCACCCCGACTGGCCAACAGACTTTGACTAATTCCCAGGCATTTCCTGATAACTTGCAGGCAAATGTTCTCACCGAGAATGCCCATCCCACTGTAGGAATCCCTCTAAATCCCCGGAAAAAGGGATTAGCTATTCTGATAGCAGCAGAAGAAGCAGTATATCCTTACACAGAACAGCGATAGAGTATGGGCATTTTGCAGGAACTTGCCAGGGATCCCAGGACTATGGCAGTGGGGTTTGAGCGTGTTTCAGTTCTCCAACTCTAGCCCTTACAAAGCAGAACGAGTATTAACAGCCAGACAGGTTCCGGCTCCTCTCCCAGAAACCAGATGTTAGGCTATAGCGGTACTATCCCTGGGGAACTCGGATGTCAAAACCCCTACATCCCCAAGATATTGCCAATCTGATCTTGTATCTACAGGTGGAACTGGCCCTGTTGGAGCAGCAGCCGGAATTAAGTCCGCAAAGCCGAGACCACCTGCGGCGTTGCCAAGACATCCTCCGCAGCTCCATCACCACCCTCGATCTCCACGACTGGTACCGGGAACTCACCCAGGCCATGCAGTCCCAAATCGGTCGCCTAGAAGAATGGTTCTAGCTCAAATCAACTGATAAACCGGCGAAGACAGCAATACCGCTGCCTGTTCCCGTCGATCCAAACGCCGCCAGTCCTGACTCAACCCTGCCGGTTCCTCACCGTCTAGCAGCAACCTCAGCAATTCCTCCTGTCCAAACTTTTCGGGCGCAAAGGCAAACCCCCCATCATTACCCCACTCCGCCGTCAGATCCTGAGCCAAACTCAGACGATTCAACAGGGATGTCGTCGTCACCCAAGAATCCGGCCAACCCTTCACCGTCGGCGCTCCGTAGGGATGGTTGCCCATCTGCCGCAAACTCAACAGCACCTTCTGGGGCTCAAACTCAATCTCCAACGCCCGCAGGGATCCCATGAGAAACTCTTGGGGACTCTTGACGCGGCTGCGGTAGGCCCGCGGACTGAAAAAGGCTGGATGGGTGAAAATCGCTTCCAGCACAGCCGGAATCTGCCGTCGGGATCCCTGGTAGACCTGGCTGAGGTGGGTGACGATTTCCGGTTCTGGGTTGGGGTAGACCAGGGTGGACCAGAGCTTGTATCCCAGGCGTTGGCCGGTGGCCGGGTGGTTGGCCAGTATGTCGATGATGTCCTCCGGTTTCCAGGTGCCGGTGCGGCCCAGATAGGTTTTGCTGCCTGGGTCATGGCGTTTGGGGAAAAAGTCACTGCTGATCTGCCCTGGCTCAGCTCGTACCAAGCGCCACCCCGTCAGGGCCCGTGCCCCTTCTTGGATATCCTGCTCCGTGTAGTGTCCTGGGCCTACCGTAAATAATTCCAGCAGTTCCCGGCTAAAGTTTTCGTTGAGGTGACCGCGGCGATTTTCCCCATTATTGAGGTAGATCAGCATCATGGGGCTGGTGGAAACGCTCCAGAGCAACTCCTGAAAATCCCCCAAAGCATGGGTCCTCAGGCGCTGTTCATAATCTAGCAACGCCGCAACCGGGCCCATCCGTGCCGATACCGTAAAGTAGTCCCGCCAGAAATCCACCATCCGCTCATGCAAAGGATTCACCGCCTGGATCTTTTGGGTTGTCCACCATTCAAAAAACCTTTGTAGCTGCAGGCGGCGGTGCACCGTTGGCTTCAACGCCTCCCCCCCAGCTAGGGTCAGATCCGGATAGCTCACAGGGGGTTGGGTCTGGTGTAGCCACCCCTGCCACAGCACCGCGAGCGGCACCGTACTGTGGAGCTCCGCAGCCCTGCCCCCCCCCGTCAGCCGTCGCCAAAAATGTCCCCGCTCCACTTTCCCCAATCCCCCTGGTGCGCTTGCCCCTTAGACGCCTGAGTTTGGGATCCCGTTCAGGCCGTCTCTTCTGGCTCTGGGGGGGGAACTAGGGATTGCAGAGGTTGTAGGCGCCAGCTCTCCCCTTCCCGAAGTGCCAAAAACCAATCCGGGGGATCCGGCACCAACACCAGGGAAAAGGGGAGGACTCGTTTTTCCCGTCCCAACCGAATTCGGTAAGACCCCGAGACCAGTCGTCCCTTCACCAATCGACTCTGACCCCGGTCAAAAACCTCCCCCTGCCAGCGCTGATCCCGCTTCACCCTCACCCCCGTCACCCGAATTCGGGATCCCAAAGTTTGGCTGCCGACCAATTCTTGGCGGATGCCGGTGGGGTGGTGGATTTGCCACTGGATGGCTTCTTCCACAATGGTGCGATTGGGGTGGGGGCTACAGCCTAGCAACAGTCCTAGCAGCAGTAGCAACAGCAGTCCTAGCAGCTTTCTCACCTCTCCTCCCACAGCCACCCACAGCCGATCCTACAGCAGTTTTCCCTCCCTCTCATCGCCCTTGCCCTACCCCACCCCACAGTTTGATAGAATGCACGGTGGTTTCCCTGCCCGGAGTTTGCCCTTGACCCAAGCCACCGAGTCCCCCAAGGTAGATACATTTTTGCAGGAATTAGCCGCCATTCAACAGGTTGGCCCCAAGCGTTTGGCCATTTTGGGCAGCCGCCATGTCCCCATTGCCCACCAGCATTTGATTGAAATGCTCAGCTATGCTTTGGCCCTGAGTGGCAATCGCATCCTTACCTCCGGGGCCACCGGCACCAATTCTGCCGTCATCCGCGGTGCCATGCGGGCTGATCCCAAGCTATTGACCGTGATTTTGCCCCAAAGCTTGGAACGGCAGCCCTCCGAATCCCGGGCTCAACTCGAGCAAGTCATGCACCTGATCGAGCATCCCGAAAACGACGACCTGCCCCTTGCCCAAGCCAGCCAACTGTGCAACAGCGAGATCATCAGCAAATGCCAGCAGTTGATCTCCTTTGCCTTTCACGACAGCATCACCCTCCTCGACGCCTGCCGCTACGCCGAAGAACAACGCAAACTAGTCACCCTCTTTTTCTTCGACTGACTCCTCGGGATCCCCCTGTTCACTGGGGGGCACCACCGTTACTGCCACAATTCGGTCATCCTCATCGAGGCGTTGTAGGCGCACCCCCATTCCCATCCGGGACTGGCTAGAAATCGCTTGGACCACCTGACGGATAACGATGCCCCGACTGGTTACCAGCATAATTTCATCGCTACTTTGGACGATCCGCAGGGCCACCAGCTCATCGCCCCCCTCCCGCTCATCCTGGCGCAGCTTACAGGCAATCACCCCTTTTCCGCCCCGGTTTTGGGCCCGCATCGCCTCCACCGGCGTCAACTTGCCATAGCCCTGCACCGTCGTCAGCAGAATAAACCCATCCTTAGCATTGGCGGGAATAATATCCATACTCACCGGTTGGTCACCGGGATTGAGGGTAATCGCCCGTACCCCCCGGGTTGCCCGCCCCAGGGGTCGCAACTGTTGGTGGTCGGCATGGAAGCGAATCCCCATCCCTTGGCGCGTTGCGATCAGCACATCATCCGTTTCCCGCGCCCGGCGCACCCAGGCCAAGTGATCCCCTTCCTCCAAAGAAATGGCAATCAAACCACTGCTGCGGATATTGGCAAAAGCGCTCAGAGCCGTTTTTTTGATATAGCCCCCTTCCGTGAGCATCACCAGATATTCATCCTCACAAAACTCACTAATCGGGATCACCGAAGTAATTTTTTCATTCCCCTCCAAAGACAGCAACTGCACCAGGGCCGTACCCCTCGCCGTGCGACTCCCCGGCGGGATTTCAAAGCCCCGCAACGAATACACCAGCCCGCGATTACTGAACAGCAAAATCGTATCGTGACTGCGGCAAGCCAAAAACTGAGCCACCGCATCCTCCTCTTTCATACGGGTGCCGGACTTACCGCGGGTGGCCCGCCGCTGTACCTGAAACTCCTCCACATCCAGGCGCTTAATATAGCCCTGCTCCGTCAAAAACAAAACGATCTCCCGATTCTCAATCAGATCTTCCGTTTCCAGATCCGTTTCCTGCAACTGAATCCGGGAACGACGGGGATTGTGGAAACGTGCTTTCAGCTCCAGCAACTCCTCCTTGATGATTTGGAGGATGCGTTCCCGACGACTGAGAATATCCCGCAGATCGGCAATCTTAGCCGTCAGATCCTCGTGTTCAAGGCGGATCTTTTCTGCCTCCAACGCCGTTAGTCGCCGCAACTGCATCTGTAAAATGGCCTCCGCCTGAGCTTGGGACAAACCCAATTCCCCCTGCAACAGTTCCCGTGCCGCCGCCGCATCCGGTGCCTCGCGCACCCAGCGGATCACCTGCTCCAAATGCCTCAACGCCACCAACAACCCCTGTAACAGATGGTTCCGCTCCTCTGCCTTCTGCAGCTCATAGCGAGTCCGTCGCTCAATCACCTCCTGACGAAAATCCAGAAAAATCTGTAAACAATCCTTCAACGTCAATAAACGAGGCTCCGCCACCCCCCGTTCATTGTGGACAATCGCCAACAGATTCACCCCAAAATTGCTCTGCAAAGGTGTCTGCTTATAAAGATTATTCAGCACCACCTGGGGATTGGCATCCCGCTTCAACTCAATCACCACCCGCATCCCCTGGCGGTCACTTTCATCGCGAATATCAGCAATCCCCTCTAACTTCTTCTCATTCACCAACTCGGCAATCTTCTCAATCATCGCCGCCTTATTCGTCTGATAAGGCAACTCCGTAATGATAATCGCATTGCGCGATCCCAAAGGCTCAATGCTAGCCACCCCCCGCAAAGTCAGGGATCCCCGTCCGGTGGTGTAGGCTTCCCGGATGCCCTCTTGGCCGAGGATGATGGCGCCAGTGGGAAAATCCGGCCCTGGGATATAGCGCATCAGGGCGAGGCTGTCTAGGTTTGGGTTATCGATCAGGGCAATCACCCCATCGATCAGTTCTGCCAAATTGTGGGGGGGGATATTGGTGGCCATACCCACGGCGATCCCCGCCGAGCCATTCAGGAGGAGTTGGGGCAAGCGGGCCGGCAGCACCAAGGGTTCCTGTTGAGAGCCGTCATAGTTATCGCCAAAATCCACCGTATTGGCGTCCATATCCTGGAGCAGGGCGGCTTGGGCCAGGGCTGTGAGCCGACATTCCGTGTAACGCATCGCCGCAGGCGGGTCATTATCCACCGAGCCGAAATTGCCGTGCCCGCTGACCAGAGGTTCCCGCATGGAAAAATCCTGGGCCATGCGCACCAGAGCGTCATAGACCGCCACATCCCCATGGGGGTGATATTTCCCAATCACATCCCCCACCACCCGGGCGCACTTGCGGAAGGGGCGATCCGCACTCAGACCCAACTCATGCATGGCATAGAGGATGCGCCGATGCACCGGCTTCAGTCCATCCCTGGCATCTGGCAGCGCCCGTCCCACAATCACGCTCATGGCGTATTCTAAGTAGGACTGGGACATTTCCTGCCCCAAATCCGTCGGGATCACATGTTGGGCAAGGGGACGGAGGCTCATGGCAGTTCCGAAAAAAGCTATTTCCATTTTACCAGACAGGCTTTTGCCCCTTGATCAGGGATCCATCCTATGAATTGGGGGTATGAATTGGGGTGAGTTGGGGCAACAGAGTCCGCAATTAACTGGCATACTTGAGTCGATCAATCACCTGCTGCATATGTCGCAGGAAAGCTAGATCCTCCTGCATCAATTGGGCAATCTTTTCACAGCTATACAAAACAGTAGTGTGATCCTTACCACCGAAAGCAGCCCCAATCTTCGGCAGGCTCAGCTTGGTATAGTGGCGGGCCAAATACATAGCAATTTGCCGAGCTTGGCTGATTTCCCTTTTG
Source organism: Thermostichales cyanobacterium HHBFW_bins_127 (assembly GCA_039794745.1). GTDB lineage: Bacteria > Cyanobacteriota > Cyanobacteriia > Thermostichales > Thermostichaceae > JAUQVP01. Next base: position 14,374 of record JAUQVP010000039.1, on the reverse strand, counting down.
CGGGAATGGCTGAGCAGATCCGACTTGCTGATCCCATAAACCTCCTGGATCACCTCAAAAACCCTATCGATGGTAATTTCCTTAGGTTCAGAAGGGGGACTCAAGACAGACTCGATATTCTCAACAGTCATTGGCAGACCGGAGATGGAGATAAATGCCACGGCCCGAATTAAAGCCCCCTCCAACTCCCGAATATTGGTAGTATAAGTGGAAGCAATATATTCGATCACATCTGTCGGCAGTTGCATCCCTTCGTATTCTGCCTTCTTCTTCAGGATAGCCATGCGGGTTTCAATATCCGGGGGTTGAATCTCAGCAATTAGCCCCATGGTGAATCGGGAGCAGAGCCGTTCCTGCAGGCGAGGAATCAAGTGAGGGGAGCGATCCGCTGCCAACACAATTTGCTTGCCAGACTCATGCAAGGTGTTAAAGGTATGAAAGAATTCCTCCTGGGTATATTCTTTGCCCTCGATAAATTGAATATCATCCACCAGCAGCACATCCACAGCTCGGTAATGCTCCCGAAACGACTGCATGCTATCGCGGCGGATAGCATCAATTAAATCGTTGGTAAAACGCTCCGTCGAAACATAGGCAATGCGGGTTTGGCTATCGGCTTCCCAGCGATAATGACCGATGGCCTGCATCAGATGGGTCTTGCCCAAACCTACCCCCCCACAGAGAAATAAAGGGTTATAGGCCCGTCCTGGCATTTCTGCCACCGCCAAAGCCGCCGCATGGGCCATGCGATTATTGGGCCCCACCACAAAGCGAGAGAAAGAGTACTTGGGATTGAGCTCGGCCACGCGCACAGGGATAGGACTGCTGACCTCAGCCGTCGGGGAATAGCTAGCTAGAGGTGCTGCTTCTGCCGCCTCCTCCGCCACCGAAAACTGAATCTCCATCGGTCGTCCCAGAACCGTTTGCACCACCTCGGCAATCACAGAACCATAGTGGTTGAGTAACCAACGGCGGGCAAAGCTATTGGGGGTGCGAATCACGACACTGCGGTCGGTGACAGCTTCTAAGCGGGCAGGTTTAATCCAGGTTTCGTAGGTGGGGCGGCTCAACTGCACCTGTAAGTGCCCTAACATCTGCTCCCAAAGGTTGGCAAGCGTGGCATCCAACTCATCCATAGCTGAGGTTACAAGGATAGGATTTACAGCTTAATGGCAAGCTCCTTCTGGGACAATCTAGGCAAATAGAGCAGGATTCAGTATTATAGAGAATCTGTGAACACGTTCAGAGCAAGCCCATGACCAAGCGGACTCTCCGTGGAACCAATCGCAAACGCCTCAGGGATTCCGGCTTCCGCGCCCGTATGAGTACACCCGGTGGGCGACGGGTCATCCGCAGAAGACGCAGTCGTGGCAGGGCCCGTTTGGCTGCGTGCTAGGTGCTTCCCGAGCCTTACCGCTTGCGCCGGCGACAGCGATTTGCCTACATTTTCCAGCATGGGCAGCGACTGGCTGCGGCACGTTTGGTAATTCACTGGGCTAAAATCCCTGAGCAAGAATCCCAACTGCCTCAGTGGGGGGTCATCGTCAGCAAAAAGGTCAGCCCCCTGGCGGTGGTGCGCAATCGGGTCAAGCGACAACTGCGCGCTGCTCTGCGACTTTTGCTGCCTAGCTTGGAGCCCGGGTACTGGGGAGTTCTGGTGGCCCGCCAAAGCATTACCAAGGCAGCTTGGACAGAGATCGCCACTGAGGTTGCCAGCTTGATGGAAATGGCAGGGGTCCTGAAAAATCCAGACCCAATAAAACCGGGCCTGCCAGAAGCAAGCCCGCCCCAATCCTAACAGCCCAATCCCTACATGCGGCTGCGCAGGATGTCCCCATTGCCCACGGAAACCATCACAGTCTTCACTTGGGATCCCCGTTGGAAAGTGATGGGGATGGGGGTGCCGATGGGGGTGGAGGAGATAATTTCTTGCAGTTCTTGGATGCTACCGACGGTTTGACCGGAGACACCGATGATGACATCCCCGGGGGCTAGGCCGGCTTGGGAAGCGGGGCTATTGCTCAGCACCCGCCCAATCAGGATGCCGTTGGCGTTAGCGCTATTGAAGGCAGGGTTATTGAGGAGTTGGGCCCGGGCAGGGGTGAGTTGGCTGATGCTAATCCCGATGAAGCCACGCAGATCCAGTTGAGGGGAGCTGGTGGTGACCGTAGAAGTAGAGGTGCGAGAGTGGCTGCAGGGGCTAGCAGTGGCAGCGGTTGAAAGCATCAGCGCCGCAGGAACAACGAGCGCTAAATGGATTAAGGAGCGTTGCATGGACGGAAACCTCAGCAATCTTGGGTCAACTCTAACCTATCTTTCCTGGGACTCAACACCCCTTCGCGCAAAAATGTCGCAAAAATGTTTTTCTAGATGGGGTGAGCGCCGTCAAGGTGCGGCAAGCCCTACCCTGGGAACGGGGAGCGTGTGTTAGATTCAGCCTGAAGACTGTTTCATGATGGATGGATTATGGCTCGTCTGCTGCTGTGGCTGCTGACTGTGGTGCTGACCTGTACGGTGGGGGTATCCCCTGGGCTGGCGCAAACAACGGCCCTAGCGGGAGGAGGAACCAATTTCATTGCTGCGGTGGCCCAGCAGGTGGGGCCGGCGGTGGTCAGAATTGACTCGGAGCGCACCGTTCGCCGCAGCCGCACGCCGGAGGAGTTTTTCTTTAATGATCCATTTTTCCGGGAGTTTTTCCCCGATGTGCCCCGGGTGCCAAGGGAACGCCGCCAGCAGGGAACGGGGTCGGGATTTATCATCAGCCGTGATGGTCAGATTATTACTAATGCCCATGTGGTCGATGGCAGTGACCGGGTGACGGTAACCCTCAAGGATGGGCGCCGCTTCGATGGGCAGGTGGTCGGCAGTGATCCGGTGACGGATATTGCAGTTGTCAGGATCAATGCCAATAACCTACCGACGGTGGTGCTAGGGCGATCGGCGGATCTGCAGCCAGGGCAGTGGGCCATTGCCATCGGTAATCCTTTGGGACTGGATAATACGGTGACCGCAGGTATTATCAGTGCTTTGGGTCGCAGCAGTGGTCAGGTGGGGGTGCCGGATAAGCGGGTTGCTTTTATCCAGACGGATGCCGCTATCAATCCGGGTAATTCGGGTGGACCACTCCTCAATGACCGCGGGGAAGTGATCGGAGTCAATACAGCCATTATTCAAGGGGCCCAAGGGCTAGGCTTTGCCATTCCCATCGAAACCGCCCAAAGGGTGGCAGAACAACTGATTGCGAAGGGCAGGGTAGATCACCCCTACGTCGGCATCCGCATGGTAACCCTGACCGCTGAACTGCGAGAACAAATTAACCAAGATCCCAATAGCGGCATGATGATTACAGCCGACCAAGGGGTGCTAATCGCTAGTGTCATGCCGGGATCCCCGGCGGAGCGGTCAGGCTTGCGGGCAGGGGATGTGATTGTGCGCATCAACGGCCAGCCGATGCGAACTGCCGATGAAGTGCAGGCTCAGGTAGAAAAGAGTGGGGTGGGGGCTTCCCTGCGGTTTGAGGTGAATCGGGGTAACCAGATTCAGACGATTACCGTCCGCACTGGCTCGGTACCGGTTGCCACTGAACCCCAGTAGGTTCTGGGCTTGTTGTGGGGGACAGGAACTGAGGGGGGCTGGGTGACCCCATAGCCCCTAGAAGCCAAGGATCTGGCTTGGGGCAGGCTGGGCTAGGACTTGTTTTTTTGAGTACTTTTGTCTACCCATTGGCAAGAGGCGAGTGTTAGGATTTGCCTTAAAGCCAGGTTTGTCATTATTTGCAGTCTGCCCCAGCCCTTGTATGAGTAAAGTTCTCGTACTGAATGCATCCTACGAGCCTCTCAACATTACCAGTTGGCGGCGGGCGGTGGTGTTGCTCCTCAAGGGTAAGGCTGAACAGGTAGAACACAATGGCAAGGTGGTGCGAGGTAATTTTCCACTACCAACAGTGATTCGACTGCGGCAGTACGTGTCGGTTCCCTATAAGGAGATCCCCCTTACCCGTCGCAACGTGATGTATCGAGATGGCCATCGTTGCCAGTACTGCGGCTGCTATGGAGATGATCTGACAATCGATCACGTAGTTCCCCGTTCCCGGGGCGGGGGAGATACTTGGGAAAATGTGGTCAGTGCCTGTGTGCGCTGCAATGTCAAAAAGGGCAACCGCACTCCTCGGGAGGCCAATATGCCTTTACTACAGCAGCCCCGCCGCCCCCACAGCAGTCTCTATTTTGAGATTTCCAAGATGGTGCGCAGCGGTACCCATCAGGAGTGGTCCAAGTACACTATCGGCCTGGATTAAGGGACACTTCCAATATCAGTGAGCCACCCTACCAGGGTTAGCAGATGACTTGTACCGAGCTGTGCATTCTGTATGCATTCCAGGTGAGCCTAAGATGAACTACCCCGAGCTATGGAGGGGCGGGGGTTCGTGTCCCTCGCCTACAGATTGGAGTTTTCGACGCTTCCTCGCCCTCATTTGCCTCATGCTTCCCCAATCGGTAGAGATGGCCAACTCTGCGTTTGACGTTAGGCCAAGTTCCTGGCCCCGCGCCCAAATTAAATTGACTTGAGTGACATTCATATCTCTATCTTCGGTATGACTGCAATGCTGGCACTGATGTATCCTAGCTGCCAACGTTTTCGGGGTTAACTCCCAAAACTTCCCACAGCGCTGAGATGGCTTTAACTGTTGGGTAGGAAATCCCGCTTCCCGCTCTTTGTAGGCAATCATTGGGCCAATCATGCCAAAACCAACGGAGAGGATAGAGCAGTTGAGTCCGGCTTTTTGCCGTTTCCGCTTACTTCCTTTTTGGGCTTTGCGGGTCATGCCCTTGATGTTTAACTGTTCACCCGCGACCAGGCTATTACGGCTAACAATGTCGCTAGTGAGTTTATGCAGCCAATCCACTCGCTGGTTGGCTACCTTCCGTTTGAGCTTAGAACTTGTGCGCTGAGCTTTGCGCCATCTGGACGAAGCCTTAACCTTCGCCTTCCTATCTGGCTTACGCTTCCGTCGCAGTGACTTGGAGGCTCGTTTAACCGCCACATCACCGCCTTGGATGAATTCAGGTTTAGGCTCCTTCGTGCCATCAGAGAAAGATGCAGCATCTTTGCAGCCCAGATCTAGCCCGATAGCACCACCACCTGTTTGCCCGACTGGGGTACACTCCACCGTGGCGTACCCGGCATCTTCACTGGCCCGATAAACATAAACAATGGTGCAAGTAGTTGGCAATCAATCCCCATGTCCGAGCCTTGCCCCTCATGCGGATGCGACCCAGGTTGGTGATCTCCAACCGCCCATGCTTACCATTCGTCCGGGCCTTCCAGCCGGGGAAGGTCCAACCCGAATAATGGCGAACTGGCTTGAACTGGGGATCTTTGCCCAACCCCTTAAAGAATCGCTGAAAGGCAAAGTCTACCGGTTTGACAGTAGCTTGCAGGGCATGACCACCTAACTCTTTGGATTCCGGCCAATCACGCTTAAAGTCAGGCAATATATTTTGCTGGTCGTAGCAGCTAACTGATTTGCCAAACTTCCGGTAGCTAGTGATCCGATGCTCCAGACGGGCGTTATAGAGATAACAATGCAAGCGCCGCCACTCAAACAGCTTTGCTCTTTGCTGTTTAGTCGGATAAAGCGTGACATCCTCCCGACGCTGCCCCTACGGGTACAGCGCGGGCTTCTCAACCTCGCGGTTGAGTATTCCTGCCCCACACCACTTATCTAGGTCATAGACTTGACAGGCGGTTTCCGTTCCCCAGAGTCTTTTCCAATCCACGATGCAAAACCATCTCGGCGGCGGCATGGTCACGATGAGTCCAATACCCACACTCAGGACAATGATGTTCTCTGACTTCTAAACCTTTGCTCACGGTAGCAAGGCAGTTGGGGCAGGTTTGACTGGTGCCGTTGGGGTTGACCTTAGCAAAGTACACCCCCCGTTTCCAGCAGACCCATTCCGTCAGAGACAGAAAATCAACGCAATCTTTTCCCAGCATTCCCCGTGTCAACCCTGTGACGTTGAGATCTTCTGCAAAGATGGTTTGCGCCTGGTCGCAAAGTTTGTGAGAAATCTTTACGGCGGCTTGCAATCCGATGGTGCATCCTCGCCACCTTCGTTTGTGCTCTCTCCCAGTTTTGGGAACCCTTTTGTTTTCGTGCCGCTCTGCGTTGCAGCAATTGCGGGAACCCATGAAATGCCTCCCAAGTATCATGCAGTCTACGAATCGTAGTTTGCAAAACTTGAGAATGCACCCTGCCCAAATGTGGGAATTGCTTCTTCGCTTTGGGCAGGTTGTTTTGTTGACGATGCTAAGACGGAAACGGCTCATCGGCGGGGATAATGTATTCTTTTTCCAACGAGCATCGGTCTATCGGACACTTACGCGAAGCCATCCAGTCTTTGAGTTCGCGCAAGGCGTAGTTATACACGCCTCTGCACGTTTCAAGCCACGACCGCAGTTCAGTATGGCATCTAGATAGATTCGGTAGGTGTAGTTCATGGTCAGCATAGCCATAGCTTACCGCGCGCTGCACTAATGGTAAGTGCTGGTCTCATCCCCATTGTAGGCATGGGGAACGACAAGCGCGGGGAGTCCATGTATCCCGACGCTTCAGGTACAGCGCGGGACTTATCGCTCCCCGAACCCCTCAAAAGTTAAATCCCCCTCTCCCGCTTTGGGAGAGGGGCCGGGGGTGAGGGATTGGTTTCAGTCTCCATGGCAATATAGGTCAATCAATCGCCAAGCATCAGTAAGACGCTCCCCTCTCCCCCCTTGCCAGAGACTACCTGTCAGGATCTGCAGCCATTGCTACCTAGGTTGAGACTTTGAAAGAACTGGCCCAGGCTCGATGAGACTTGCTACTTCTGATAACGGGTGATAACGGGACTTGCAATCACCCTAGTTCCTAGGTGACATGGTCAAAGATTAAATCCCCCATTCGGCAGCCCAAACATCAACCACAAGCTGGTCAAGCCCCTTCAGCAATAGAGACCTTCACAAACGGCAGGAGGGTGCAGATCTACTCCGGCGTCACGTAGGCAGCCGTGATCCCCCCATCCACCATAAACTCGCTGCCGGTGATAAACGAAGACTCGTCCGAAGCCAAAAACAGAGCCGCCTGGGCAATTTCATGGGCCTCACCAAAACGCCCCATGGGAATATGCACCAGCCGCCGCTGCTGCTTAGCGGGGGTATCCAAAACCTTCATCAGCAATTCCGTCCGCAACGGCCCAGGACAAAGGGCATTCACCCGAATCCCCTCCCGGGCATGCACCACCGCCAGTTCCCGCGTCAGCGCCAACACCCCCCCCTTGCTAGCCGTATAGGCAATTTGCGGAGTAGCCGCCCCCAGCTTCGCCACAAAAGAAGCCGTGTTGATAATCGAACCTCCCCCCGCCCGCCGCAACGCCGGGATCCCGAACTTGCAGCCCAAAAATACCCCCTTGAGATTGACGGCCATGGTCAGATCCCAAACGGCTTCCGAAGTGGTGACGGCGTCGTCATCGGCCGCATGCATGATCCCGGCATTATTGAACAAAACCGACAGACGACCATAGGTAGCCTCCGCTTGGGCAACCATCCCCTCACAGTCCGCCGCCCGGGACACATCCGCATGCACGTAAATAGCCTCCCCCCCGGCGGCCCGAATCATCGCCACCGTTTCTTCCCCGGCAGCATCCTGAATGTCCACCACCACCACCTGGGATCCCTGTTTGGCAAACAGAAGGGCGGTTTCTCGCCCGATGCCGCTGCCTGCCCCGGTAATTAGCGCAACCTTACCTGCCAATCGCATGTCCTATCTCCTCACCCGCTCCCCTAGGATAATCCCAGGTAGGCCTCCAGGCGATCCAGTTCATCCCGTTGCCCTTCCAGGTGCAACAGGGATCCCTGCTCCCCTTCCCCCAACCAGATCTTCAACATCTCCTGCCGCTGCATCCGCCGCCGATAGGCCGCGCCGGCCCAAGGAGCCAACACCACCAACAGCCAAGGGATCCCGCCCAAGGAGGGATAGAGGGAGCGAATCACCATCACCCCACAGCTCACCCCCACCAGCGTCAGAAGGGACAGAAACACCGCCAGAAACTCACTGGGCTGGGCCATGCCCACAAACACTGCCCGCTGCTGCTCATCTTGCCCCTGGAGCCGAAAACCATGGGACTGAGCATAGCCATAGAGCTGCGGCCCCAAAGTGCCCATAGGGATCCCCACCTGGTAGCGGCGCTGTTGGGTGCGGTCCTTGCTGGCGGCGCGAATAAAAAAGAACAGCCCCACCCCCAACAGGGTCGTCATCAACAACGTGGAAACCTGTACCGCCGTCATCTCCCATCCTTCCCAGACCCCTCCCCCTGATTCTGCCACAGCCCCAAGCCGCTTTTAGGCCGCCTTCAGGGGTGGTCGCCCCGACAAATAGGCCAACGCCCCCAACAACGGGATCCAACGAAACCCCCAGATGCGATCCTCCACCGCCAGCCCCCGCCAGACCAGATCCTCCCCCACCCAATAGGGCAGCAGACAGCACAGCAGCCCAAAGTCCAAAGTCATCACATGAATGAAGCGATTATGGAGCCATAAATCCCAGAAATCCCGCCAATCCCCATGGCGCACCCCCCACACCAACAACCCCATCGTCCCCAGCGTCAGCAGCCGCCCCAGCCAAGGACTCTGCCCCCAGCGCTCCCAGCCAGCCAAAGATCCCGAAAAGCGTTGTTGGGGTTGGCGCAAGGCCATATAGGGCAGCAGGGCAAAAACCCCTACCCCCATCATGGCCAGGGCAAAAGGCCAAGCCCGGATATTTTGGGTTTTGCCATCCGGCAGCAGAAAACACCAGTAAATCAGAGGCAGCACCCCCATCAGATAGAACTCGGCCACCACCGCCGGATTAATCCCGGCTATGTCCCCCTCCATCAGCCGTCGCAGCAGTTCCCACGTCCCCTGAGGATCGTCAGCGGGAGCCAGAAACACCCCATAGCCCAATAGCCCCGCCCAGAGCAACCACCACCAGCCCTGACCCATCTTTAACTCCCCCCCTACCTCGGCTTAACATTGAGAACCACCGTCCCCTGCAGCACCTTCGTCTGACAGGAGAGGCGATAGCTGTCCGGCTTCCGCTTCAGGTGCCGCTCCTCCGCCGCCGTCCGCGGCGACAAATACTGGGATCCCTCCAGGATTTCCACCACACAAGTTCCACACTGCCCCACCCCACCGCAGTTGGTCAACTTGGCCATAAACTTGTAAACATCCACATTGTTCTCCAGCAACTTCGTGCGCAACAGGGATCCATCCAGCGCCGAAATCTCCTGATTGCCCAGATTGGCCACCCGAATCGTTGCCATGCTTAGCTCTCCTTTGCCCTGCTGTCAAGGGTCAAGATGAAAATATTTATGAATTTTCTGCAATATTCTGAGATGTTATCACAGGTCTCTGCTACAAATGTAGGAGATTGTTCGGGTCAAGGAGCGGGATTGGCTTGCCTTTCCTGAGACTTGCTCATATTTTGTAACCATGCAACCCAAGATGTCGTAACCTGGGTTTAGGCTTAGGGGCTGCGGCTTTTGGCGATAACGATCTTGATGGGACGTGGAGGATCACGATGGGATTACCCTGGTACCGGGTGCATACAGTCGTACTGAATGACCCAGGTCGCCTGATTGCGGTTCACCTGATGCACACCGCTTTGGTGGCAGGCTGGGCCGGTTCAATGGCGCTTTATGAAACGGCAATTTTTGACCCCAGTGACCCTGTGCTGAACCCGATGTGGCGGCAGGGGATGTTTGTGCTACCGTTTATGGCCCGGCTGGGGGTGGAAAACTCCTGGGGCGGCTGGAACATCTATGGTGAAAGTATTGCCGATGCCGGCTTTTGGAGCTTTGAAGGGGTGGCAACGGCTCACATTGTCCTTTCGGGGCTGTTGTTCTTGGCGGCCTGCTGGCACTGGGTCTATTGGGACCTAGAGCTGTTCCGGGATCCCCGCACCGGTGAGCCGGCCTTGGATTTGCCCAAGATGTTTGGGATCCATTTGTTTTTGTCGGGTTTGCTTTGTTTTGGTTTTGGGGCGTTCCACCTGACGGGGGTGTGGGGCCCGGGGATGTGGGTTTCCGATGGCTATGGTTTGGGTGGCCATGTGCAGCCGGTGGCGCCGGAATGGGGGCCGGCTGGGTTTAATCCCTTTAATCCGGGGGGGGTGGTGGCTCACCACATTGCCGCCGGCATTGTGGGGATTATTGCTGGTCTGTTCCATTTGACGGTGCGGCCGCCGCAGCGGTTGTATCGGGCGTTGCGCATGGGCAATATCGAGACGGTACTCTCGAGTTCGATTGCGGCGGTGTTTTTCGCCGGCTTTGTGGTGGCAGGGACGATGTGGTATGGCAGTGCCACAACTCCTATTGATCTGTTTGGCCCAACTCGCTACCAGTGGGATTCCAGCTATTTCCGCCAAGAAATCAATCGCCGGGTGGATGCGGCGGTGGAAGCGGGGGCAACCCTCTCGGAAGCCTGGAACTCGGTGCCCAAGTCGTTGTTGTTCTACGACTATGTGGGCAACAGTCCTGCCAAGGGGGGTCTGTTCCGGGCCGGCCCGATGAATAAGGGGGATGGGATTGCTATTGAATGGTTAGGAGCGCCGGTGTTCCGCGACAAGGATGGGGAAGAGTTGTTTGTGGATCGCCTGCCCAATTTCTTTGAAACCTTCCCGGTGATCCTGCGCAATGCTGACGGGGTGGTGAAGGCGGATATTCCCTTCCGGCGGGCGGAATCCAAGTACAGCTTTGAACAAACGGGGGTGACGGTGGAGTTCTTCGGCGGCAAGCTCGACGGTCAGAAGTTCACCGATCCCAATCAGGTGAAGGCTTTTGCCCGTAAGGCTCAGTTGGGGCAACTGTTTGAGTTTGACCGGGAAACCCCCAAAGCCGACGGAACGTTCCACACCAGTCCCCGGGGATGGTTCACCTTTGGCCATGCGGTGTTCTCGCTGCTGTTCTTCTTTGGGCATATTTGGCACGGGGCGCGGACCTTGTTCCGGGATGTGTTTGCCGGTATTGACCCGAACTTGAGCGAGGAAATGGTGGAATTCGGGGTCTTCCAGAAGCTCGGGGATCCCACCACTCGCAAGGCGGAAGCCTAGTTTTAGCTGGGGGAATGGGGGTTACCCTGTTCCCCGCCACTGTTGAGCTAGAGTTTGTTAGGCTAAACCTATAGGGATTGGATTTTTTGGGGGACAAACGATGGAAGCCGTAACCTATACGACCATCTTGTTTCTGACAATTGGTCTGTTGTTTTTCTGCATTTTCTTCCGGGAAACGCCCCGCGTTCCCAAAAAGTAAAACCTAGGTGACATCGCTTAGGGATCCCGGTTGGGGATCCCGTTTTTTCTGGGGATGTTTTTGGGGTTTTGCGATGATTAGCCGTTCGCAGGTGCGCCATGTGGCCCATTTGGCCCGCTTGGCTTTGACTGCTGAGGAGGAGGAGCGTTTTACCCAGCAGTTGGGCAGTATTTTGGCTTATGTGGAGCAGTTGGGGCAGTTGGATACGACGGGGATTGATCCGCTGTTGTCGGAGCATTCGTTGAATGAGTCGTTGCGGCCGGATCGGGTGCAGGTCTGGGCGGATCGGGAGGCTTTGTTTGCCAATGCCCCGGATCGGGCAGGGGATTTCTTTAAGGTGCCGAAAATCCTGGAGGAGGACTAGCCATTTGCCGTAGGACTTTCAGGGCAGCTTGGCAATCCCCAAGGGCGGAGTGATTGCCGCCGGGGAGTTTGGGCCAGCGGTAGTCCCGGCGTTGCCAGTCCCAGTCCCCAACCCAGGCGGCGTAGGGCTGCATCAGGCACTGCCAGGAAAGCTGCCAGTCCTGCCCGAGGCGCCGACATTCGTTTTCCAGAATCTGCCGATCAAAGCTGGCATTGTAGGCACATAAAAGTTTCCCCTGCAGGAGGGAGCGAATCTGCTCTGCTTCATCGCCAAAGGTGGGTAGGTGCTCTAGATCTTGTGCTTGCAAACCGTGCACCCGGCTGGCCTGGGGGCTGATGGGGGCGAGGGGATTGAAACGACGGTTGTAGAGGGTGACTCCTTGCATGGATAGGACCGCCAGCTCGATGATGTAGCCGTTGAGGTCGGTGGTTTCCGTATCGAGGATAACTGCTAAGGGATTGTTGAGCAGGTCTAGAGCTAGCCTATGAGCCGTCTGTCGATCCATGGCTGGGCCTCCAGTGGGTCTTTTGAGGATAGCAGATCGGATTTGCCCCCCGGCCTGTCTGACTGCCAGAGGAAGCAGCTAGGATAAAAAAGATTGGTTTTCACCACTGCCACTATGACCACTCAACCCGGGATCCCTGATCATGCTGTGCCCCCTCAGGAGCAGCCTGTGTCTGCTCAGGAGCCGAAGCCCCTTTGGGATCCGGAGTTGCTGTCGAGTTTTGAGAAGGCCCAGTCCTTTGGTTACTGGTCGGCGGCGGGGAGTTTGCCGGAGGTGTATGTGCCGTCCTATGTGGAGGCGCCTCCTCAACGGGGCAGGGGTAAGGTAGGCAAGGTGGCGCTGATGGTGGGGACGATTGTGGCAGCGGCGCTGGCGGTGGTGGCTTGGCGGACGTGGCGACCGCTGCCGACGGCCACTAGCCCGGTGTTTGTGCAGGTGCCGACCCTGACGATTCCTCCGCGCCCGCCGGTCACCGAGAATCCCACCTTGGTGGCTCAAATCTGGGAAACCTACCACAAGGGAGCGGCGCTTTCCTACCGCGGCAATAACCGGGAAGCCCTCAATTATTTCACCCGCTTGATCCAGCTTTCTCCTGACAGCATTAACTACTACAATCGCGGTATTATCCATTATCTGGCCGGCTATCCCCAGGCAGCCATTGCCGACTTGAATCAATCGGTGATGCTCGATCCGATGATGGCGGTGTCTTATTATTTGCGGGGCAATATCCGCTATGAGCTAGGGGATCGGCAGGGGGCTTTCCAAGATTTTCAGCAGGGGTTGAGCCTGGAGCCTTCCTATATGGATCCGTCCGATGAACACGGGTTTTATGCCCGTGGGCTGGCCAAGAGCCGCCTGGGAGATGTGGTGGGGGCACGGCAAGATTTGCAGACGGCAGCGGAAATCAGTCGCCGCCACAATAACACCACTTTCCTGCGCCAAGTCAATACAGCGCTGTCAGAATTGCCTTAGGGGGATCCCATGCGGCGGTTGGATGTGATTGGCTACAGCTTGGTGGTATTGCTGGCGGGTGGACTGCTGTATGGGGTTTTGCAGGGGCTGGGGCAGGAGCAGGCGGGGATCCTGACTGGTACGGGCTTGACCCTAGGACTGCTAGTGTGGGTTGTCACTTATTTACGGCGGGTGCTGACCGGCAAAATGACGTTGAAAGCGCAAAGGGAAGCCTTTCAAATTGCCCATCTCGCCGAACAATTGGAAAAACTAACCCCGGAAGAACGGCAAGCCTTGGAAGAGGAAATCCGCCAGGAAAAACTCTAGGCAACAACGGCTAAATAGTGACGGCAGCCCGTGCGAATTTTCCGGCTGTAGAGAAGCTCAATCAAGGTATCGAGGGCTGCCTGTTCTTGCTCGCTCAAGGTCCACCCAGAACTAAGTGCTAACAGTTGAGAATGTTGCTGCTCCGTCATAATCCCAGTGTGCTGGATCGTCTGCACTAAAGATTCAATGCTCACCACATTCCTATTCGTGGAAGGCTTGTACCAGCAACCCATACTGACCGAAACACAAGTCCATTCTCATCCTCGGATCTCGACGCCCAATTTTCCTACGCCAAATATCGCATTCCCACTCAGCCAAATGTCGGATTTGTCTGGGATCCCCAAAAGTCTTGAAATTAGACTTTTCAGGGAAAATACATAAGACTTTAGCTGCCTATTTTACAGAGGTAAAGTTGCTTTTTAGGCGGTTGTATTCCAGAAATGGGCTTGGATAGCGCGTTTGAGCCGTTGACAGTCCACCTGCTTGCCCCACTGGCGATCCCCAGGGCGATCGTAAAAAATAATCCCCTGGGTCTGCTTCAACCCCATCCCCCGCCAAAGTAACTCCCGCGCCGGCACCAGCACCAACTCAGTGCCAGGCGGCTGCACCTGCTGGGCATCTAAGGGATCCCGAAAGGCCGGCAGCCAAGCTTGGGATCCCACCTGGACGGTGAGCCAGCTGGGATCGGGATATGCGATCAGGTAGTACTGGTCGGCGGCGAGGCTGGCTAGCACCTGGTCTAAAATCGGCTTGGCTAGGGCTTCAATGTCCATCTTGACGGGATCTCGAACTTCTTTTTATGATAGGAGATCGCAGCTTGGGGCTGTAGTTCAATTGGTTAGAGCACCGCCCTGTCACGGCGGAAGTTGCGGGTTCGAGCCCCGTCAGCCCCGTTGCTCGAAT
>JAUQVP010000038.1:0-23852 GCA_039794745.1 Thermostichales cyanobacterium HHBFW_bins_127 | reverse complement strand
GACTTTGTCCGTTTGGGGGAGCGGGTACAAAAAGGTCAGTCCGTCTGCATCATCGAAGCCATGAAACTGATGAACGAAGTGGAAGCAGAAGTCAGCGGGCGGGTGGTGGAAATTCTCGTCAAGAATGCCCAACCCGTGGAGTATGGGCAAGTCCTATTAAGAATTGATCCGAACGATTAACATTTTGCAGCCCCAGCCAGTCTGGCCAGACTTCTGAAGGAAATCGCTAGAATAGAATCTCAAGCGGAGCAAGTCGGGGTCTCGACTGAGCCGCCTCACAGTACACTAAAGTCACCCCCCAGATTGGTCTGTGGGCTGTTAAGCATTTGTTGAGGGTATTGGAGCGTGTTGTATCTCGCTGAACTGAACAAGCCCAACTTTGGCCGCGTCACCCTACAGCTTTTGGCCAAACAAGTCCAGCAAGACACCTGGCAAGCCGTCAACGAAGAAGCCATCCCCATTGAGGGCAAAGCGGCCCAGGACATCCTCCGGATCAAGGATGGGGCGATGGTTCTGGCCGATGTCAACAACAACCGCCAGCCAGTTCAGATCCGAGAAGCCGCCAAACAACTGGTCACCTACCTGCAGGGGATGGGTCGCCTGCAGGAAAAGGCCCGGGCCCAGGAAGAAGAAGTAGAAAGCGTCAAGCAAGCCCTGCTCTATCAGCAGCAAATCTTACAGACCCGGGAATTGGAACTCGCCCAGCGGGAACAAGAGCTGCACCAAATTGCCGCCGAATACGAGCAATATGCTGAAGAAATTCGCCAGCTCGACGTGCGCCGGGAAGAGATCAGCCGGCAGGAAGCCTACATTGCCCAGCAGCAAAACATCATCCGTGAACAGCGGGAACAATTGCAACGACAACTGGAAGCTGCCCAAAAAAGTCGCCTCCAAGACAGCGAAGCCCAGGAACTCCTGGCCCTCCTCGCCCAGATCCAGGAACAAGCGGGATCCCTACCGGGGCTGGAAGGGGTGACGGGGGGTTGGCAGGGGTGGTTGGAGCGGCAGCAGCAGTATTGGCAGCAGCAGGCGGCGGCAGTGGAGCAGGAGCGGCAGCAGGCCCAAGCCCGGCAAAACGAGCTGGATCAGACGCTGCAGGGGCTGTGGAAGCGGCGGCAGGAATGGCTGAAGGCGCGGCAGACCGCCGACAATGCCTGGGCGGAGTTGCGGATTCAGGAAGCGGTGAAGCGGGTGCGCCAGGAGCAGATCCAGCGGGCGATCAACATCATTCAGGCCCAGGAGGAGATGTTGCGGTTTACCTATGGGCTGGTGAAAACTTACGACTTTATCAAGGCGGATGGGGTGGCAGCGGCGATGGAGACGCCCCAGGTTTCCGTGGAGGACTTGGCCCGGCAGGTGGAGGATCTGCGGCAGCAGTATCAGAGCTATGCCCAGCAGGTGCAGCAGCAGGCGGCAGAATTGGAGCAGGCCCGCCAGCGGCTGCAGGAGTTGGAAGCTAAACTCAAAACCGCATCCCCCGCCGATCGGATGGATATTGAAATGGATATTGACTATGAGCGGGAGGCCTGTGCTTCTTTGGAGGCGGCGGTCACGCCCCAGATGGAGCGCCTGCAGCGGCAGCACGAGGAGTTGATCCGCCAGGAGGCGTTGTTGCGCAAGCTGAAGGGGGAACAAGGGGGGGCAACGGCGCTGCCTACGGTGGATGTAGGCACGTTGATTGCTCAGATGGAGTTAGTGCGGGAGCAGGAGCAGGCCTTGAAGGAGCGCCTAGAGCAGCAGATCCAGCAGGCTGACGGGGTGGTGCGGGCCCAGCAGGAGCAGGTGCAGCGGCAGCGGCAGGAGATTGAGGCCCAATGGCAGGCTTTGGAGCAGGAGGAGCGGAGTTTGCGGGAGCAGTTGCAGGGGATGGCGGAGGTGTGGGGACGGCTCAATTTTGTGGCGGGGCTATGCGCCAGTGAGCTGGAAAAGCTCCAACCCCTGTGGCAGCAGTTGCAGCAACTGCGGGAACTGCTAGGGCAGCAGCAAGGCGCCAGCCAAGGGATCCAGGGGGCAGCGGAGCGGATCCGCAGGATTCTGACCGGTTTGATCCAGGGGTAGTATGCGACCGTTATTGATTTTTGATCCGCCGGTGGTGGTCAACAGCAATCGCGATCTCTGGCAGGAGTGGGTGGGGTTTGGTTTGTGTGTGTTGCCCCAGGGGGCGGCTAAGACGCTGCAAGACCTAGCTCAGGGGGGAGGGCCGGAGGAAAGTCAGGCCCGGGCCTTTTGGCGCTGGCAACCCCACAGTGAGATGCAGATTATTCAAGCCTCGGCTCTGGCCTTTAGCCCTGAGACGGGGGGAAGTGCTCGCCAACGCTTGGAAACGGAGTTGGCTGACTGTGCCTATACCCTGGCTAAACAACATTCGGGATCGCTGGTGGTGCTGGTGAGTGATCAGATGCGCTTGCGACAGCGGGTGCAGGATTTGCAGGTGACGAATCTGGGAGCCATTAGTGGGGCAGAACTGCGCCAGTGGCTACGGGAACAACAGCGCCCGGCGGCAATTGAGGCCATTTTGCAACGGTTTCCAGGGGTACCGGTGCCGGTGACCAACTTGGGGGACATCCCTAAACAAAAACAGGTGCAGCCCCAGCCCCCGGCCCCCCGGACACAACCGGCGCTGCGCCCCCGCCCTTCTCTGTCCACAGCTCAGGTGCTGTGGCGGACCCTGCTGCTAGGCATGTCCCTGGTACTGCTCACGGGGTCGGGGCTGGTGCTCTGGCGCTTGCGGGATCCCGCGGGGAGTGAGTCGTTTTGGCGCCGCTGGAACTTGCCGGATGTCCCTGGATTGGGTTCCTGATCTGCCGGTAGGGGCGGTGATGGTCAGTTATCCACCCCCTTTAGACCGGCAGACTTCTCTGGCCCAAGCCCGCCGCTGGTGTCGCCAGCACCGGCAGGCACAGGTCTGGGTGGTGACGGAACAGGGGGAATTGGCAGGGGGACTCTCCCAGCAGCAAATCGATCTGGCCTGTGACCATGGCCTAGGAGCTGATCCCCTCGGACGCTGGCTAGAACCCCTCCCCCCTGTCCTCTCCCCGGCGGATCCCCTGGCTGCCGCTATCCCCCACCTCAGTTCCCAAGATGGGATCCCGGTGGTGCAGGGGGGGCGGTTGCTGGGGGTGGTGCGCAGTCGGGAGGTCTGGCGCTGTTTGGCGGGATCCCCACCGGTTGGGGTGAGTTTGCGGGCTTTACCGGCGAGCTACCGGGAGAAGGTGGGGTTGCTGTGGCAGACCTGTCAGGACTTGGGGCTGGAGTTGTATGTGGTGGGGGGGGTGGTGCGGGATCTATTGTTGGGGGAGGTGGCCCGGGATCCCGATGTGGATGGGGTGGTGGTGCGGCAGGGGGATTGCAATGCCTTGAGTGTGGCTAAGGCTTGTCAGGGGCGGGATCCCCGGATTCAGTGGACGGCCCATGAGCCATATCAGACGGTAACGATCAGTTGGCCGGATGGGATTTGGATTGATTTGGTGACGGCGCGGACGGAGTTTTATCCCCAGCCGGGGGCCAATCCCCAGGTGAGTGCCAGTGATTTGGGTCAGGATTTGGGGCGACGGGATTTTACCGTCAATGCCTTGGCGATTCGTTTGACGGAGCCGGAGCAGGGTTGGTTGGTGGATTGGCACCGGGGCTATGAGGATGTGCAGCGGCGGCAGTTGCGGATTCTCCATGCTCTTAGTTTTGTGGAGGATCCCACGCGGATTTTTCGGGCCTGCCGGTTTGTGGTGCGGCTGGGGTTCAGGCTGGAGCCTTGGACAGCCGCAATCATGCAGACAACCCTGAGCCTAGGTATTCATGATGGGCGGCGGGGTTACCGGCTGCGGCGGGAATGTGAGTACCTGTTGCAAACCCCCACTTGGCGGCAGGCTTTTCAGGTGTTGGCAGCCTGGGGGGCTTGGCGTTGCCTGGATCCCGAGTTGCGCTGGCACGATCCGGTGATTGCCCAGGTGGTGCGGGTGGGGATGTGGACGTACCATTTTGCCGGGCGCTATGGCTTGAGTCGGCAGTTGGTGGCACAGTTGCGTTTGGAGGCCCTGCTGCTGACCTTGCCCGATGCCCTTGGTGTTGCCGCGGCTTTGCAGTTGCCCACGGACCGCCTGGAACGGATGCGCCAGAGCCAAGCCCTGGGGAACTGCTACCGGCAATGGCCCGCCAGCATTGCCCCCAGTCAGGTGGATCACACCTTGGCATGCCAATCGGTCCCGGTGATCCTGCTGACAACGGCCTGTGCCCCACCCTCAATCCGCCGACTCCTCTATTGCTATCTCCATACTTGGCGCCTCACCCCCACCCTCCTGCGCGGCCAAGACCTGAAAAATCTGGGCATCCCCCCCGGCCCCCACTACGGCCAGATCCTGCAGGCAGTGCGGGCAGCCCAGCTCGATGGCAACATCCACACCCGCGAGGAAGCCCTGGCATGGGTGCAGAAATTCTGGCAGAACTAGCCCAAGTGGCCTGCGCTTTTGACTTGGGTGCTGTGGCAGCAGCTAGCCCTGTTACCGGTGGTCTGATCCAGAGCACCTGGCGACTTCAGACGAACCGGGGCGTCTTTATTGCCCAGCACCTGCATCCAGCCTTTGATCCCACAGTCAGCGAGGATGCGGCAGCAATTACCACCTACCTGCGTCGCCACGGCATTCCCTGTCCCACCTACCTCTCTACCCCCCAGGGATCCCGACATTGGGGTCGGTGGCGGGTGATGTCCTGTTTAGCGGGGCAGGTGGTCAACCAGACTCGGGATCCCGGTTGGATTTATCAGGTGGCCTGGTGGACGGGTAGATTGCATCGGGTGCTGGCGGGGTGGGACTACCGGTGTCGGTTTCAGTTGCCCCATTTTCACGATACCCCTGGGATTGCCCAGCGTTTACAGGGGCTGGTGGTGCCTGGGGATCTGCGTGCCTTGCAGGATTGGTTGCTGGAAACCGTGCCCCACTACTACTTACCTGGGGATCTTTCCCTGCAGTTGATCCACGGTGACCTGAAACTGAGTAACTTTCTCTTTGACGACCAAGGGCGAGTTAGTGGCATTCTCGATTGGGACACCTGCCTGCACCACAGCTCCTACATTGATCTGGGGGATGGGCTACGTTCCTGGTGTGCTGAGGATTTCAGCCTATTTGCCGTGGTGCTGGCAGGGTACCGCGCCGGTGGCGCCCCGCCCCCCCACCCCGCCTTAGCCCTGCAAGCCTGGCAGTTGCTTCTGCTGGAGTTAGCCATGAGGTTTTTGATCGACATCGTCGAAGATAGCTACTTCGCTTGGGATCCCCAGCGTTATCCCAGTCGGGTTGCCCACAACCGGGCCCGTTTAGGGCGTCAGATTGAGCACTTTCGTCGCTTGGTGCAGGAGCGGGATCAACTGCTGAGGGGCTGAAAGCCGACAATGCGGGCAAACTCCTGGGGATCGAGACTGGCACCGCCGACTAGCACCCCATCGATTTCAGGTTGAGCCATGAGTTCATCGATATTGCTGGCTTTCACCGATCCGCCATAGAGAATCGGCACCTGCTCCCCGCCGATATGTTCTCGGATCAGGGCAATCACCCGATTGGCCTCCGTCGCCGCACAGGTATCTCCCGTACCGATGGCCCAGATGGGTTCATAGGCAATCACCAACCGCCCTAGATCCACATCCACCAAACCCCGATCCAACTGGGAGCGGATCCAGGTTTCCGTTTGTCCCTGCTCCCGGATCCCCTTGGTTTCCCCCACACAGACAATCGGGATCAAGCCCCCCCGCTGGGCCGCCAGCAGGCGTCGGTTTACCGTCTCATCCGTCTCCCCGAACCATTCTCGCCGTTCACTGTGCCCCACGATGGTGTAGCGGGCCCCGATCTCCGTCAGCATCGCTGCGGCGATCTCGCCGGTAAAGGCCCCCTGTTCCGCCCAATGCACATTTTGCGCCCCCACAGCCATCGCCACCGGCAGCGCCGCCAACTCCCCCTTCAGCAAATCCACCACCGTCGCCAAGGCCGTATAGGGGACACAGAGCACCACCTGCCGATCCGCCCACGACCCCACCAAACCATGAAACTGCCGCAGAAACGCTGCTGCTTCCGGGCGAGTTTTGTGCATTTTCCAATTGCCAGCAATCACAACCGGACGCAAGAGCCGATCCCCCCAGGCCAACGTGTATCCCATCCTACCCTGTCCGGGATCCCAAAGAGATCCTTCAGAGTTGATCCCGATTAAGGATATGATGTGCTAATGAAAGCGGCATCATGCAGAGGATAGGGCAGTGATTAAGGTAGCCATCAACGGATTTGGGCGGATTGGGCGGAACTTCATGCGCTGTTGGATTGAGCGGGCAGCCTCCTCCGGCTTAGACGTGGTGGCCGTCAATGACACGTCCGATGCTCGCACCGCAGCTCACCTGCTTAAATATGACTCGATTTTAGGCACTCTGCACGCTGCCGATGTCCGGGCTGAGGGCAATACCCTTGTGATTGACAGCCCTACCCTGAGCAACAAGCGGGTGACGGTGGTTTCCGACCGCAACCCCAACAACCTGCCCTGGAAAGCCATGGAGATCGACCTGGTGATCGAAGCTACCGGGGTATTTGTGGATTATCCCGGGGCTTCCCGGCACATCGAAGCTGGGGCCAAAAAAGTCATGATCACCGCCCCGGCCAAAGGCAGCGACGTAGCCACCTTTGTCTATGGGGTCAACCAGCATGAATACGATCCCGTACGCCACAACGTTGTCAGTAATGCCAGTTGCACCACCAACTGTCTATCGCCGATTTTGAAAGTTTTGCTGGACAAATTTGGCATTGTCCGGGCCACCATGACCACCACCCACAGCTACACCGGCGACCAGCGGATTTTGGATGGTGGGCACCGGGATTTGCGCCGGGCCCGGGCAGCAGCCTTGAGTATGGTTCCCACCACCACCGGGGCTGCCAAGGCAGTGGCTTTAGTCATTCCAGAATTGAAGGGCAAACTCAGCGGGGTAGCGGTGCGGGTTCCCACCCCCAATGTGTCGTTGGTGGATTTAGTGGTGCAGTTGGAGCGCAACGTCATCCGGGAGGAAGTCAACGAGGCCTTGCGGGAAGCGGCAGAAAACGGCATGAAGGGGATCATTGCCTATTCCGAGCTGCCCTTGGTGTCCATTGACTATCGGGGGCACAACTGCTCGGCAATTGTGGATGCGGAGTTGACCAGCGTTTTGGGTGGCGACCTAGTGAAGGTCATGGCTTGGTACGACAACGAGTGGGGGTATTCCCAGCGGGTGTTGGATCTGGCTGAACACATGGCCAAACACTGGGTCTAAGAGTCCCCTGCCGCTGCTTGCCCAACCTAATTGCACGGGCTAGGCTATCCTAGCCTGTTGCTGCTGCCAGGTTTGTCTCCCTGAAGCAGGTAAATCGGGATCCCGAGAGGGCTGGTTGTGTTCAGAAGCTAAATATCATTGGTTCAACTTGCTCAGACTATTTCTATAGTCATTGCAATTAGGCTTGTAATAGATCCCTTCCCCCGTCGGTCAGCGTGGCACCAGCCGTAACTCCTGTCCCAAGGTGGGAGAGGGGATTCAGGATCAGGAAAGCTTATTCGGTGACTATATCTAAATACCATTGGCTAAATGTCTTCTCAAATATCTATGGTTTAGAGCTAGAGCATCACGAGCTATTGCCACATAGAAGAACAAACTTTACCCATCAATCAACTGGATACTCTTTGCAAGTTCCAGCCTTTCCCCTCTTAACTTGTCGAAGTGGCCGAGAAGATCCCCTGAATCAAGCCAATCGGGATGACAGGATTTGAACCTGCGACCTCCGAGTCCCGAACTCGGCGCGCTACCCCTGCGCTACATCCCGGAACCCCCACTATATCATTTTGGCTGCCAGGCAAACAGCCGTGCCCACACCTGATCCAACCAGGGAGCCGGTGCTAGTTTCATCAGCCCCAACATCGCCTTGCCGCCACTGAAGGCCGTATAGCGGGGGGCAGGACGCGGATCGATCATCGCCCGCAGCACCACCTCCGCCACCTGATCTGCCGTCCAGGCATTTTTCTTCAGCGATCCGGTGCTGTCTTCGTCCTGTTTGAGAATGGCTTGGTAGGGATGTTGGTCTGGCAGGTAGGATTTCATCTGGGCATCGGCTACAGTGAAGAACTCCGTCTGCACCGGTCCTGGTTCCACCACCACCACCTGGATCCCAAAGGGGGCTAATTCCACCCGTAGGGCATCGCTGATGGCTTCTAGGGCATGCTTACTGGCACTGTAAATACCATTGAAGGGCATGCCAATCTGACCGACAATCGAGCTGATATTGACAATTCGCCCCCGTCCTTGGGCCCGCATCCCTGGGATCAAAGCTTGGGTCAACTGCACCAGCCCAAACACATTCACCTGAAACTGCCGCTGCATCGCCTCTAGGGGCAGCAGTTCCAGCGGTCCCATCTGTCCATAGCCAGCATTATTCACCAAAATATCCACCCGCCCACACTGCTCCAGCACCTGATCCGCCAACCGCTGCACCTGGGCCGGATCCCCCATATCCGTCGGCAGCACCAGCACCTTCGCCCCCCGATGGGTCAGCACCTCTTGGATCGTCCGCAATACCCCTTCCCGCCGCGCCGCCAAAACCAACGTTGCCCCCGGCACTGCCGCCCGCATCGCCACCGCCTCCCCAATCCCCGAGGAAGCCCCCGTAATCACCACCACCCGATCCGCCAAAGCCGCCGCCCGGGATCCCATAGGCCATGCCAGCAACAAGCTCCCCCATCGTAACATTTCGCAAAAGCGCAAGGGATCCCGGGGGGAAAACAGTGTTAGAGTCAAGAAAGATTCAAGCTTTTTGGGATCCCCTTTGATATTGAGGCCACGCTGCTGCTGAGTTAACCTCGGCAAGAGGTTGACTAAAATTATCTATCGATGCCTTATCAATGCCTATGGTGAGTTTCTACCCAAACACCCTGGAAGGGCAGATTAAGCGACTACAGCAGGATGTCCTTCGCATGGGGTCGTTGGTAGAGTCATCGGTTATTTTGGCATATCAGGCTTTATTTGAAGGACGATTGAGTGCCATTGACCTGATTGACCAGCAGGACCAACAAATTGACGCCTTTTACCGCCGCATTGAACTAGACTGCATCCAAGTCATCGCCATGCAGGCCCCCGTTGCCCAAGACCTGCGTCTGATCAGTACCCTGATGCAATTGATTCGAGACTTGGAGCGGATCGGCGACTATGCCCAAGATCTAGCCGAACTAGCCCTGCGCATGGGGCAGTACACCCCCCCACCAGAATTTCAGCGGGTGAAGCACATGATGCAGCGCTGCCAATCCATGCTCAACCACAGCTTGATGGCCCTCGTGGACCTCGACGCCGACAAGGGCCTGCACATCAAACAGGAAGACGACGCCGTCGATGAAGACTACCAAGTCATCTACGAAAGCCTCGCCAAACGTACCCACCTGCAGGGATCCCTAGAGCCCTTACTGTTGTTGTTATTGATGATTCGGCATTTGGAGCGCATGGCTGACCACAGCACCAACATTGGTCGCCGGGTTGCCTACATTGTGACTGGGCAGCGCTAGGGGGTTTTGGGTGTGGGCAGGGTGGGGGCCGGGGGTTTGTCCCCACTGACAAAAGGCTGCACCACCAAAAACCCGGCCCCAAAGGATCCCACAATCAACACCGCCGCCACCCCAATCCAGAGCCAGGAAAACCCAGAACCCCCGTGTTGTTCCCGGGCGCGGCGATAGGCGCTGGTTTCCGTATCGTAGGGGATGCCGGGATCGGTGAAGAGATTGTCGAGGGGGTCGAGGTTAGGGGCAGAGGCTTCATAGCGGCCCGGATAGCGACTGCGGGGGCGGGTGAACTCCGGAGATGGGTTGCGGGTTTCCGGGGGTGCGGAGCGGGAGGGAACAGAGGGTTGCGGCGGGTTGGCTTGCTGTCGCCGCTTCAACTGATTGAGGAACTCAAAATCCGGAGCTGGCTCTGGGGCGGGCTCCGGGGTCCAAGCAGGAGTTTTACCGGGAGCGAGGGCCTGCAAGCGTTGGCAAATCACCTGCACCTCCGCCTGCAGTTGCTGGTACTGCTGCTTCAGTTGGTCGTATTCCCCCGACATCTGCGCCAAACGCATGTGAGCCGCTTCCAGATCACTGACCACCTGTTGATAAACCGTTAACGGAACTTGTTGGGGCATGGCGCGGGAGTAAGAATGAGTCATACACCATCCTAAAAAGAGAGCAGCAACAGGTGATCTACCACCTATGGAGTTTATATCCTATTCTTTACGCCATTGCTAGTGTTTGCTGGGGATAATACCGATGGTAAGTAGCCGAGAGGTGATCAGTGGCTATCAGCGGGGATGGTTTTTGATGGCGGATGGGGAGGAGTTGAGTTGGTACAGCACCCGGCGGCGCACCCTCATCCCCTTGGATGAGCGCTTCCACTATCCCCGTTCCCTGCGCCCGCTGCTGCGGCGGCGCCATTTTCAACCCCGCATCAACGGGGACTTCATGGGCGTGGTGCGGGGCTGTGCCAACCGTTCCACAACCTGGATCAATCAGGCCCTGATGGACATCTACTGGCAGCTCAACCAAGAAGGCTGGGCCTACAGCTTTGAGACCTGGCTAGGGGATCAGCTCGCCGGCGGCATCCTGGGGATCGTGCTGGGAGGAGCCTTCATCGGTGAGTCCATGTTTTTTCAGATCAGCAATGGTTCCAAGGTGGCCATGGTCTTGTTGGTGGCCCATTTGCGGCAGCGGGGGTTTCGTCTTTTTGATGCCCAACTGATGAACCCCCATCTGGCGCGCTTCGGAGCTTTTGAACTGCCCCAGCAAGACTACCTGCAGCAACTCCAGCAAGCCATCCTCACCCCCTGCAGCTTTCTCCCCCTCGATCCAGAAAACCTAGGGTGATCAAACCCGTTCCAGAACCTGCTATAATTGCAGCAATCTCTGGTCAAGTCACCAGGTAGAGTTTTTTCTTACCTATAGCCACATTGGTTTTTTCTTTTCGCCATTCATGCCAAAGGTGGCGTGACTGTTGCAAAATCAGAGACTGTGCCCTTGCCCTCTCAATTACACTGCTGCACCAGGCAGATAAGGATTTTTAAGCGCATGTCTAAGCAAATTGTCATCGCCGAGCAATACCGAATTGCTGCTGTTTTTTCCGAAGATCAAATCCAGGAATTGATCGTAGCCAGTGGCGAATACCAAGTCGGCGATGTCTATTTGGGGGTGGTGGAGAATATCCTCCCCAGCATTGATGCAGCCTTCGTCAATCTCGGCAACTCGGAGCGCAATGGGTTTATTCACGTCAGTGACCTCGGTCCCCTGCGCTTAAAACGCAACAGCGCTGCCATCAGTGAGCTTTTGGCACCCCAGCAAAAGGTCTTGGTGCAGGTGATGAAGGAACCCACGGGCAATAAGGGGCCACGCCTGACGGGGAACCTGTCTTTTCCGGGGCGCTACGTGGTGATGATGCCCTTTCAGCGGGGGGTGCACCTGTCCCGCCGCATTCGCGATGAGGAGGAACGCAACCGCCTCAAATCCTTGGCCATCTTGATCAAACCCAGTAACTGTGGGCTGTTGGTGCGCACGGAAGCAGAAGGAGTCTCGGAAGAAGCCATCCTCGATGACCTCGAGCAACTCAAAAAACAATGGGAACACATCCAACAGCAGCAAGCCTCCAGCCGCGCCCCCAGCCTGCTCAACCGCGACGATGATTTTATTCAGCGGGTGCTGCGGGATGTCTATGGCTCTGATGTCAACCGCATCGTCACCGACAGCCCCACAGGGGTAAAACGGGTACGCCAAGCCCTGCAAAGCTGGAACCAAGGACAGATGCCCCCAGGGGTGGTGGTCGATGCCTACCGGGATCCCGGTCGTTCGATTTTGGAGTATTTCCGGGTCAATGCTGCCATTCGCCAGGCCTTGCGACCGCGGGTGGATTTGCCCTCGGGGGGCTATATTATCATCGAGCCGACGGAGGCGTTGACGGTGATTGATGTCAACTCGGGATCCTTTACCCAGTCGGCTACCTCCCGGGAAACGGTGCTGTGGACCAACTGCGAGGCGGCCAGTGAAATCGCCCGGCAACTGCGCCTACGCAACATTGCTGGGGTGATTGTGGTGGACTTTATTGACATGGAGTCGCGCCGTGACCAATTGCAAGTCCTGGAACATTTCCATAAGGCCCTGCGAGCGGACAAGGCCCGTCCCCAAATTGCCCAACTGTCGGAATTGGGGCTGGTGGAACTGACCCGCAAACGTCAAGGACAAAGCCTCTACGAAATCTTCGGCCGCCCCTGCCCCGCCTGTGAAGGGCTAGGGATCCACGTGCACCTGCCGGGATCCCCTGAGGAACAGGAGGAGCCGGAGGAGGTGGTGGTGGTGGAAGAGCCGCGGCCGGTGCCTACGGGTGTGAGGATTCGCAATGGCAAGACTCGGCAGCGGCCGGCGCGGGTGGAGGTGGAGGAGGCAGAAGCTGCTCCTGCGCCTTTGCGTTTGGATCCCTTAGCGGGGGTGGGGGGTCGGGGGCGGGAGCGGCAGAAACCGGCCCTGCGCCCGGAAGCCGAGAAACCCGCTGCTAGCAAGGAGCGGCGGCAGATTGTGGTGCCGATGACGCCGCTGCAGCAGCAGGTCTATGGGGAGATGGGGTTATCGCCGGCCCTGCTGCTCGAAGAACCTGTGGAAGCTGGCACGGTGATTACGGTGACTTTGCCTGGGGAAGCTGCCGCCACTGAGGCTGTGCCCGCTCCGATTGCGGAAGTCCAGGTTGGGGAAGCCTTGCCCATAGCTCCTGTGGCTGTGGAGGAAACGGCGGAGTTACCCAGCCCCCCCGCCCCTGAGCCTAGCGTTCCCCAGTCGCCACCTGCCGCCCGCCGCAAACGTCGCACCAGTGCTGAGTAAGCCTGGCTGAAATGTAACGTTTTGCAAATATACTAAATAAGTAGTTGTCAGCCACTGGGATTCCATGCGTGTTGCCATTGCTGGGGGTGGGTTGGCGGGCTTAGCCTGTGCCAAGTACCTGTGTGATTTTGGCTTTCAGCCACTGCTGTTTGAGCGCCGGTCGGTGCTAGGGGGGTTGGTGGCGGCGTGGAAGGATGCCGATGGGGATTGGATTGAAACGGGTCTGCACAATTTCTTCGGGGCTTACCCGAATATGTTGCAACTGATGGGGGAACTGAAGATCCTGGATCGCTTGCAATGGAAGCAGCACAGTTTGATTTTTAATCAGCCGGAAAAACCCGGTACCTATTCTCGCTTTGACCTACCAGATTTGCCTGCCCCTTGGAATGCGGTGGTGGCAATTTTGCGCAATAACGATATGCTCACCTGGGGAGAAAAGGTCAAGTTTGCCCTGGGTTTGCTGCCGGCCATGATCCGGGGGCAAGCCTATGTGGAACAGATGGACCGCTACACCCTCCTGGAATGGCTGCGCCAGCAAGGAATTGATGAACGGGTCAATACTGACATTTTTATTGCCGTTGCCAAGGCCTTAGCTTTTATTAATCCCGACACCATTTCCGCTACCGTACCCCTGACAGCCCTCAATCGCTTCCTGCAAGAAAAAGAGGGATCCCGAATTGCCTATTTGGATGGGGCGCCGCCGGAGCGGTTGTGTCAGCCAATGGTGGACTACATCACGGCTAAGGGGGGACAGGTATTCCTACAGAAGTCCCTCAAGGAAATCGGCATCGAGGCGGATGGGCGGGTGAGTTATTTTGGCATCCGCGACCACCAGGCTCAGCAGGACGAACGCATTGAAGCGGATGCCTATGTGTCAGCTTTGGCGGTGGATCCCCTCAAGCCGTTGTTGCCCCAGCCTTGGCGGCAGTTGCCCTATTTCCAGAAGCTGTGCCAATTGGAGGGGGTGCCGGTGATCAGTATCCAGCTTTGGTTTGACCGCAAGCTGACGGATATTGACCACTCCCTGTTTTCCCGCTCCCCTTTGCTGAGTGTCTATGCGGATATGAGCAATACCTGCCGTGGCTACCAGGATCCCCACCGGTCCATGTTGGAGTTGGTGTTGGCGCCGGCGGCGGAGTGGATCCATCGTGCTGATGAGGAGATTGTGGCAGCCACCATGCAGGAGTTGGCGAAGTTATTCCCCAATCACATTCCTACGCCGGCTAAGCTGCTCAAAGCCCATGTGGTCAAAACCCCCCGCTCAGTTTACAAGGCAGTGCCCGGCTGTGAAGCCCTGCGCCCCTCCCAGGTCTCACCGATTCCCAATTTCTTTTTGGCGGGCAGCTACACCAAGCAGCGCTACCTGGGCAGTATGGAGGGGGCTGTTTTGTCTGGGAAATTGGCCGCTCAGGCGATTGCGGCGGCAGCGGAGCAAGGCCGCCTCGGTGCCTCCATGGCTGTCGCCGCTGTCTGATGTGAGATAATACGGGGCGGACATGAGTCAGGATCAGCTGGATTACTCTTCGACCACAGGATATGTCAACACTCTAACGGCGCCTACTAAGGATGTCCCTATGCGCGTAAAGCCATCACCACCCTCGCGTTCGACTCCTTCCCCTAGTCAGCGGCTGGCATCCTTTGAGTTGTGTCGGCAGATCACTGCCCAATATGCCAAGACCTTTTATTTAGGATCTTTGTTGTTGCCCCTGGCGAAGCGGCAGGCGATTTGGGCCATCTATGCTTGGCTACGGCAGACGGATGAGGTGGTGGATGGTTTTGAGACGCCCCAAAGTGCGCTGCAACCGCCGACCACGCAGGCGATGCTGAACCAGTGGGCAGCGGATCTGGAGCGGCTCTTTAGCCAAGGGGAGACCTCGCGGCTGACGGATTTAGCCCTACTGGATACGATCGAACGCTACCAGATGTCGTTGCAGCCCTTTCGGGACATGATCCTGGGGCAACAGATGGATCTGGAGACCAATCGCTATGCTACCTGGGAGGACCTGCGCCTGTATTGCTATCGGGTGGCGGGGACGGTGGGGTTGATGTCTTCG
Source organism: Thermostichales cyanobacterium HHBFW_bins_127 (assembly GCA_039794745.1). Classification (GTDB taxonomy): domain Bacteria; phylum Cyanobacteriota; class Cyanobacteriia; order Thermostichales; family Thermostichaceae; genus JAUQVP01. Next base: position 8,937 of record JAUQVP010000038.1, on the reverse strand, counting down.
GAAATTATGGGGTTTGTGCCGGGGGCAGATGTGCAGGCGGGTAAGGAGGCGGCGGTGGCCCTGGGGATTGCTATGCAGTTGACCAATATTCTCCGGGATGTGGGGGAGGATGCCCGCCGGGGCCGCGTCTATATTCCTCTGGAGGATCTGCGGCAGTTTGGCTACGGGGAAGAGGAGGTGCTGCAAGGGGTGGTGGATCAGCGCTGGGTGCAGGTGATGCGCTTTGAAATTGCCCGCGCCCGCCGCCTCTATGCCCAGGCAGAAGCCGGGATCCCGTTGTTGTGTGCGGATGCCCGCTGGCCGGTGTGGGCGTCGTTGATGCTGTATCGGCAGATTTTAGATGTGATTGAGCGCAATCAGTATCAGGTCTTCACCAAGCGGGCCTATGTGCCGGGGCTACGCAAGGTTTTGACGCTGCCTTTGGCTTGGTGGCGGGCCCGTTCTTGATAGGGGAGCTGGCGGAGGGTTAAAATAGGTTTTTGGTTGCGGGTGTAGTTTAGTGGTAAAACCACTGCCTTCCAAGCAGTTGTTGTCGGTTCGATTCCGTCCACCCGCTTAGGGTTTGCTGGATAGGGGGATAGGGTGTGTTATCTCTTTTTGCCTTTGCGGGTGGCGTTGGCTTCGGCTGCGGCTAGTTCCGCATCCAGCAGGGTTTTGCCGGTAGCTGCTAGGTAAACATCGTCCAAGCTGGGGCGAGACTGGGCCAAACTAAATAGGGGCAGCCCCGCCTGCTGTAAACAAGTTTGCACTGCGGCAAGGTCGGCGCCTGCCTTGACCACCAGATTTAAGGCATTTCCTTGGGCTGGATTCACCACCACTTTGTGCACAAAGGGCAACTGCCCCAGCACCGCCACCGCTTGCGTCGCCAAGGCCTCGGGGGTAAACTCCTGCAACCGCACCGTCACCCGATCCCCACCCACCTGCTGCTTCAAAGCCGCCGGGGATCCCGAGGCGATAACTCGCCCTTGGTCGATGATGGCTACTCGGTCGGAGAGCAGATCCACTTCTTCCAGGTAGTGGCTGGTGAGGAGGATGGTGATCCCTTGCTGTTTGAGTTGGCGTAGGAAGCTCCAGATGGCGCTGCGGGCTTCGATGTCGAGGCCGACGGTGGGTTCGTCGAGGACTAAGATTTGTGGTTGGTGCAGCAGCCCGGCGGCTAGGTCTAGACGTTTGCGCAAGCCGCCGGAATAGGTGCCGCAGCGCTGGTCGGCCCGATCCTGCAACCCTAGGAGCTCTAGCACCTGCTCGATACGGGCTTTGGCCAAGGCCGGGGGCAAATGGTAGAGATCTGCCTGCAACTGTAGCAGCTCCCGTCCCGTCAGCACCTTGTCAATGGCCATCTCCTGACCCACGTAGCCAAGCTTTTGCCGCACCTGCTGGGGATAGCGGGTCACCGGGATCCCGAAGATTTCTAGGCGTCCTTGGTCGGGTTGTTGCAGGGTGCAGAGGCATTGCAGGGTGGTGGTTTTGCCGGCGCCGTTAGGGCCAAGTAGCCCAAAGATTTCCCCTGGCTGCACCTCAAAGGAGACATCCTGCAGGGCGATGGTGTTGCCGTAGCGTTTTTGCAGGTGTTCAACGGTGATTGCCGCTGTCACAGTTCGTTACCTCAGTTCCCTCCCCATGGTAGCTCAGGGGGTTACGGGGAAGGGCCAGCCGTCTTTCACCAGCCCAGGAAAGGTCAGGGCGGCAAAGTTGTGGCACCTGCCGTCCAGGGGCGACGGGGGTGGACACGCGGGCCTGTAGCTTCTGCCATCACATGTTGTGAGCCCTAACCTATGGGGTAGGGTTCTCAGAAAATCTAGATTTTTTCAGGTTTAGCCCTTCCCTCACCTATGCAGATCAAGCCAAATCGGCAAGCATTGCAAGGGTCACACCCAAGGCTAACCCCAGGCAGTCTAGAACAGCAGGGCCGGGATCCCCTAGAGGTTTTGAAGGATGTTTTTAGCTCGGTTCTGGTGAGGAACTGTGGTAGTCGGTATTTGGGCGGGGGGTGGGATTAGCTACAGTAAGTCTGGTTGTCGGTGCGGGTGTTATGGGCTGGAGGGGGGTGTTGTTGCTGCTGCTGGTGGCAGGATGTGGAAGAGGGCGACCCCCCCAGGGCGGCCCGCCACCAACCCCGGTCACAATTGAACCGGCAACGGCAGGGGTGATCCGCGATCAATCGGAATATGTGGCCCGGGTCGAGGCCCAACAGCTGGCCACCCTCCGCCCCCAGGTGAGTGGGCAGGTACGCACGATTGCGGTCAGCGCCGGGCAAACCGTCCAACCAGGGCAGGTGATCCTCACCCTCGATGGGGCAGAACAACAGGCAGTCCTCGCCAGCCGCCAAGCCGCGGTGGCCGCCGCCCAACAAACCTTGCAGGGGGCACAGGCAGTTCTCGCTACCCAAGAAGCTGAACAGGAACGGCGCCGAGCCAATCTCATCTTTCAACAGGAACTGTTCCAGCGCAATCAAGCCCTGCGGGCGGAGGGGGTGATCTCCCAAAATACCTTGGATGCCAATCTGCGCGACCTCCGCCAAGCAGAAGCAGACCTGGCAGCGGCAGCAGCGGCCATCCAAGCCCAACAGGCAGCCATCGCCCGCGCCGAACGGGACCGCCAACAAGCCCTAGCCCTAGCAGAACAAGCGGCTGTACAACTGCAGTTTTTCGCCATCACCGCCCCCATCCCCGGCCGCCTAGGGGATCTGCTGGTACGAGTCGGGGACTACGTCACCCCCCAAACCCCCCTAACCACCATCCAACAGGACAACAACCTCGACATTGTCGTCGGGATCCCGTTGGAGCGGGCGCCGCTGCTGCGGCTAGGGCTGCCGGTGGAGTTGTTAGATGAAAAGGGGCAAGGGTTTGCCCAGGCAAGCACCTACTTCATCGACCCGCAAACGGACCTGGCCAGCCAAGGGGTGACAATCAAAGCTCGCTACACCAATGCCGAGCCCCAACTGCGACCAGGGCAGTTCCTGCGGGTACGCATCACCTGGGCAGAACAAGCGGGGATCCTAGTTCCCCTCACCGCCATCACTCGCCTAGCCGGACAAAACTTTGTCTTTGTCGCCCAACCTAGCCCCGACAACCCCCAACAACTGCTGGCCGCCCAAGTACCAGTCCAACTGGGATCCCTGCAGGGAAATGGGGTCCATGTGCTGGCCGGACTGACACCGGGACAGCCGGTAGTCACCTCCGGGGTGCAAAAGTTATTCCCCAATGCCCCCATCGTGCCGGCGAGCGCCCAGCAAGGAAGCCCGTAAATCCAGGAGCATATCACTCAAACTCACCCATTCCGCCACACTCAAGGCCTCCCCCCGGGTGAAGGGATCCCGCCCCAATTGAGCCAGGGCTTGGCTGAGCTGGTCTTTAGGGATCAAGGACTGCAAGCTGTTAGCCAAGGTTTTGCGGCGACTGCGAAAGCCCAAGGTGACCAAAGTTTCTAGCCAGCGGGGATCCCGGGGGGGGTGGGGGTAGGGGCGGGGTTGGAGGGCAAGGACAGCGGAGTGGACTTGGGGGGGGGGATAGAACGCTTGGGGGGGCACCAGGCAGATCCATTGGCATGCAGCCAAATACTGGATGCGCACCGACAGGGCACCGTAGCTTTTCTGCCCAGGGCTAGCGGTCAAGCGCTCGGCAACTTCCTTTTGCAGCAGCAAAACCAAACGCTGAAACTGCCCCACCGGCTGACTTAGGGATCCCAACAGTTTGGCCAGGATTGGCCCGGTGATGTTGTAGGGGATATTGGCGACCACATGGGTGGGGGTGGGGGGCAAGGGCAGGTGGAGAAAGTCCCCCTCGATCAGCTCAAAACGAGGTTCGGCGGCAAACTGGCGGCGCAAACCCTGGCACAGATCCCGGTCAATTTCCACCCCAATCACCCGGGATCCCTGGGCTAGGAGGCGGCGGGTGAGTTGGCCGGTGCCGGGGCCGATTTCCAGGACCGTGGTGGTTGGGGAGAGCTGGGCAGCTTGGACAATGGCTTGGTGGATGGCAGCATCTTTGAGCCAGTGCTGACCGAAACGTTTGCGGGGATGAGGCACAGAACAACCTCAGAACTGCCCTGATCATAGCCAGCCAAGGGATCCCGTCAGACCGGCAAGACCTGTTAAGCTGAGATCATAAAATTACAGCTTTAATAACCTAGTTTTCCATGACCGTTACCCTCTCCCCACCCACCCACCCTACTTTGTCCCCGCCTTTACAACAGATTGCCGAACGGTTGCTGGCTGGTGGTGCCCTGCTGCCGGACAGTCCCGAAAACACCTTGGAAGTGGTCGGCATCCTCAAAAGCTATGGGGTGGTCTTGGGGGCCTATGAGCGGAATTTGCGCTTCATTGCCGCCAATCAATTTTTGGCATTGTTTCCCTTTTTCAAGTATTTCGATGGGGAGTTTTCCTGGGGCAAACTGCTGCGCCATTGGTGGCATGACCGGATTAACTATGAGTTTGCCGAGTACTGCCTGCGGGGAATGTTGACCCATGGGGGCGGGGGAGTAGATGCCTACTTGGATACGCCGGATTTTGCTGCCCGAGCGGAAGCCGCTATCCAAGCCAAACTGCGGGGCCGGCCCCTGCTGCAGCTGCTGCACCGGCTATTTCCGGAGTTTTTGCCCGAGCAAGTGCGCTTGATGGTCTATTACCAAGTTTTGGGTCTGTTTTGGCAGGTGATGAGTCCCCTGTTTTTGGAGTTGGCGGATCGCTACGACCGGGGCGAGATCACCTGCATCCGGGAGGTGGTGGCCCATATCGAAGCCGGTTTGCTAGCCGCTGCCAACCGCCCCCTCACCTACAGCGTTACCATCGCCGGGCACAGCTACGAACTGCTGCCGGCCAGTGCTAACCTGAGATTTCTCATGGATGCCGCCGTCCCCTACGTGGAAGCAGTGTTTTTGCGCTCCTTTCCCTTTATGGGGGTGCTGTCCTACAATGCCCAAGCCCAGCACTTCCCTGGGGATCTCAGCCAGTTTACCTACGGCGCCCTCTACGCCGATCCCCTGCCCATCGGCAGCGCCGGCATCCCCCCTACCCTGCTGATGCAGGACATGCGCCATTACCTACCCGACTATCTGCGGCAACACTACCGCCAGAGCCTGCGCGGGGAAGATGACCTACGGGTGCAAATCTGCCAAAGCTTCCAAAAATCCATGTTCTGCGTCACCACCGCTGCCATCCGCGGCCTTGCCCCCCACCCCCTCGATGACCCCCGCCACCGCCAAGAAAACCTCACCTACCTCCTCCCCTGGCTACAGCGCCTGGCCAACTCCCGCCTCCTCGCCGTGCAATAAATCCCCAATCAGCAAGAAAAACCAAAGATGCCAGGGATCCCCAGAGACGATGATAGGATAGCTGTGTGCCGTTCCCCCGCCGCACCGTGTCACCCACTGCTTCTTTGGCTGCTTCCTCCTCTGCACCCACCTTGCACGACCACAGTCGCCTCAAGATCTTTTCTGGTTCTGCCAATGAGCCTTTAGCCAAGGAGATTGCCCGCTATTTGGGGCTGAACTTGGGGCCGATGGTACGGAAAAACTTTGCCGATGGCGAGATCTACATCCAGATCCAAGAATCGATCCGGGGCTGTGATGTGTATTTGGTGCAGCCCACCTGTCGCCCGGTCAACGATCACCTGATGGAATTGCTGGTGATGATCGATGCTTGTCGGCGGGCTTCCGCTCGCCAGATTACCGCGGTGATCCCCTACTACGGCTATGCCCGCGCCGACCGCAAAACCGCCGGTCGCGAGTCCATTACCGCCAAACTGGTGGCCAACATGATTACCCAAGCTGGGGCTCACCGGGTGCTGGCTATGGATCTGCACTCGGCCCAGATCCAGGGTTACTTTGATATTCCCCTGGATCATGTCTATGCGGCGCCGATTTTGTTGCAGTACCTCAAGGATCGCAATCTCCAGGATATTGTGGTGGTCTCACCGGACGTAGGTGGGGTGGCTCGGGCAAGGGCTTTTGCCAAAAAGCTAGATGAAGCCCCCCTGGCGATTATTGATAAGCGCCGCCAAGCCCACAACGACGTGGAAGTGCTGAATGTGATTGGGGATGTGGAGGGCAAGACCGCCATCCTCGTAGACGACATGATCGATACCGCCGGCACCATTTCCGAAGGGGCTAAGCTGCTGCGCCAAGCGGGAGCCAAAGCCGTCTATGCCTGTGCCACCCATGCGGTGTTTTCCCAGCCGGCCATCGAACGCCTCCAGGCTGCGGAATTTGCCGAAGTGATCGTCACCAACACCATCCCGGTCGCCCCAGAAAAACGCTTCCCCAGCCTGACCATTTGCTCCATTGCCAATGTTCTGGGGGAGGCCATCTGGCGCATCCACGAAGACAGCTCCGTCAGCAGTATGTTTCACTAAGTTCGCTAAGTTTTGTAGCTTTTTGCCCCACAAATTAACAATTTATCGACTTCTTTTAGGACTAGCTTGGGGCCTGCAGCAATTGCTTACACAAACCTAAAGAGAATCTAAAGAATCCTGGGCTTGGGGTAGGGGCTTTCCAAGATGGGGCTATAGCTGGGAGGTAGTCCATGCCTGACCCGTTGACCCGTGCCATCCGTGCCCGTGACCGCGCCCAAGCTTTTGCCATTCTCGACCAAATGCGGGGACAATTATCGTCCCGAGCCATTCGCGAGCGAATTGTGGAGGTGGTTGAGCATTTGGCTTGGGAGGAAGGGGATCGGGCGGCAGCTCGCTGGGTGCTCTACCGGGCTGGACGCAGGGAAATCCTCTCGTCACAATAGCAAGCAGGTGTGGAAATTCCTATGGATATTCAAGGGTTGCGGGAATTGGTGGATCGCGCTTTGGCGGATAAAAAGCTCTCCCGGCAAGAAATGAAACAAATTGTCGATGCCATCCAAGCAGATGGGGTAATCTCCCCTGAGGAAGTAGCCGTCATGGAAGACATCAAGCACAAGGTTTTGCGCCGGGAAATCCAAGTGGTGGACTAGTTAGAACCCGTGTTGATGGTCAATTCCTCAATGTTCCACAGGGCCCCCAAAATCGGACGGGGATCCCGGTTGCCGAGGCGGTCGCGCATGGCGGTCAGCACCAGGGGATTGAAGGTGCCGATCAGGGGCAGTTGCTCCTGCACAATCACCTGAAAGCGGTCGTAGTACCTCCGGCGGGCTTCTAGCTCCTGGAGCCGCACCCCAGCCACAAACAATTGGTCAATCTCCCGCTCCCAATCTGTCACCACCACCCCCTCTGCTGGGGATCCCGGTTGACTGGGCAGGTTCCAGGCGTGGAGGCGACCGTCGCTGCGCCAGATATTGGCCCCATTGTTGGGTTCGATGCCGCCCCCCCCAAACCCCAGCAACAGGGCTTCCCAGTCGCGAGTGTTGATCTTCTGCACCAGGGTATTGAAGGCAATGGGGACAAAATCTACGGTGATGCCAATCCGATCCAAGTAAGCCTTGATCAGGGATCCCGCCGCTTCCCGTTCCGTGTTGCCGGCGTTGGTGTGCAGGGTAAAGCGGACGAGGTTGTTGTCCGGATCCCGCAGTCGCCCTTGGGGGTCGTAGGTATAGCCGGCGGCTTGCAAAATAGCCCTGGCTCGGTCGGGGTCATAGTCATAGGTGGGCAGACCCTGCTCGGGGCTGAGGTGGAAGGGGCTGGCTGGGCCGATGGGGCTATGCTGAATCTGTCCTAGTCCCCGTAGGATGCTGTCCACCAGCCCTTGCCGATCCAGGGCATGGGCCACCGCCCGCCGAAACCGCACATCCGTAAACCAACGACTTTTACTAGGACTGACGAAAGGCCGACCCGTCTTGGGATCCCGGGCCAGGGTTTGGTTGAACATCAGAAAATTATTATTCAAGGTTGGGCCGAGGTCATAGATGGTGAAGCGGTCCCGTTGTTCTTCCCGTTTCAGCAGGGGGAAATCCGCCCCCCGCAAACTGTATACATCTGTTTCCTGGGAGCGAAATTGCAACAAACTGGTATCGAGGGAATCGACAATCCGCACGATCAAGCGGGGGATACGGGGGCGGCCCGGCTGCCAATAGTAGGGGTTGGGGCGGTAGACTAGCCGCTGCCCCGGCACATATTCCGTCAGCACAAACGGCCCCGCCCCCACCAACTGTTCCGGCGGCGTATCAATCCCCCACATCCGCAGAAACTCCGGATCCTCACCCTCTACCGTTGCCCCCAACACATGCTTCGGCAGTAGCCCCTGCCCCACCTGGATCAAAAACGGCGCAAACGGCTCCGGCAACACAAACTCCACCCGCCGCTCATCCAAAGCCCGCACCCGCGGCAATAACCCCTGCACCAACCAGCGCTGCGACTCCCCCGGCAGCGCATAATTATAGGGATCCCCAACGATTCCTGGGGGCAAACTCACATACTTCCCTTCCGGATCCCCAGGGCTTACCCCCGGCTCTAGCACCTCCAGCCGGTAATCCGTTGCCCCCTGATCCGTCACCACCTGAAAATGATAAACCCCGGCCACCGTCGGGATCCCGCTCAAGACACCGCTGTTTTCATCCAACGTTAAGCCTGCCGGTAGCCCGCCGATCCGCTGCACATCCCGGGCCGAGGTAGGGATATGGGGGTTAAAGATCACCTGATTAAAGGTAAAGTCCACATCCTCAGCTGTCAGGGGTTCTCCGTCGGACCAGCGCAAGCCCGGCCGCAGAGTGAACACATAACGCAGCCCTGATTCATCCACCTCCCAGCCCGCCGCCAAGCTAGGCATGGGTTGCAGGGTTTCGGGATCCAACTCCGTCAGCCCCCCCTGCCAATAGCCAATGGCCTCCCGGCTAGAGCTTTCCTCACTTAAATAGGGATTAAACGTCTTGGGATCGGAGATGACCGACAAAATCAAAGCCTGGCTCGGGCCCGGTCCACACCCCCCCAACCATAAAGCCAGCCCCAGCACCACCCAAATCAAAAACCGCCCTAACACCCAACAGCCCCCAACCTTATGGCGATCATAAGCCATGCC
>JAUQVP010000037.1:22313-23987 GCA_039794745.1 Thermostichales cyanobacterium HHBFW_bins_127 | reverse complement strand
GGGGAACGCTTGAAACTGCTGGCAACCCACCTCGACCACCGGGATCCCGAGGCTGTTGCTCCCGGCACAGTGATTGCTCTGGCCAGAGGGGAGGGGTTTTGGGTGCAAACTGGCGGGGATCCCTTGTTGCTGCGGCAGGTACAATTGCCGGGTAAAAAGCCCCAGTCGGGTTGGGATTTTCTCAATGGGCAGCGGCTGCAGATTGGGGATGTGCTGGTGTAGGGAGCAAAAATCATGGGGGAACTGAGCATTACCGGTTTGGCAACTTGGACGGGGACGGCTCAAACCGTTGAGACCTTGGCTCTGATTTGGGATGACCGCTGCAAACCCCGCCAACGCCTAACCACCGACCAAGGGACCACGGTGCTGCTGGCCCTCCCCCGAGGCACCATCCTCCAGGACGGCGACTGTCTCTGGGATGACGGACAGCGGGCCATCTGTGTCCGTGCCCAGGCCGAACCGGTCCTGATCATCCCCTTCCGGGATCCGGTGACCCTGGGGAAGGTGGCCCATCACTTGGGCAACTGGCATCGTCCGGCCCAAATCGATGCAGATGGCACCATTGCTGCCCAGTGGGATCCCCCCCTAGAGGAGTGGTGTCAGCACCACGGCATTGCCTGGGAGCGACAGGAGCGTCCTTTCCATGCCAACGTGCGCGGCCATAGCCACTGAGCTTTCCTCCCACCTGCGGATCAGTGTCACAATGGACACGGTGGTAACATTTCTTTACCTGGTGGAGTTGCTATGACGATTGCGGAGGCTTTGACTGCCCAGTTGCAGCCTGTGGCGGATTATTTTTCCAGTTTGCAGTTGCCGGAGCCGGTTACCCACTGGGGTCATCCGGTGATGATGGGGATTGTGGCTGTGATGATGGGGAGCTATGTGGGGTTGAGTGGTTGGCGGGGTCGGGTGCTGGCTACGGTGGATCCGGAAGCTGCCCAAAAAAGCCGCTCGGATCACCGCAAGTTAGCCCCTTGGATGGCGTTGTTTATGGCGATGGGCTACAGCGGTGGCATGTTGTCTTTGCTGATGCAGCAGCATCCCATTCTGGAAAGCCCCCACTTTTGGACGGGGACGGCGGTGCTGGGGTTGCTGGGGCTGAATGGCTTGATTTCCCTGACGGGCTTTGGCGGCGGTAAGCTGCGGGGGGTCCATGCCTATTTGGGCAGCATGACCCTGGCTTTGGTCTTTTTGCATGGGATTTTAGGGCTAAAACTGGGTCTATCCCTGTGAGAGCCGAGGCTGCTGGTGGCTCTAGCCGGTATTTGGGGGTTTTCTCAAGGGCTGGAGCCCAACCTCTAAAAACTTAACTTGCAGCATCTATAGGTATTGCCGTGGCGACTGCCACCGATCCCTAACCCCTTTGCCAAAGTGGCAGAGGGGATCCAGAAAGTATTTGCTAAGCTTGGTGTCATTGGCAGATTGTGTTTTTTGCTTGTCTAGCTCTCAAACTAAGAAGGGATCCAAATCATTCTCTAGCAATTTGAGAGCAAGGCTGCCAATCTGGGATCCCGCAAATTGGGTATCGATAGCCATGCCCTCAGCTCAACAACCACCTAGAACCGGCAGCGGCTTCGACGGGAGGTTCATCAGAGGGGAGCCATTCAATCTAGGGCTGGACAAACCGGCCCGTAGGTGCAGAGGTAGGTTCTGTTGGCGTTGGTGTTGGGGTGG
>JAUQVP010000037.1:0-22213 GCA_039794745.1 Thermostichales cyanobacterium HHBFW_bins_127 | reverse complement strand
GTTGGGGTGGCTAGGATCTGCTCTGGGGTGCGCAGGGGATGGTGAAATCGCCACAGAGCCAGGGCCACCTCGGCCCGAGAAACAGGGTTTTGGGGATTGAAGGTGCGAATCACCCCAAACACCCGCAAAATGTTCGATTCCTCCCCTAATTGGCGGTCAGCAATCAAGGCCGGCCAGGCATAGTTGGGAATCTGCTCACTGTCGCTAAACCCCCAAGCCTGCCGCAATTCCTCCAGGGATCCCGATAGTCCGCCCGGGGGCAGATCCAGGGGAACTTTCATGGTGATCAGGTCGGCACGGGTGAGGAGGCTATTGGGACGAAACTCCTGCCGGTGGTCGCCGCGGATAATCCCCAAAGATCCTAGGGCCTGAATGACCGTAAAATCTGGGTCATCTTCCGCTACATCCAAAAACAAAGGTCGAGCCGGGGCACTGCTCAGGCGGATCAGGCGGGTGGGGGTATTCACGGACAGGGCATTGTTCGCCAACAGCAGCCAGCGGGCAAACTCCCGCCGCCGCACCGATAACCCCGGCTCAAACCTCGGACCCGGGATCCCTTCCCAGACCCCAAGGGCAGCTAGGTCTTCAATGGCTTGGCGAGCCAGGGGAACCGTATCCAGGTCGGTGAAGGTTTGGGCTAGGGGTGGTCTAGGGCTGGGGACAGCAGCCCCGGGGGTTTGCGGGGGAGGCAGGGGAGTTGGCAAGGCCACCACGGGGGGCAACGGGCGGGGAGTCGGGGGAATCACCACCGGCGGCGGTGGCGTTGGGGAAACATAACCCACCCACTGGGCAAACTGTTCCCCCCAAGACGTACCCTGGCAGCCGCTCAGCAGCAGCAGCAGCAGCAGGATCCCAACGCGAATCAGCACCGCCATCCCTAATCCGGCCATCCCCTAGCATACTCTGCCACAAGCTCCTCCAGGGCGCGGACACTGGCAGCAGGCAAACATTGCCACAACGTCACCTCCCCCTTCCCACCCCCCACCGGTACCGGGATCCCGGAGAGCAGTTGGGCCAGATCGGGGAGCTGCTGGGTTTTGAGGAAGGGAGCTAAGCTGGTTGCCAGTTCCCGGGCTAGGGGTGGGGTGCGCACATCCCGCAGGTAGAGGTGCCAGCCGGCAATCTCAAGATAAACCTCAGCACCCAGGCGTTCGCTGAGCCTTTCCAGGGCATTCATGGTTTCGGGTCCTCATCGTAGCGAGCAATCAGCAACACCCAGATCCCATGGACAGCCACCAAGCTGCCCCAGATACCGATCAACCACGGTAGCCAGCGCCATTCCGCCCGCCACAGCAAATTGAAAAACTCCGCCCCCGAACACACCACCCCATAGATCATGGCATGGGCCCCCAACGTATAGCGGTCGTCCAACTTGCGATACTCGGGATCCCGGCGGGTGGGTTTGCGGGGCCATTTGGGGGGCATGGCATGACTCCAGGACTTTAGGATCAGCCTAGCATCAGGGTAGCTTCACCTCGGGGACTAGGCCGAGGAGAGTCGTTGTACCGGAGTACTTCTGAGGAGGCGGTCTGCTTCCTGGAGATAGCCGGGGATCTGCTCCCGGAAGGGACTTTTGGCCAAACACGCCCGCAGCGCCTGGGGATCCACCGGCATGACTCGCTGCCCGGGGAACCAGTGGCCGCCGTTGCCCAGCAGGTTGTAGCGCATTTGCCCGTATTCCAGCATGTCGTAGGCCAGCACCAAATTGCGTAGCCACAGGATCACGGGAATATTCATTTGCCCCGGCGTCTCCTCATAGGAAGGCAGCCCCTCCTGCCAACGTTGGGCATAATCTTGGCCCAGGGCAGCCACCCAGGCCTGCTCCAGGCGAGCCAGAATCGGCGGCAACAGTTGACCCGCCTGGTCGAGCAAAGCCACCGCCTGTAGATGCTCCTCAAAATCGCTGGGTCGGGCCGCCCCCACACTCAGGGTATGCACCTCCCCATGGGACAGACAAAACAAATCATTAAACACCAAAGGACTGAGGGGCTGACATAACTCCACCAAGCGCCGGGAAGGACGATAGAGTCGTCCCCCCTTATCCGCCGGAGAAATAATAAACACCCCCATATCCCGCTGCCGGGCTGCCACAATCGCCGGCCAATTCTGCTGATTGATGTAGTACCAATGCAAATTCACATAGTCAAAACGGTCAGTGGCAATGGCAGCCAAAATCACCTCCAGCGGCCCATGGGTGGAAAAACCAAGAAAACGCACCCGCCCCTGCCGCCGCCACCCCTCAGCCACCTCCAAACACCCCCCCGGGCGAATCGTCTCCTGCAACAACTCCCAGGTGTTAATCCCATGGATCCCCAACAGATCCACATAGTCGAGCTGCAGATTAGCCAAGGACTGCTCAAAGGTTGCCCGAAACTCCTCGGGATCCCGTTTTGGGGCTATTTTCGTCTGGACAATCAAGGGATCCCGAGGCAGGGTGGGCAGGATGCGTCCCAGTTGTAGTTCTGAGGTGCCATAGCCGCGGGCGGTTTCGATGTGAGTGATGCCCAGTTCCCAGGCGCGGCGGATGGTGGCTTCCAGATTGGCTTGACTAGCGGCGGGGATTTGAGACCAAGGCAGGTCCTGCCATTGGTACTGGTAGCGCATCCCCCCACAACTGAGCACCGGCATCGGCAATTCCGTACGACCAAAGCGGCGATAGCGCATCAGCATCCTCACCCTAGGGTATTGGGATCGAGCCCCAGTTCCCGCAGCTTCGCTGCCAGGCGCTCGGCTCGTTGTCGCTCTTGTTCGGCTCGTTGTCGCTCTTGTTCCGCCTGTTCTGAACTCCAGAGCAGCATCTGCCCGGATGGATTCCACCAGCGCAGCCAAGTAGTTTGCAGTCCCAGCCGTTCCCCCTGCCACAGCCCCAGTTCCAGGTTCAAGGCCGGAACCCCAAAGCGTCCCTGTGGGTTAGCTTCCTGCAGATGATAAGCCCCATCATCCCCCAGTTGCCGTACCTGCAGTTGTTCGCTGTAGGGGTCGTAGGTGACATAGGTAGGCACCTGGAGGATTTGTTCATAGAAATAGAGCTTGCCCAAAGGAGGTGTCGAGCGCATAGACAGCTCCCCCCCATCCGTATCGGACAGAAACTCCATCACCACCGCCACCCCCACCCCTTCCCGGTAGGGGGTATAGCTGCGCCGCACCGACCCTTGAAGCAACGGATACACCTGAGGGACATAAAACCAATCGGGAGCCTTGACCACCAGTTGGTTATCCACCGTTGCCACCAGGGCCATATTGGTGGCAATCAGCATCTCCGGACGGATCAAACCATTCGCCCCCAAAGCCTCCGTCAAGGCTGCCGCCAAAGCCGGTTGCAGTAAATTATCCACAGGCTCATCCGGCAAAACGAAATCCGCAGGCAGGGGATCCCAGCGCACCGACGGACGAGCAGACACTTGCACCATCACGCATACCCATCGTCTGCTTTCACTTTAGCCCGGCAGCAACCGGGCCAGCACCTCCAAAGTAACGTGGCTAAACCCAGCTAAACCCGCCGTCCCCCCCAACACCCGACAGGGTTGAGTCGGGGATCCCAATTGATCCAGGACCAGATCGGCTTGGCGAAAGTCCTGATCCTGGGTGTAGTCATTGATGGTGATGACCGTGGGTAGCCCGGCGGCCTTGGCTGCCAGCAAACCATTGTAGGAATCCTCAAAAGCAATACAGTAGCGGGGATCCCAGGTAGTGCGTTGCAGGGTGTAGAAGTAGATATCGGGGGCTGGTTTTTTGGCGGCCACAATATCTCCGGCAGCAATCACCGTAAACCAGCTAGGGCTATCGGGGTGCAGGCTATAGGTCAACAGGGCTGTGACATTTTCCGGCGTGGTGGTGGTGGCAATGGCTAGGGGGATGCCGTGGTTGCGGGCGGCGGTGATCAGATCTTTGACCCCTGGGCGGAGGGGGATTTGCCCCGTGGCCAGCAGTTCTGTGTAGAAGTGGGTTTTGCGTTTGTGGAGTTGAGCGATCAACTCCGTCAGATTCTCTGGGCGTGGCCATTCCGGGCGATAGCGGTCTAGGTAGAAGCGCATTCGTTCCTTGCCCCCCGTGACCGCCAGCAACTCCCCGTAGAGTTCCACGGACCAATGCCAATCCAGCCCAGCTTCCGCAAAAGCCTGATTAAAGGCGACCCGGTGCCCATCCCGCTCCGTATCCGCCAAAGTGCCGTCCACATCAAAGATCAAGGCGCGGATGCTCATGTTTTGTCCTCCCTGCCAGACTGGAGTGCCTGGCGCAAGCTAGCTGCTGGGGTAAAGTGGGGTTGAATCCGGGCGGGGATGCAAATGGGTTGGCGGGTGCGGGGGTGCCAAGTGTGCCGCGCCGGGACAGCCCGGGGACTGAAGCGCCCAAACCCAGCCAAATGAACCGTCTTGCCCTCGGCTAGAGCGGCCGTCATCCCCTCCAGCAGGGCTTGCAAGGCGGCTTCTGCCATGTGCACCGAGAGTCCATCCACACTGGCGGCCATGTGTCGTGCCAGCACTTCCCGATTCACCATTAGGCTGGCTCAAGCTCACTGGCAAAAAACCACTGGGCCGTATTGTCAGGGAAGGCAACCACATAGCCCACCTGACTGCCATCCACCACCCGAAACTCCCGCACCACTCCCTCCTTGCCGACCAAGGGCTGAGCTTGCCCCCGATCCTGAATCTGCTTGACTTTGACCTTGTCGCCAACACGAATCATGGTTTTGTTCAACTGTCCTGATGATCGAGAATCATTCTCCCACGCCGATCCCACGGTGCAACCAGAATCTCCGGCATCACGACTGAAAAGTTTTCTGGCTGAGGCAGACTCTGTCACCATAAGCTGCCCCCGACGGTCACGAGCGCGGTCACTTTTAATCATAATCCACTCTAGGGGTTGCCTTGCCCCCTGCTGGCTACCCAACAAGATCTCAAAACTAAAAAACGTAAAAGTAAATAGAGCTAGTCTGCATGGGATCGCCCATCAGGGTTTACGGATTTTTGACGCTATCAGCCTTGGCATTCCCTTGACATTCATAGAGCAACCGTCTCCAACCCAGCGTCACCTCTCATCATGACCTGATTGTCAATCAACAGCACCAGACAGTTGGCTCCACAAGGTCGCAAATAAAATCTAGATTTTCCAGATGCCCTTGAGATCTTCCTTAGATGTTCCCTCCTCAACCTATCCTAATCCCCATAGTCTAGCTGAGGGCTAGCCATTACAGACCTGAGTCAAACTTTAGCAAGAGTTGCTAGCTTGCCCACACATCTAAGCCATAGTCAACCCTAGATACGGTCATCTTCATTTCAACGGAGATTCATTGAGACTGAAACATATCCCTCACCCCCTTGCCTAGCACCGGCCTAACCCCTCTCCCAAACCGGCAGAGAGGATTCAGAAAAGCAGACTAAAAATGTAAACCCATAGGCCAATTGATTGACCCTACCAGCAATGGGGATCCCTGGTGCTTTTGGGAACTTTTGGGAAATAGTTTCCAAAGACTTTCATCAGATTAGGAAGGAAAGATTAACTAATGATTAACCAGGGGCAATTGTTCGTACCAATGGCGGGCAATATCAATCCTTCGGCACAGCCAGACCCGCTCCTGCCCCTGCACATAATCCAAAAACCGTGCCAGCGCCCGCGCCCGTCCCGGTCGCCCTACCAAGCGACAGTGCAACCCCACACTCATCATCTTGGGTTGCGTTTCCCCTTCTTCATAGAGCTGGTCGAAGGTATCCTTGAGATAGCTAAAAAACTGATCCCCACTGTTAAACCCCTGGGCAGTAGCAAAACGCATATCATTCACATCCAAAGTGTAGGGGATAATCAAATGGGGCCGGCCCGTCGGCGTCACAATCCAGTAGGGCAAATCATCCGCATAGCTATCCGAATCATAAAGAAATCCCCCCTCCTCCAAAATCAACTGGCGAGTCTGGGGACTGGTGCGGCCACAATACCAGCCCAAAGGTCGGGATCCCGTGACCTGAGTATGAATCGCAATGGCCCGTTGAATATGCTCCCGCTCCACCTCCGGGGGCACAAACTGATAATCAATCCAACGGTAGCCATGGCTAGCGATCTCCCAATTGGCCTCCAGCATCGCTGCCACCGCCTCGGGATGACGCTGCAACGCCATCGCCACCCCATACACCGTCACCGGGATCCCTCGCTCCGTCAAAAGCCGGTACAGGCGCCAGAACCCAGCCCGGCTGCCGTATTCATAGATGGATTCCATGTTCAGGTGCCGCACCCCCAAATAGGGAGTAGCGCCAATGATCTCCGATAAAAACGCCTCCGACCCGGGATCCCCATGGAGGATGCAGTTTTCTCCTCCTTCTTCATAGTTGAGGACGATCTGGACAGCAATGCGGGCCTGATGGGGCCAGTGGGGATGGGGGGGTCGGCGTCCGTAGCCGACCAAGTCGCGGGGGTAGCTCACGGTGGCCTTGAACTTATCATCTAACTTGGTTAGTGTAGTCGAGTTTATCCCTGAAATTAAGCTGCGGTGAAGGCTGAATGTTTTATTAATTTTATTAACTTTTCACAAGAACGAGGGATCGATTGCCGTCCCTTGCCCCTGGGACTGAGCTAAGACAGAAGCACAGGTTGAGGACAGCTGGCATGGGGCGTCTGTTGATTGTGGGTTTGTGGTTGGGGGTGCAGGGATTTGTTGTGGCTCAGCCGCTTTCCCCTTTTGAGGATGGGCCGGAGGTGCGGGTGAAATTGCTGGGGGTGAAGCCCTATTGGTTTCAGGGGCAGGAATATCGCTTGGATGGTCTGGGGCTGGAGCGGCAGGGCAGACGCTATCTGATGTGTGTCAGCCAACTGTACGAAATTACCGACAACAACGAAATTATTGCTATCACCAGCAAAGCCGCCCAGCCCTGTCCTAGCCTGCAGTAAGCAACACGGTATGATATGGGAACGGTCGTGTTGGAGTCAGGAGCTTGGGCTGGCGAGTGAGGGCGGCACGGGGCGCTACCACGGTAGAATCCAACACCCCTACGGCCATTGCCGAGGCTGTGCGTGAGTTGATGGAACGATTGGTGGAAGCTAACCAATTGGTTCCGGAGGAGATCATCAGTGTCATTTTCACCGTCACCCCGGATGTGAATGCGGCTTTTCCGGCGGCCACTGCCCGGCAACAACCCGGTTGGGAGCGGGTGCCACTGCTGGATATGGTGGGGATGATGGTACCAGGCAGCCCGGAGCGCTGCATTCGTGTCCTGATTCAATTCAATACCGAAAAAAGCCAAGCGGAAATCCAACACATCTACCTGCGCCAAGCCCAATATCTGCGCCCGGATTTGGTGATGTCCGCCTAAACCAAGCTCCCCCCATCTGTAAGAAGGTTTTAAGCAGGCTGCGGCTAAGGCTGGCTACCCACCAGGGCTGTTTTAGGTCATCACTCGCTTCTCAAATAGCTTTGCAACTGCCAGTTGCGCCGGGAAAGCCCATCTCACGCGGCTTACAGCAGGTCTTATTTTGTCTTATGGTCATTTCCATTGAGACTGAAACCAATCCCTCACCCCCTTCGCCCAGCGTGGCACTAGCCGTAACCCCTCTCCCAAAGCGGAAGAGGCAGATTCAGAAAATATATCTTTCTTATTTGGGCTCTAATTTTTGTAGAAAGGTATCTCAAGCTTTGTTACGTCATTGCTTTTAGCTATTGTTCTAGCTTAATGCCGGAGTTGCTGTTTGCTCCCCTGCTGGTGGCATCTCTTGGCAGCTAAGGGCAGATCAGACAAACCCAGTTCTAGCCTGTCGCTGGGGGAGGGGAGGTTTTCCGGTCACAGACGAAGCCGAGGTTTTGTGGCACAGTAGGAAAAACTCTCCTGAGGCTGCTATGAGTGCCGCCGAACGCCTCCAAGCCAATTGGCAAGCCTTGCGGATCTCGCGGCGACTGATTGAGGTGGGGATTGCCCTGTCGGCAGAATCCAATGTGGAGCGGCTACTGAGTCTAATCCTTACCTATGCCCAGGAACTCACCCACTGCGATGCCGGCAGCCTCTATTTGCTTGAACCGGCGGGGCTGCGGATTTTTATCAGCCAAAATGATGCTGTCAAAAATTTCCTCCTACCCCTCGACCACAGCAGTATTGCTGGCTATGTGGTCTCCCAAGGGGTGAGCTTGAATATCCCTGATGTCTATCAATTGGCCGGGGATCTGCCCTATCGCTTTAATCGCTCCGTCGATGAACAAACGGGCTATCGCACCTGCTCGCTGCTGACGGTACCGATGCGCGACCGCCAAGGACAGGTGATCGGTGCTCTGCAACTGCTCAACCGGCTCTCCTGGACTGATCCGCCGGTGTGCGAACCTTTCTCGGAGTTTGACCAGGATGTGGCAGAATCCCTGGCTTCCCAAGCGGGGGTTGCCTACCACAATGCCAGGCTGCAGGAACAACTCAAGGCTGCCCACTATGAAACCATCTTCCGCCTGTCGGTGGCAGCCGAATACCGCGACCATGACACCTCCTACCACCTGAAACGAATGAGCCATTACTCGCGCATCATCGCTAAACATTTGGGACTCTCGGAGCGGGAACAGGAGTTGATCCTCTATGCCAGCCCTATGCACGATGTGGGCAAGCTGGGGATCCCGGATGCGATTTTGCTCAAGCCGGGCCCGCTGACGGTGGAGGAACGGGCCTGTATGCAGCGCCACCCCATCATTGGGGCGGAAATTTTGGGTAAGTCGGATTCGGAGCTGCTGCAATTGAGTGCGGTGATTGCCCTGTGCCACCACGAAAAATATGATGGCTCTGGCTATCCCCAGGGCTTAAAGGGGGAAGAGATCCCTCTGCCGGGGCGAATTGTGGCTCTGGCGGATGTCTTTGATGCCCTCGCCAGCAAACGGGCCTATAAAAAAAGCTGGGACCTGACGCAGATTCTGGAGTTTATTGACCAAAATACGGGATCCCATTTTGACCCCAAGGTGGTGGCGGCGTTTAAGGCGGGGTTTGCTGAGGTGATGGAGGTCTATGAGCGGTATCAGGAGCCGGAGGCGGCGGGGGATAATTAAGGGAGGCGGGGATGACTGAGCGGGAGGTTTTTCTGATCCGGCTGTTGGCAATTGGTATGGGGATTGTGGTGCTGATTGTGCTGAGTTTAATTGGCTATGTGGCCTGGAAAACCTACCAACAAATCCAAGAGGAAGAAAAACAATCCTAACGCTGCAACTGTCGCTGGGCCCGTTGCCGCACGATTTCATAGAGGACAATGCCGGCGGCAACACTGGCATTGAGGCTGGCGGTGCGTCCGGCTAGGGGGATGCGCACCATCAGGTCGCAGTGCTTGCGGGTAAGCAGGCTGATCCCTTCCCCTTCCGATCCAATCACGATGGCCACCGGCCCCTGAAACTGGATCTGGGGCAGTTCTTGCTCCCCTTGGTTGGCGGTGCCGTAAATCCAAAAGCCTTTTTCTTTGAGTAACTCTAGGCAGCGATTCAGGTTAACTACCCGGGCAACGGGAATGTAACTGAGGGCGCCAGCAGCTACCTTGACGACGGTACTGGTAATGCCTACGGCCCGCCGCTGGGGAATAATCACCCCCTGCATGCCCAAGGCTTCCGCCGAACGAATCACAGCCCCCAGATTGTGGGGATCCTGAAGGCCGTCCCCAACCACCAAAACCGGCTGGGGATGGGCCTGAAAGGCTTGCTCCAGTAAATCCTCAAGCTCGACGTAGTTGTAAGGGGATCCCTGGGCGGCGATGCCTTGGTGGTTACCGCCGTTGGTGATCTGGCTGAGCCGTTGGGGGGTGACTTCGTCAATGATGGTGCCCTGGGCGGCGGCGGCTTTGAGCAGGCTGAGGAAGTGAGGGTGATAGCGCAACTGCGGGATCAACCAGATGCGGTTGATGGGACGGCCCTGTTGCAGGGCAGCCCGAACGGTGTGGCGACCGTAAAAAATATCGTTGTCGGGGGCAGGGGGTTCTGGGGAAACTTTTTTGATGGGAGCGGGATGGGAATCCCGCTTGCGGCTGCCTTGACGGCGGGGGGAGGATTTGCGGTGGGGGGGGGGGGTGGCCATGGGCATTGGTGTCCAGAATCGGATCACTACCTTATCAGTAACTCGAGGACAACTAGAGGAAACGCTTCAGGTGAATCCGGTAGCGTCCTTTCTGGGTGGTTTGGATCTCGCCGATTTCCAGTCGCCCCCGACCTGTCACGGAAACCAAGTCGCCGCTTTGGAGGGGGTGGTGGCTGTTGAGGACGGTCTGCCAGTTGACCCGCACGTCCCCCCGTTCGATTTCGGCAACCATTTTGCTGCGGGAGATGCCAAAGCCGGCGGAAGCCACCGCATCCAAACGCAGGGAAGCTTCTACGGTTTGCAGCTCCTTGACCCGGGGGGGCCGCACTTTGAGTTCACTCAAGGAAATGGGGCGCACCTTCACCGGCACCGTCCGCACCTGGGTCAAATGCATCTGCACATAGTCCACCAGTTCTGGCACCAGCAGGGCCTGGGCTCCCTGTTCTCCCAAAACCAGGATGTCTCCGATTTTTTCCGGCACCAATCCCGTCCCCAATAATGCCCCGCGAAAGTCCCGATGCCCAGCCGGGTCAAATAGGAAGTTTCCCTGGATCTCGATGGCCTGCACAGGGATGCTCTCCAACTCCAGGGGGGTTTCCGCCCGAGCCAGGGCCAACCGCTGCCGCTCCGCCTGGGCATACCCCCCCCAACTCAGCCAGTGCACATCCGCTAAGGATGCCAAACGCTGACCGATCTCTGCCACCGCTCCCGGCGGCAAAAAATCCGAATAGGTCACTGTCCAGGTCTTCAACGCCTGTTCAGCCAAGTCCAACACCCGCACTAAGGGATCCCGGAAGCTGGCTCCTTGCAGGAGTTGTTGTCGCGGCAGTTGGGCCATGGCTTAGAGGAAGGTGCGTAGACGATGGATCAGGGCGCCCGGTTGCATCACCCCTTCGATGCGGTCAACGGGCCGCCCCTCTTTGAAAAGGACTAGGGTGGGCAGGGCGTAAACTTGCCATTGGGAGGCAATTTCTGGGTATTTATCGGTGTCAATTTTGACGATGGTGAGCTGGTCGCCCATTTGCGCCTTCACCTGCTCCAAAATCTGACCCATAATCCGACAGGGCCCACACCAATTGGCATAAAAGTCCACCAAAATCGGGGTCGAGGAGCCGGAAATCATGTCGGCAAAACTGGCAAACTGCTGTTTGTGAGCCATGGCCTTCACCTGTGACCATCAGTGCATCTAGCCTAACTGGTCAGGGGCAAAAGGGAATGGAAGAAAACCCTAAGCCAAAGGTTCGGGATCCCGGTAGGGGGGGATTTGCTAAAATTGCCCCTAATTGGTGTGGGTGAGGTGGAAACATGTGTGGGATTTTCGGCTATGTGGGATCGCGATTGGCGGCGGAGATTTTGCTGAAGGGGTTGCGCAAGCTGGAGTATCGGGGCTATGACTCGGCGGGGCTAGCGGTGGTGGATAGGATTGGCTCTGCTCAGGGGGTGTTGCATCGGATTCGGGCTAAGGGGAAGTTGCACAATTTGGAGCGCAAGGTGCAGCAGAGTGTGGATTTGCCCCCGGCAACCCTGGGGATCAGCCATACCCGTTGGGCGACCCACGGCAAGGCGGAGGAATACAATGCCCATCCCCACGTGGATCAGCGGGGGCGGGTTGCGGTGATCCAAAACGGGATTGTGGAAAATTACCGGGCTTTGCGGCAGCAGTTGCAAGCGGCCGGGGTGGTGTTTGCCTCTGATACGGATACGGAGGTGATCCCCCATTTGGTGCGCTATTGGCTGGATCAAGGCTATTCCCTACTGGAGGCGGTGCAAGCTACGGTCACCCAACTGGAGGGATCCTTTGCTTTGGCGGTGGTCAGCGCTGACCATCCCGGAGAAGTGATTGCGGCCCGCCACCATGCCCCCCTGGCGATTGGCTATGGACGGGGGGAAGCCTTTTTGGCGTCGGATGTCTGTGCCTTTTTGGATGCCACCAACCGGGCTCTGGTTTTGGATAATGGAGAAATCGCCCGCCTCACTCCCACCGGCATCGACATCCTCACCTTCACAGGACAACCGGTGGATCGCAGCCCCGCCGTTTTGGACTGGAACCCGGTCATGGTGGAAAAACAAGGCTACCGCCACTTCATGCTCAAGGAAATCCATGAACAACCCGCTACCCTGCGGGCCGGCCTTGCCGACCGGATCTCCTTGGGATCACCGATGCCAGTGCATTTGGGCTTAGGGGAACGGGTGTTTGAGCAGACCCAGCAGATTCACATTGTTGCCTGCGGCACCAGTTGGCATGCTGCCCTCATCGGCAAATATCTCCTGGAGCAATGGGCCCAGATCCCCACCCAGGTTCACTACGCCTCCGAATACCGCTACAGCCCTCCCCCTAAGCAACCGGGATCCCTCTTGATTGGGGTGACCCAGTCTGGGGAGACGGCGGATACCTTGGCGGCGTTGCAGTTGGGGCGGCAGCGGGGGGATTATCTGTTGGGGATCACCAATCGGCTGGAGAGTTCTGTGGGGCGATTGGTGGATGAGTGTTTGGATTTGCGGGCTGGGGTGGAGATTGGGGTGGCAGCGACCAAAACCTTTACGGCCCAGCTTTTGGCTTTTTATCTGTTGGCGTTGGATTTTTCCCAGCGCCGGGCGACCCTGCCCCTGGAGCACATGGAAGCGATCCTCCAAGGGCTGCAACAATTGCCAACCCTGATGGAAGGGATCCTGGAGAGCCAAGCCCGTTACATTGAGGAGCTAGCCCACCGCTACACGGAAACCCGCGATTTTATCTATTTGGGGCGGGGCATCAACTACCCGATTGCTCTGGAAGGGGCCCTGAAGCTGAAGGAAATCAGCTATATCCATGCGGAGGGCTATCCTGCCGGGGAAATGAAACATGGCCCGATTGCCCTGCTGGATCGGCATGTGCCGGTGGTGGCGATTGCGGTGCCAGGCAGTGTCTATGAAAAGGTGCTGTCCAATGCCCAAGAGGCCAAGGCTCGGGATGCCCAACTGATTGGGGTGGTGGCTGCGGAAGATTACAGTGCCGCCGAAACCTTTGATGTTTGCCTGCCGGTGCCGCGGGTACCGGAGATCCTCTCCCCTTTTGTGACTGTCATGCCGCTGCAATTGTTGGCCTATGCGGTTGCGGCTTTGAAGGGTTTGGACGTGGATCAGCCCCGCAACTTGGCTAAATCCGTCACCGTGGAATAGCCCTGCTTCTCCAGAGAACTTAAGAGAACTATCCCCTGCTCTTCTTTTTGCCAGAAGTTGCCGTTACGGGATCCCCCGCCCCTGGCTCCAAGCGGGAGAGGGGTCTAGTACCTGCTTTACCCTCCCCCACTACCGTCAGGGGATCCCTGAAGGCCTCTCAATCAACAACACCTGGGACAGATTCTGCCGGCGCAGATCCCTACTGAGCAAGGGACCCACTACTGGGGAATCGACTCGCTAAACCAGCGGGCAGCCAACTCCTCCAACTTGCCGCTCTCCTTCATCTCCGCCAAAACCCGATTGAAATCCGCTAACAACGGGGATCCCTTGGGGAAGGCAATGGCGGAGCCGCTAGGGCCATCTGTGGGAATGACATTGAACTCTAGGTCTGGGTTGTTGGCCACAAAGCCTTTGGCCACCGTATCTTCGATGATGGCCGCATCAATACGGCGTGCCTTCAGCTCCAAAATCAAGTCGCTAATCTTATTCAGGGAAACAATCTGCATCCCCTGCACTTCCTTAGCCAGTTCCTTGACTTCCCCCTCTTGGATGGTGCCCAACTGCACCCCCACCCGCTTGCCGGTTAGGTCTGCAGGCACCTTGAGGTTACTGCCCCGGCGGGCCACAATCGTGTTTTGGGCCTGGAAGTAGATCTCACTGAAGTCAGCGTTTTTCATCCGCTCCTCTGTGGGGGTCATCCCTGCCATGACAAAGTCCACCCGCCGTGATTGCAAAGCCGGCAGCAAACCATTGAAGTCCATCCCCTGAATCTCCAGGTCGTAGCCCAGCTTCTCGGTGATGTACTTGGCAATGTCAATGTCAAACCCCTCAATTTGACCGGTTTTGGAATTGATGAATTCATAGGGGGGATAATCCGGGGATGTACCCATGATCAACTTGCGCCGCTGCGCCTGCAGGGGGGATCCCATCAGGACGGTGGCAGCGGTCAGGGTGGCTACGGCCAAGCTAAAGAGGGTGTGACGACGATTCATAGGCAGCCTGCTTGCAATGCTTGCTGATGAGACTGCCCCAGAGGGACACAAGTTCCCATCCAGGTTGATCCAGTCAGCAAAAAAGCCACCGCCACAGGTGGCTCCTGAGTCTCGGGTCAAGGAATCTCCGGTTACATGCCGGAGCCAACCCCCACGTAGGACCCATAGAAAAACAAACCAACCACCGTCAGGATCCCGAGTCCAGCAACGACGGCGACAATCCACAGAGGGATGCGCATTTCAGACAGTTGTGCCATGACAGTTGCTCCTTAGTTGAGGAAATAACTGGAAAACAACAGACCCGTGACGAACACCAAAAGCAGCCCTAAATACAGGGAGGTACGGTTTAGCTCCACGGGCTGGGAATTGGGGTTTTTTTCCGGCTGATCAACCATAGGGATTCTCCTCTAGCGTTGAATAAACTGCATCGCCGCAATCGATCCCAAGAAAAACACCGTGGGGATCGCTAGGGTATGTACCGCTAACCAGCGGAAGGTAAAAACAGGATAAAAGACGGGTTCTTCAGTATTGGTAGCCATAGGTTTTTCTCTTCTGAAATCGGGGTGACAATCCAATCATAACAAGCCCATCAAATGGGCCTCAAGTCAGAGAACTAGCGCTTCAGGGCTTCTAGTTCTTTGACGGCATCGTAGCGGTTTTCAATGATGGGTAAGTCCTGCCGGTCTGCGGAAAAATACTCATTGGGCCGAGGGGTGCCAAAAACGTCGTAGGCCAGCCCGGTGCTGACAAACAACCACCCCGCCAAAAAAAGCGCCGGAATGGTCAAACTGTGAATAATCCAATAGCGGACGCTGGTAATAATGTCGCCAAAGGGGCGCTCGCCAGTGCTACCTGCCATACTTCTCCTTGGGAAATGCTTACGTCTAGATCATACTGATCTGTGCCCTCGGTCACAAGCATAACCGGGATCAGGCGCTGACAGGCAATTGCCCCCCCACGGGATGAATGGTGATCGCACCGTAAAACTCCCCCTGCTCTAGATCCACTTGGGAACGAGATGCCATCAGTAATAACCCCCAAAATACCTGCACCCGATCGCTAATCGTCGGCGATCCCCGGGCAAAGCTGTGCACCAAGGCCTCAAAGGTAGTCGGGGATCCCGGAGCCAGGAGGGTGGCTAGTTGCTGTAGGTTTTCGCTGAGGTTTTCTGGGTGGGCCAGGTCGCGGATGGCTTGCAGGGCTTGTTGCCGGGAGGGGCGAGGGGGGCGGGGGGCGGGGGGCTTGAGGAGGGTTTCCAGGTGCTGCATCTGCTCGATCAATTCCCGCAGGGTGACGGGGCGGGTGCGCTGCCCATGGGGCACCATGCGGGGACGCAATACCTGATCCAAAGCAAGCGGCCCCGGACAGGTTTCTGGTTCTGGCTCGGGTAAGGGGGGAGGAGCAGCTTCTGCCTGCCCCAGGGCCATAGCTTTGAGATAGACCAACATGGCCGCATAGAGAAAGGCCTGCCCCGATTCACTCAAATCCCGGGTGCTGGCAGTAGGCGCTAACTGCGACAAAAACCGATCAATAACATCAATCACCTGCACATCCCAAGGATCAATCTCCCCCCGCTCCGCTAACTGGAGCAGCAAAGCAATCGCCGCATCCGTCACATTCATTGGGGATCCCCAGAGGTTAGGGCTGATCCTAGCGCTTCCTGGGGGAAATGGGCAGGGTAGGGGAACCGATGACCCGCCAGGTGAGGGGCAACAGGGAGGAGGCGATCAGATTTTTGACAATATCACCGGGGATAAAGGGGAGAAAACCCTTCATCAACACATCCTGGACGCTGACAAACTTGCCCCCCACAGCCAACCACACCCCCAACCACAGGGATCCCAAGCTCAAAATCAGCAGACTGCTGAGGGCCATGGCGGCGGCCATTTTCAGGGGATGGCGGTCACAGCCCCAGCGTTCCACCAGCCAGCCGATCAAAACCGTAGCCAGAACAAAAGCCAACAGATAGCCCCCGGTAGGGCCCAACACATGGCCCCAGCCACTGCCCCCCTTGGAGAAAAAGGGTAGCCCCAGCCCCCCTTGCAGCAGATAGGCCAGCAGCGCCGCCCCCCCCATGCGCCACCCCAAACCGGCGCCAATCAGCACCACCGCCAAGGTCTGCCCGGTGATGGGCACTGGGGTAAAGGGCAAAGGAATGGCAATCTGGGCCATCAAAGCCATGAACCAACTGCCGGCTAAAACCAGCAGCACATCCCGCACCAGCAGCCGGCGGGGGATCAGGGTGTGGATCAGGGTTGGGTAGGCTTGCATAATATCGGCTCAGCAGTAGCAAAGGATGATTATAGGAGATGTTCGGCAATTTGGATGGCATTCAAGGCTGCCCCCTTGCGAATCTGATCCCCGCACAGCCATAACTCTAACCCGCAAGGATGGGATACATCCTGGCGAATCCGACCCACCGCCACGGGATCCCGACCGGTGACATCCAAGGGCATGGGGAAACGATTTTGGGCCCAGTCTTCGATCACCTCCACTCCGGGAGCAGCCTGAAGAATCGCTTTGGCTTTGTCCGGGGCAAAGGGAGCGCGAAACTCGATATTGACGCTTTCCGCATGGGCCCGCAGCACCGGCACGCGAATACAAGTAGCCGACAGACGCAGATCCGGGATCCCCATAATTTTGCGGCTTTCGTGGAGCATTTTCAGTTCTTCTTGGCAGTAGTGATTATCTTGGATGGGGCTATTGTGGGGGAAGAGATTAAAGGCGATGGGATAGGGGAAGGCTTGGGGTTGGGGGGGGTGTCCGTCCAGGACTGCTCGGGTTTGCTGCAGCAGTTCTTCCATGCCGCGGGCCCCGGCGCCACTGGCCGACTGATAGGTGGAGACAATCACCCGCTCCATGGGAATGGCTTGATGCAGGGGATAGAGCACCAGACAGAGGAGGATGGTGGTGCAGTTGGGATTGGCAATGATCCCCTGATGGTCGGCAAGGGCTTGGGGATTGACCTCTGGCACCACCAAGGGGACCTGGGGATCAAGGCGAAAGGCACTGGAATTGTCAATCAGCACCGCTCCCCCTTGAACAATGGTTTCGGCCCAATGCTTAGAGACACTGGCCCCGGCGGAAGCCAACACCAGATCCACCCCCTGAAAGGCTGCGGCTGTTGTGGCTTCGATGGTCAGGGTTTCTCCCCGAAAGGTCATCGGGGATCCCGCCGAGCGTTCTGAGCCGAGGAGTTTGAGGCTGGCGAGGGGGAAGTGGCGTTCTTCTAGAAGGCGCAGCAGTTCTTGGCCGACGGCGCCGGAGGCACCCAAAATGGCAACGTGGGGATGGGTCACAATGATGGTATTGAATGCTTAGTTTTCTAGTGTACTGCGATGGTTGCTGCCCTTGTTCCTGAGCTGGACTATCCCCGCGCCATCTACCTGCATATTCCCTTTTGTCGGCAGCGCTGTCACTACTGCGATTTTGCCACTGGCCTGGGGACAGAGGCTCAGATCGCCGAGTATGTGCAGGTGCTGTGCCAGGAGATTGCCGCTACCCCCACGGGGGAGCAAGCCATTGAGACGATTTTTTTCGGGGGTGGCACCCCTTCGCTGCTCAGTGGGGAGCAACTGCAGCGGATTATGGACAGCCTGCGGCAGCATTTTAGAATTGATCCCCAGGCGGAAATCTCCCTGGAAGCCAATCCCGGTACCACCAGCCTGGACAATTGGTATGCCTACCGCGCCGCCGGTATCAACCGGGTCAGCTTGGGGGTGCAGGCTTTTCAGCCCCATTTGTTGCGGTTGTGCGGGCGACTGCATGGGGTAGAGGAGGTCTACGCCACCCTGGCGGATATGCGGCAGGCCGGTTTTAGCAACTTCAATCTGGATTTGATCTTTGGGCTGCCGGAACAAACCCTGGCTGACTGGCAGGCTTCCCTGGAGGCAGTCCTGGAGATTGCTCCCCCCCACGTCTCCCTCTACGATCTGACCCTGGAACCCAACACCCCCTTCGGCAAACGCTACCGACCGGGATCCCGACCTTTGCCTAGCGAGGAGGAGACGGTGGCGATGTATGTGATGGCGCGGCAGGTGCTGCTGGCGGCGGGCTATGAGCATTACGAGATTTCCAATTTTGCCCGGCCTGGCTTTGCCTGTCGCCACAACCGGGTCTACTGGGGCAACCAAAGCTACTATGGGCTGGGCATGGGGGCGACTGGCTATGTCCGTGGGGTACGCCGGGAAAACCCCCGCACCCTGTCTGCTTATTTTCAAGAAATCCGCTCTGGTATTCGTCCCCAGCCCCAACCGGAAACGGAGCAGGATCACTGGCTCAATACCCTGATGCTGGGGTTGCGGTTGCAGGAAGGCTTGAACCTGGCAACCCTCCAGGCAACTTTTGGCTCAGCGCGGGTGGAGCAGACCCTAGAGCGGCTCCAGCCCTATCAGCAGCGGGGCTGGGTGAGTTGGGAGCAAGGCTGGCTGCGGCTACTACCCCCCCAGGGCTGGCTGATGGCCAACGAAGTGCTGCTGGCCCTGTGGGATTAGGAACGCAGCAACACCACCCCCAGCAGGCAACCCAAGCCAATACACAGGATCAGCACAATCGTCCAGCCCAAGGTATCTAGTCCCCAGCCCAAGCGAGCCAACAGAATGACAATCCCAAAAATCAAACTGGACAGAGCAATCATCCCCAGCAGCGTCACCCCTAGCCCCGACTGGGCCCGTGCCACCCGCCACTGCCGTCCATTCCACAGCCAGACCTTGCGGTAGGCTTGGGATACCGCCAACTGCTCGATATGCAGGCCGTCACTGTGCAGGGCAAAAATCTGCTGACAATGGGGACAACCCAAGGACTCCGTCAAGATGATGTGCTGCAGCCGCCCCTGGGAACAACAAGGACAGGGATACTGCTGGTGCAGGTCAATTTTTTGGGCATTGTGAGCGTGCTGACGGCGAGCCATAGGCAGACCCCGCTCGGAGCAGAGCAATTGGTATCATCCTAACTCTCCTCCCCCGCCCGGCTGCCGCCCCCAGAACATAAGTTAGAACACAAGTTGCACCTGGGTCGGCAAATAATTGCTCGCCGCCGACTTGTTGGCACAAAAACCCACTTCAAAAATCTGCCCCGGATACACCGTCTGATTCCAGGTCAAGGGCCGCACCTCCACCTGGGATCCCGATTGGCTAAAAGAACCGCTCCACTGGGAAGCTAGGCTGGCATGGGTGAGGCGGAAACGCAGGATCCAACCGGAAACCACTTGGGATCCCGTGTTGCGGATTTGGAAGACGTAGCAGTAGCCGGTGTTCCATTCGCTTTGGACGGCATGGGTCAGCTGCAGCCGCCCAGACACGGGGGCTGGGGTGGGTGTAGGAGTCGGGGCTGGAGTGGGCGCAGGAGTCGGGGTTGGAGTGGGCGCAGGAGTCGGGGTTGGAGTGGGCGGCGGGGTAGGAATGGCTCCCCCAGCACTCACCGCCACCTGGGTCGGCAGGGATCCCCCGTTTGCACAGAATCCTACTTCCGCCTGGGTTTGGGGGGCCAGGATGCGATTCCAGTCCAACGGCGTCACCCTCACCAAAGATCCCGAGCTGGTGAAGGTTCCGTTCCAGGAGGAAGCCAGGGTACTACTGCCGAGATGGAATTGCAGTTGCCAACCAGAGATGGTTTGGGCAGTGTTGTTGCGGATGCGGATGACACCGCAGTAGCCGCCCTGCCACTGATTATTGAGAACAAACTGGGCTTGGAGTTGCCCCGGGACAGGAGTGGGGCTGGGGCTGGGAGTTGCGGTGGGACTGGGAGTCGGAGTCGGAACAGGGCTAGGACTGGGGGGCGGCGTTGGGATCCCTAGGGGGGGCAGCACCGGCTGTTGCAGAAAGCCCTGGATCACCGACTGATAATGGCTGGGATTTTGGGAGGTTTGAATGATGGCAATCACCCCCGCGCGGGCCACCGTTTCCAAGTTGCTGCGCTGATCCCAGGCAAACTGATACCCCGTTGACCATCCCCCCGGACCATAGGCCGTATTGACAATGATTGGCTTGCCGGCGGCTGCAAAAATATCCCGATAAGTGTTGGCATCAATCACCGCATTGCTGGCCGGAAAAACCTTGCCCACCAACCCCACATAACTGACCTGATCCATATTCATCCCGGCAAACCAAGCCCCCAAATTGGGATCCCAAGGAGACACATCCAAAACAATATGGGCATTGGGCAGAACCGTTTTAATTCGGGCCATCCAATCATTGAGGATTGCTTGGGCTTCGGCCAGGGTCAGGGGTTGCTGCTGCTGGGTGTTAAAGGTTTGGGCGTACTGGAAAAAGTCCGGCTCCAAATGAAAAAGCAGGGGGCGCGTCACTCCCCACACTTGCCGGATTTGATTGGCAATTTGACTGTAGCGTTCACCGATGCGCTGCTGATTTTGCCGCAGATAAATTGCCCCCTGCTGACACAGATTCGGGGTGCCGACATTACAATCCTGCAACCCCAACTCTGCCCGCGCCATCCCCGCCGCCACATAACCATAGAGATAGGGGATTTTGTGACTATTGGGCATCCCCGGCAAAAAAGTTTGTAGCCAAGGCTGATGCACATTACTTTCCCAGCCCGTCAACAGCCACGGCCCCGAGGCAATCTGGGCATTACTCGGGCCATTGCCCCAAGGCAGAGGCTGCTCCTGCATGTGGGCATGTCCAAAGGAAAATTCCGGCAGAATCGGCGAAAACAGACGGGGATCCACAGGCGCTAGCAGGGCACGAGGCAGGGTGACCAAAGCTTGCTCTTGGGGCAGTTGATCCTGAAGCGCCGTCGCCGTTGTCGGAGTTGTCGGAGCCGATAAGGACGTCAGATCACTGCCAGCTTGACAGCCAGCCACCATGACAACACATAACCCCAACAGTCCCTGCCATCGCTTCATCATACACCCCTCACCCCACATCTTGTCCCAGCAAATAACCAAAACCTTCCACACCATAGCCTAATCTTCCCCCTTTCAGGGGTAATTTCCTCAGTAAAAATACTTAGGTTCTTGGGATGGGCTTGTGATCGGTGATTCAGCTCACAGCCGGATTCTGAGGCACGCTGACGGTAAAGCAGGTGCGTTGGTCGGCACTGTGCAGGCTAATCTGTCCCCCCAAAACTTTAACGGTTTTTTTCACCAGCGCCAACCCCAAACCTGTTCCCCCCTGGTTAAAGTGATCGAGGGTAGGTAAACGATGAAACTTCTTGAAAATCAGCTCCTGCTCCGCCTCTGGAATCGTCACCCCGGTATTGATCACTTCGAACACCACCTGTGCAGCCTCAGGGCTGGCCTTGGCTTTGAAAAAAATAGCGTGATGGGGTGGGGTATACTTGCAAGCATTGTTCAGCAATTCCAAGATAATTCGCTCCAATAAATGGCGGTCGGTCACCAGTTGCTCAAGGCTAATTTGAAAATCAAAAACTAACTTTTGATGCCGGGCCCGACAACGCTCCTGAAAAGGCTCCACAATCTCACCCAACCATTCCCCTAATGCCAAAGGCTGAAAATGAGGCTTCAGGGATCCCGATTCTAGGGCTTGCAGTTCTAGCAGTTCGTTGACCAGGTTATATTCTTGTTGCCAGGCTTTGTTGAGGAGTTGGAAATACTGTTCACGGCGGTTGGGATCCTCGGTCAGCTTCAGCATCGTTAGAGCCATTTTCATATTGGTCAAAGGGGTGCGCAGCTCATGGGAGACCATGTGGAGAAAATCATCTTTGATGCGGTTGAGTTCCTGGAGCTTTTTGACCTGGGCTTGGGCCTGTTCAAACAGATTGGCTTGCCGAATCCCAATCAGGCACTGTTGTGCTACTCGTTCAGCTAGGTTGATTTCTTCAGGACTAAATGTGGCTTCTGAGGGGCGAAAAAACTTAAGCAGTCGGTGAGGCTGTTCCCGATCTTGGATACTACAAACTAATAAACTAACCCTGCCAAATAGGGAATGAGAAGTACAATAACTCAGGGTTGCTCCCCGTGATAACTGCGGAACAGAAATGGGATTGATCGGGCAGGGGATCCCTACAGCTACAGAGGTTTGCGTATCTTCTGACCAAGAAAATTCAGCTGTAAAAGTGAGGGCTTCTGGGTCATAA
>JAUQVP010000036.1:0-24096 GCA_039794745.1 Thermostichales cyanobacterium HHBFW_bins_127 | reverse complement strand
AGTATATAAATATAGTGCGAATGAACCAGTCTTTTTTGCAGATTTTTTATAGGCTTTTTTGCAGGGCTGGAGCTGGAATACTTTTTCTCGATTCTTATTTTCCACAACTGCCGATTCTAATATCCTGAGCTTTAATATGAAACCCAAAAGATATAAAATCAGCTTTCAATCGAGAAGCGCAACTCAGTTCTACATGTTTCGTGCAACAACAGCACAACACTGCTCCACAGCCTGGATCACTTGACCCAAATATCCAGATCCAAATAGATTCAAATGATTCAGCAAATGATAAAGCTGATACAAGGGCAATCGCTCCTGCCAACCGGGCTGGGGTGGTATCACCTCTGCATAGGCCTGGTAAAAACTCTCGGGAAAGCCCCCAAATAAACGGGTCATGGCTAAATCCGTTTCCGCATCCCCAAAATACACCGCCGGATCAAAAATCACCGGGGTACCATCGGGCAAATAGCCATAGTTACCCCCCCACAGATCCCCATGCACCAAAGCCGGATAAGGCTGATAGTCACGAAAAAAAACCTCCAGATGCTCCAAAAGCCACTGCACCCGCTGCTGCCACTGCCCCCCATAGCGGCGCGCCAACTGCACCTGATACCCCAAGCGATGCTGGCGATAAAAATGAACCCAGTCCCCTTCCCAGGTGTTCAGCTGCGGCGTAGCACCAATGGTATTGTGGCGATGCCAACCAAATCGGGATCCCCGCACCCGATGCATGGCCGCCACATCATAGCCCAATTGCCGCGCCGAACCCCGGCCCCCTAACTCTAGATATTCCAAAACCAAATAACTGCTCTGCTCATGGCATCCCCAGAGAATGGGGGTTGGCACGCGAATGGTTTGGGAAGCCTGGATTTCCCGCAACCCCTCCGCTTCCGCCGCAAACATCTCCACCCGCTCGGCCCGGTTGAGCTTGACAAAAAATTGCCCCCCCTCCCCCACAAGGCGATAGGCAGCATTGATACTCCCACCCCCCAAGGGCTGGCGCACCTGACTGGAAAAGGGGATCCCTAACCGTTGGCCAAGCTGTCGATCCAAAGCCTCCCAAAAGCCCACCATCCTTCACACCAAAGCAAACAAAGCCGGGTCAATGTCATAGCCCAACAACTGAGCCATGTGGCGCAGATCCTCTTGGCGCTCCAGGCCATGCTGGCGCAGCCAAGGAATCAACACAAAAATCTTGTGCATCAAAAAGATCTCTAACCCCTCCGGATGAAACTGGATCCCTTCTTTGACCGTAAACTGATGGGGTACCAGCATGGCCGCATAGCGGGCCAATTCCCCCGCCCGCCAATTCAAAAAATAAACCAGCCAAGGATAACAACTATCACAGCGGATAAACCACAGCCGCACCTCCGGAATCTCCGGCCACTCCCGCGGGTCATCCGGGGAGCGGGGAAACTCAATCTGACAACGCACCTGCTGCACCGCCGCGGCGGGATCCCGGAGGATCTGCTCCACCACAGCATGGGCCGGCTGCAAATCCAGCCGGTTAATTTGTTCGCCACTGAGTCGCAGGATCCAATCCATGGTTGCTGCCTGTGCTGTCTCTTTTAGGATACCGGCTTAAGAAAGTCCTAGGTCGCGAGGGGAGTGGGGATCCCAGGCTTTACCCTAAAAAGCATTGCGGTTGGGAGCAGCCATGGATCCCCTTTTCCAGGTGACCGTCCTGAACCAGACCCCCGACCCCGAACGGGTGATCTATCAGGCCATGCACCAAGACTACAGCTCCGAATACATCACCCCCGGCAGTAAAATCCCCTCCCACTACGGGGAGGTGGTGGTCAAAGCCCTGCTAGAGGGCAACCGTGGCCACTACGGCCCCCTCGAGCACCCCCAGATTAACTTGGCCGTCGGCTACTTCCCCCATACGGTCATGCAACAAGCCCGCACCCACCGGATTGGGGTCACCTTTGATGTGCAATCCTTCCGCTACACCGGCGAGAGGATTGCCGAACTGGGATCCCAACTGCTGCAGGACCCAGACCTGGATCCGGTCAAACAGCAGGAACGGATTAGCCAGGTGTTTTATTTGCCGGAGACGGTTTTGCGGGGTGAGGCCAAGTCCCGAGATGGTCTGGTGAGCATTGCCCCAGAGGCAATAGGGTTGATTCTTGAGCAGTACCGTTCCCAAGCCATCACCTACTACCGTTTGGTGCACGAGTATCAGGTGCCCTATGAAGATGCCCGCAGTATCATTGGCTATGGCATCCGGCAACATTTCGTTGTTTCTTTTAATTGTCGTAGTTTAATGCATTTTTTAGATCTACGGGCGAAAGCGGATGCCCAACTGGAGATCCGCCATCTGTGCGAATTGATCCTGCCGCATTTTCAAGCCTGGTGCCCCCACATTGCCCAATGGTATGTTAAGAATCGCTGGGGGAAAGCCCGCCTTGCTCCCTGAGCTTACCATGCGTAGAAATCCCGGTTTTCTGAGTTTGGGTGAAGAAGCTTTAAGAAAGCTATCAAAACCGCGGAGAGCCCCTGGGATTTTCACATATTTTTTTCTAGAATAGAGGCATCAGGCAGCTAAGTTCATAGCCATTTAGCTTCTAGAGATCTGAAGAAAAACCAAAATTCCTCAGTAGCTTTTGAGGGTGTGGGGGTGTGTTTTATCGTTGAGCTTACTGCTTTATGTGTGCCTAACTGATGGGGTTGTTTTCTCTGAGGCGTAGGCATTTTTGTCGGCCCTTTCTTTTCGGAGAACGATCATGGAAACTGCTTTGACCAATATCATGGAATATTTAGCACTGGGGGAATTGGAACTGCAAATGAGTCAGTTGCACCAGCACCAGTCGCTGTTCCACGATGAGCAGGAACGGCAAGCCCTGTTGCAGCAGATCCTCAATCGGGTGCCGCCAGTTTACATGCTGCTCGGGGAAGATGAAACCCCAAGCCTATCGATGATCAGCACTCCAGAGCAAGA
The DNA here is from genome assembly GCA_039794745.1 of Thermostichales cyanobacterium HHBFW_bins_127. Lineage (GTDB taxonomy): Bacteria > Cyanobacteriota > Cyanobacteriia > Thermostichales > Thermostichaceae > JAUQVP01. The sequence continues at coordinate 21,155 of JAUQVP010000036.1, read as the reverse complement.
TTATCTGTCGATGGTGGTGCGGCAGCAGTTGGAAGAATACCTGAAAACTCGCAGCTCCCATGGGGATCCCTATTCGGGGATGATGACGGAGATGTTTTACTGATTAGCGGGGGCGGTAGTCGCGGCAGCCTTCGCAGGGGCCAAGGGGATGGACGGCGCAGCGGAGCAGGGGGGAATGGGCGTTATAGAGGCAGCTCAGATCTCCGAGGCCTTGGGGGGGGGTGCCGGCTTGGACGAAGAGGCGAACGGCATAGAGGCGGTAGCGGCCATCGCGCAGGTGGTAGGAGTGGCGCTTTTCTAGGATGGTGAAGGGGGTACCGGCGATGTCGAGGTGTTGGCCGGGGTGGGGAACGTCTGCTAGGTGGAGGATTTCCAGCCGCTCGCCGGTGAGGCTGTCGATGATTTGGACGGGAAGGGACGGATCCATGCCGGGGCTGACCTAGGTTAGGCTCTAGTGTAGTGCCGGTCAGGGGCAATCGCCAATGACGGGGGATCTTAAAGGGGGGTGAAGGGGGTGGATGTGCTGGCGCTGCAAGGTTTGGATCGGCAGTATTTGCTGCATCCCTTCACGGACCCTCAGGAGCTGCATCGGCAGGGGACTCATATCATCACCGAGGGGCGGGGGTGTTGGCTGCGGGATGCCGAGGGTCGGGAACTCTTGGATGCCCTGGCGGGTTTGTGGTGTGTGCAGGTGGGCTATGGACGCCGGGAAATCCTTGAGGCTGTCAGGGCCCAGATGGAGCGCTTGCCCTACTACAGCTCTTTTTTTCAGACGACAACGATTCCCACCATTGAATTGGCAGCCCGTTTGGTGTCCTTGGCCCCACCTCGGATCAGCCATTGTTTTTTCAGCAGTTCCGGGTCGGAAGCCAATGAAACTGCCCTGAAAATCATCCGCCGCTACTGGCTGCTGCACAACCAACCCCAAAAAACCGTCATCCTCAGCCGCGCCTATGCCTATCATGGGGTAACCCTGGCAACGGCCAGCCTCACGGGCCTGGAGGCCTGCCGGGATCCTTTTGGGTTGCCGCTGGCGGATTTTGTCCAGATCCCGGCTCCTTACCGGCGGGATGGACAGGCGTGTTTGCAAGAAACAGAGGCAATTATCCAGAAGACGGGGCCGGAGCGGATTGGGGCTCTGTTTGTGGAGCCGGTGCAGGGGGCGGGGGGGGTGATCCTGCCGCCGCCGGGGTATGTGCAGGGGTTGCGGGAGCTGTGCCGCCGCTACGGGATCCTGGTGGTGGCCGATGAGGTGATTACGGGGTTTGGGCGGTTGGGGCAGTGGTTTGCCAGTGCCGAGCTCGATCCGGATCTGATCACGGTGGCTAAGGGACTGACCAGCGGCTATTTGCCTATGAGTGCGACCCTGATCAGCCGGGAGATTGCTGCCGACCTGATCAGCGCTGGGGTGTTTAGCCACGGCTTTACCTATGGGGGGCACCCGGTGTGTGCGGCAGCGGCTCTGGCCAATCTGGAGATTCTGGAGCGGGAACGGTTGATCGAACGGGTGCACAGCGACATCGGTCCCTATTTACAAGCGGCACTGCGGCCCTTGGCAGATCACCCCCTCGTTGCTGAGGTGCGCGGACAAGGACTCATCGCTGCTATCGAACTGCGCAACCATTCGGGATCCCGAGCGGCGGCGGTGGCGCGGCAGGAGGGGGTGATTGTGCGTGGGATTCGGGATCTGATAGCTTTGGCGCCGCCCTTGGTGATCAGCTATGGGGAGGTGGATGGGTTGGTGGCAGCCTTGGGGCGGGTTTTGGATCGTTTGGGTGACTGAATTTGGCTCAAAAGGCATGAATAAAGAGGGCATTTTTCCAGCCCTCTTTACAGATCTGAATCCCCCTCTCCCGCTCTGGGACAGGGGGTAAGGGACCAATGACTATAAATAATATAATTGCTTTGACCGAGATGAAGCCTTTGACAAAGCTGGGTGGACTCATTTGGCACTTTCAGTCCGAGCAGGGGTTGCCGCCAACATCCTGCCTATGCCTGTAAGCCTGAACCGGAATCGGCATTCCGGATGATATTTTTGAATCCCTCTCCCCCTTTGGGAAAGCAGCAGGGGGTGAGGGAGCCGTTGCCGTCTCCATGGAACTATAACAGTTTGATTTGTTGGCAGCCTGTTGAAACTTGTTCCTAGGGATGTCAAGAACCCTCTAGGCAGCCCACTGATCCCGCCATTTAACAATGCCGCTTTCCCCTAGCACCCAGCGGCGGGCCACCAGATTTTCCCGGATCGGGGCGTGCCCTTCTCGACAGAGGACATATTTGTAGGCAATGGCCTTGCCCACGCTCTGGTGGAAGGGGATCTCCCCGAACCAGGTGTTGGGGTTGATGTACTCTAGGGGATAGCCTTTGGCAATGTCCCAACAGCCTAATTCCGGACAGTCACCGATGACAATAATGTACTCACCGGGTTGGGTGTTGACGCCGTTGAGTTGAGCCCGAACAATCACGGGAGCTTTGATCCGTTCCCCCACATGGCTTATGACAATTACCTCCCGGGTGCCAAGCTCGAGGTTGCTGATGGCACCACCCTGGACTTGGATTTTGCGCCGGGTGAGGACGCAGGTATGTTCGCCGTCGGGGAGTTGTGTTTCCACCCGCTCGATGGTCGTGGCTTCACCGCGGTTCAGGGCAACAAAGCAGCGACTGTCCCGATAACGGCGGGTGTAGCACCAAAGGTCGGGGGTGAGATATTGGCGCCATTGACTGCCCAAGGAGACGGCCGGGTTGAGGCGACGCACTCCCGAAAGCAAACGAATCTGGCGGTAAAGGGGGGTTTCCTCCCAACTGCTCATCATGGGACGGTTGTACGGGTCATTGCCGCCGTCTGTATCGTTGTGCAAATACTGCTCGGTGCCGTAGTAAATGCAGGGGATGCCGCGGCTGGTCATGATGATGGCAATGGCTACCCGCAGCATGTCGGGATCGGGGTTGAGGGTTTGGAAACGGCACATGTCATGGTTGTCAATAAAGGTGACTAATTCCGTGGCGCCGTTGTAGACAAAATCTTGGGCAATTACCTCATCAATGAGGTGAAATCCCTCTGGCGCTCCTTGACCAAGGGCAGCCCGAATAGCAGTACACAAGCCAAAATCCAAAATGGTCATGCCAGAGTGATTGGCAAAGGTGACAGAGGCAGGCACTTGCGGTCCACTGTAGATCCATTCCCCAAAGATAAAAACATCAGGACGGTAGGTTTGAATATCGGCGTTAAACTCTTGCCAAAACCAAATGGGCATGTGCTTGACGGTATCTACTCGCAGGGCATCCACACCCCGATCTAGCCATTGTTTAATGGCAGATTTAATATAGGCGCGGTAATCAGGATTATTTTCATTAAAAGTTGCTAACCCTGCCAATTCGCAGTTCTGCACCTGCCACTCATCTTCCCAATTGGTAACTTCTCCGTAGTGGTGATACCAGTTATTGACATCATTGTTAAAATCGGCAATCAGTTTGCCATCATCGTAAAGTTGACCTTTGATACCACCTGTATCTGGACTACTGTGATTACAAACAATATCTAAAATCAGCTTCATACCCCGCTCATGCATGGCAGCTATCAGCCGATCAAAAGTCGTTGGGGCAGGATTATTCAGGGAGGGATCTTCCCCAGCTTTAATAAAACGAGGGTTGATGCGCTTAAAGTCCTTTGTCCAGTAGCCGTGCATGGCAGCATTGGCAATAAATAACCGCTCCACCTGCTCAAATAAAGGGGTCAACCAAATGGCGGTAACCCCCATCCCCTGTAAATAATCCAGCTTGTCAATCACTCCCTGTAAATCCCCACCCCAGTATTTACCCCAATCCTGCTGGGTCGGATCATAAAGCTCTGGATTAGGCCCTTCGCTATTGTCGGGATCCCCATCGCAAAAGCGATCCACAACTAAAAAATAAATGGTCTCTTGGCGAAATTCAATGTCGCGGGTATAGAGAAACTCAAGGGGATCCATAGGCAGGGACTGAACTCGGGTCTATTCTAGGATAGGGGTGGGGATAAAGTAACTTCTGGGCTGATGGCATGACTGGGGAACTGACCTGGGCAACGGCTCTGCAACAGGCAATGCAAGCCCAACAGCGCGGAAATGTTAACTTGGCCATTGCCATCTATGAGAATCTCTTACAACAAGCTCCGGATCAGGTGGGGATCCAACACTTGTTAGCCACAGCCTATCAGCAAGCAGGACGCTACCAGGATGCCATCCACCTCTACCAACAGGTGATCCAATCCGGGGATCCCCAGCACAGCACGGATGCATGGAATAATCTGGGAACCCTCTACCGCCAAACCCAAGCCTACGACCAGGCAATCCAAGCTCTGCAGCAGGCCCTGGATCGGGATCCCGACTGGGGGACGGCGTGGTGCAATTTGGCGCTGGTATGGAAGGACTTGGGGAAGTTGGGGGAGGCGGAGGGGTGTTTGGGGCGGGCGTTACAGCTCAATGCGGATGATCCCCAAGCTCACTACCTGATGGGACAGGTGCAGGGGGCACTGGGGCACTGGGAGCAGGCGGTGGGGCATTGGCGGCGGGTTTTGAGTCTGCATCCGGATCACATTCCTGCCCATATTGCCCTGGGCAATGCCCTGTTGAGCCAAGGGGACCTAGAGGGGGCGGTGGCCCAGTACCAGCGGGGGCTGTTTTTTACCCCGGACCACGGGGGGCTGCTACACAATTTGGGCTATGCTCTCGCCCGGGCCGGTCGCCATCGGGAAGCCGTCAGCTACTACTGGCAGGCCCTGCGGGTGCAACCCGACTATGCGGAGGTCCACTACAATCTGGGCAATCTCTACCTGGAAACGGGACAACTGGATCTGGCAGAACTCCACTACCAACAAACCCTCAACCTGCTCCCCAATGCTGTAGATGCCTGGATCAATTGGGGCAACTGCGCCCTCGACCAAGGCAACCTCGACCAAGCCCTGGAACGCTACGACCAAGCCCTAGCCCGGGATCCCGAAGCAGTGATGGCGCGGGTACAGCGGGGCTTTACCTGGCTATTGCAGGGGGATCTGGAACGGGGTTTGCCAGAATACTACGACCGGGAATGGTGTTTGTGGCGTGGGGATCCCCCCTTTGAGCAGCCGGCGTGGCAGGGGCAGGATCTGAGGGGGAAGACCTTGTTGGTTCACTGCCGGGAATCGGGGGGACTAGGAGATGTCATCTGCTGGAGCCGTTACCTACCGCTGCTGTCGGCCAAAAGCCTGATCCTAGAAACTCCCCCAGAACTGACCCGGCTGCTGGCCAGTCTGCCGGGGGTCCAGGTGATTGAGCAGGGATCGCCCCTACCCGATTTTGACTACCAGGTGGTGTTTAACCAGTTACCGCGCTGGCTAAGCCGCAGTTTGGCGGAGATACCCCCCCCTTGCCTGCCCGCCCCCCCACCCCTAGAACTCCCCCCCGGCCAAGATCTGAAAATCGGACTCGTTTGGGCCGGCAAGGCGCGGTTTTCCAGCCCCTACCGGCAGCGCTCCCTCCCTTTGGCAAGCTGGCAAGGGGTTTTTCCCCGCCCTGGCATCCAACTCTACAGCCTGCAACAGGGATCCGCAGCGGCAGCCATAGGCGAGTGCCCTGACCTCAACTTGATTGACCTGGGGCAGGAGTGCCAGGATCTGTGGGATACCGCCCGGGCGATCCAAAGCCTGGATCTGGTGATCAGCGTTGACACCGCCGTCGCCCACCTGTCGGGATCCCTGGGTAAGCCGACCTGGGTTGTGTTGCCCTATGCTCCCGATTGGCGGTGGTTTTTGCGGCGGTCTGACAGTCCCTGGTATAGCAGCCTGCGGCTCTTTCGTCAGACTCAGCCCGGCAACTGGCAAAGCGTCCTTGACGAGGTGGCAGTGGCCTTGTCCCAATTGACGCAAGGGGTGACTTAGGGGGAGATGCGCACCGGAAACACCCAATGTTCGTAGCGGGGATCGCGATTTTCCGTGATGGCGGTGAGGGTGTGCATCAGTTTTTCGGTGATGGGGCGATGGGGAGGCAGATGATAGTGTTCGATTTGTTTAACCGGAGTCACCTTAGCGGCGGTGCCGCACAAAAACACCTCATCGGCGATCAGCAATTCTGATTTATCCACCGGGCGTTCCACACAGGGGATGCCGAAATCCCGCGCCAAGGTGAGAATACTATCCCGAGTAATCCCTTCCAGAATGTCCTGGTCAGGGCTGGGGGTAATCAACTGGCCATGGCGGACAATAAACACATTCATACCCGATGCTTCACAGACCTTGCCCTGACTGTTGAGGAGGATAGCCTCATGGAAACCAGATTTGACCGCTTCCGTTTTCGCCAACGACGAGGTGATGTAGGCCCCGGAGATCTTGCCCCGTAACGGGAAACTACGGTCTTCCTGCCGGTGCCAAGAACTAATCCGGCAAGTCACCCCTTCCGGAGACAGGTAATCCCCCAATTCCAGCCCATAGATGAAAAAATCGTATTCCACGTCATGGAGCCGGGGGGCAATCCCCAAATCCGACGTATAGACCAACGGCCGGATATAAAAGGGCACCTTGGGAGCATTGCGGCGGACAAACTCCGTAATCGTCCCTGCCACCTGCTCCGCCGGCAGCTCACAGCCCAAAAACCGGGCACTATCGCTAAAACGGCGGGCATGGCGATCCAAACGGAACAACAACACCTGCTGCGGATCATGGGGATCGGGGATCCCGCGCAGGCCGCCGAAGGCGGCGGTGCCATAGTGGAGGGCGTGGGTGGCAATGGAGATGGTGGCATCGGCAAACGGGACAAACTGCCTGCGGAAATAGGCAATTGGTAGAAATGCTCCAGTAGCCATAACCCCTACCCCAGAAGTGGACAAGATCCTAACATGGAGACCTGGAGTTCTGGACAAGTTCTTGCTGCTGACCAACAATACGAATAGAGTCGGGAACTAATTGGGAGCTTGCTGTGGCACCGTCGCGCCGCCCCTGGTACCAAAATCTGGTGTTGCTGGTTTCGCTGTTATTTTTTTTAAGTTTTTCGGTGGCGCCCATTTTTGCCATCTTCACCGGCAGCGGCAGGAGCGGGGATCCCGTTTCGGAAGCGGCTCTGGAGCAATTGCGCCAGGAGGCAGCCGGCTATGCGGAAGTTCTCAGCCGCGAGCCGGAGAATCTGGTGGCTTTGCGGGGTTTAGTGGACACCCGTTTGCAGTTGCAGGAGTACCAAGAAGCCATTGCTCCCCTGGAAAAGCTGGTGGCTTTGCAGCCGGATCCTTCCCTGGCGATTTTGTTAGGGCGGTTGAAGCTCGTGACTGGGGATGCCAAAGGGGCAGTGGCTCAATTTCAGGATCTCTACCGTCGCAATCCCGATGACCCCTTGATTGTGCAGGCTTTGATTTTGGCCCAGTTAGATGCCGGGGAGTACAACCAAGCCATTGCCCTATTGGACAAACAACTGCAAGCTAAGCCCGAGGATGCCGACTTACTCTTGCAGTTGGCCGATGCCTATGGTCGCTCCGGCCAGGAAGCTAAGGCAATTCAGGTGTACGAGCGGCTGATGGCCCGGCGTCCTGACGACTACCGTCCCGTTTTCGGCAAAGCCCTGATCCTCAGCCGCGATCTGGCCAACCCCAACCAGCAAACGGAAGCCCAAGCCCTTTTCCGGCGAGCCCTGCAACTAGCTCCCCGGGAGGAACAGGATCGCATCGAGCAATCTGCCCGTTTCTATGCCCAACTAGCTAGCCCGGCCGCAAGCTCCCCTGCGCCACCAGAAACTCCTTAACCACCTGCCCGGCCAACAGATGTTCCCGGACAATCCGCTCCACCACCGCCGGGCTAACCGAGCGATACCAAAAGCCACCCGGATACACCAGCAGCACCGGCCCCGGGATCCCGAGATCACAACCCCGCAGGCAGTTAGCTTTGGTGCGGTGGATGAGGGCGGCGTGGATGCCGGCGCTACCTCCGTCCCAGCCATTTGCTTTTAGGAGTTGTTTGAGATGCTCCCACGTGGCTAGCCCCTCCGGTTTAGGGCAGCACTTCGGCTTGGTTTGGTCAGCGCAGAGGAGCAAGTGCCATTGGTACCGAATCGAATCTTGACACTCAGGGGTCATTCCGAGTATTTGCTGAGACTAGCAGTATAATAGCTTCATTCTCCCCCTAGGGGCTCAGATTTTATCACGGTAGGTTAGTCTCGTGGATGCCCAAAAACGTTTATTGCTGGTGGATGATGATCCCAACTTAGTGTTGTTGGTGAAGGATTACCTGGAGTTTCGCGGCTACGAGGTAGTTCCGGCCAGCAACGGCAACGAAGCCCTGGAGGTGATGAAAACCTACTCCCCGGATTTGATTATTTGCGATGTGATGATGCCGGGGATGGACGGCTATACCTTTGTGGAGACGATTCGCGGCAATCCTGCCACCGACTGGATCCCGGTGATTTTTTTATCGGCACGGGGGCAAACCGCTGACCGGGTGCGGGGACTGACCACGGGGGCGGATGTGTATATGGTGAAGCCCTTTGAGCCAGAGGAGCTGGTGGCCCAGGTGGAGTCGTCTTTGAAGCACACGGAGCGGCTGATGCAGATGCAGGGGACGCAGGTGCAGCCGGTGTTGCAGGTGTCACCGGATGTGGAGCTGACTCCTACGGAGACGAAAGTGATCCAGTTTGTGGCTAAGGGGATGTCGAATCGGGAGATTGCCGACAATTTGGGGGTGAGTCAGCGGACGGTGGAAAGTCATGTCAGCAATATGTTGGCAAAAACGGGTTTGCACAATCGCACGGAATTGGCGCGCTGGGCGATTGAAAGTGGCATTGGCAAGGGGGGACGTTAGTGCTGATCCTGAAGCCAGAACATATCGCTGCTATCAAAGCCGAGGCGGAGCAGGCTTTCCCCTATGAGTGCTGTGGTTTATTGCTGGGGTTTTGGCGGCGGGAGCAGCAACAGGATATTAAAACCATCGTCGCTCTCTATCCCATCGAAAATACCTGGGGGGATAGGGACAATCCTTTGGCGGATGGGGAGGGGCGAGAACGGCGATTTTTAATTGAGCCGGCAGCTTTTAAGCGGGGGTATGATGCTGCTCTCAAGCAAGGGTTGGGGGTGGTGGGGACGTATCATTCCCATCCCAATCACGCGGCGGTGCCCTCGGAGTTCGATCGCCAACATGCTTTTCCTTGGGGATTGTCCTGTGTGATTGTCAGTGTGCGGGAGGGAGTTGCCCAGGAGGTGCGCAGTTGGATCCTAGACGATCGGGATCAACCACAGGTGGAAGCTATTCTCTCCCCTGAACCCTCCTCAGCAGCGGAAGGTTTTGAGGCAACATCGGCGGGGAAAAGCTCTCTGTAGCCATGAGGTACTGCAGACGGCCAAGTCAGCTTGTGCTGCCAGTTACCTACAGTTAGCTAGGAGGTTTTTATAGTCACCTTTTCTCCCATGGGGAGGCTGTGGCAATCCATTTTTTTAGCTTATCGGCGGGAAGTGCCGCACGGTATGAAAAGCACATCAGTGTCGGGATGGGAGCCGTTTGTGCTAACCTGCCTCTACAGGTAAATCCGATCGCGGTTTCCCTAAACTGCTCGTGGAAGGTTTTTGCAATAGCTCCCCGTTGAAACGAGAAGCCTGCACTCCATACAGAATTGTGTTGACTCAACGAAGACGAGTGTTGGGAGTCGTCACCATTAGTAACCTATCCGGGGCGAAAGAACCGCTCATATAGTCATTTCAAGCGACCCCTCTCCCAAGGGGGGAGAGGGGGGTTGAGAAAATGTAAAATCTCAATGTTTCCAAGTGCCCATAGTACTCCGGTAGGTTCTTTGACCAATATCCACCCCCATCAGCACAGGCATTTTGTCCGAGAAAAACTTGAGATGACTGTGACTTTGTCCGGCTGCCCTCACCCCCTTCCCGCAGCGTGGCACTAGCCATAACTCCTCTCCCAGAGCGGGATTTAGAAATCTCTACCTGATGTGCAGGGGCAAAGCCGTCAGCCCGCGAAAATGATAGCTGTTGCGATACTGGGGCTGAACCGCTAAGCGCAATCCAGGCAAACGACAAGCCAAAGTCCTGAGGGCAATCTCCAGCTCCAGGCGAGCCAAAGGAGCACCTAAACAAAAGTGAATCCCACCCCCAAAGGCTAAATGAGGATTATCCGTCCGCCCAAGATCCAAACGGTCAGGCTCAACAAAACGCTCGGGATCCCGATTGGCGGCTGCCAGCAGCAGGGCAACGGTATCGCCGCAGCGAAAACGATGGCCCCCATAGTCCAGATCCTCCAGCACCCAACGGGTAAATAAATGCAAAGGGGTGTCAAACCGCAGCAACTCCTCCACCGCCAACCGGCTCAAGCCGGGATCCCGGGTCAATTGCTGCCAGATTTGGGGGTGGCGGAGTAGGGCATAGACCCCATTGCCGATGACATGGACGGTGGCTTCGTGACCGGCATTGAGGAACTGCATACAACTGGCGATCAACTCATGTTCAGTGAGGAGCTGGCTCTGGTCAACAACAGCAATCAGACGGCTGAGCATGTCCTCGCGGGGATCGCGGCGGCGTTCCTGGATGAGTTGGCTGAGGTAGGCGTAGAAGGCTTGGGTGGCGGCGACGGCGCGGCTTTCCTGTTGGGGGGTGCGGCCTAGCTCATACATGGCTACCATGGCCTGGGACCAGTGGCGGAGGTGCTCGCCCATATCCCCAGGGACGCCTAGCAGTTGGGCAATGGTGATCACAGCTACCGGCACCGCGTAGGCAGGCAGCAGATCAACTGCTGTCTTGGTGAGGATGTCATCAACCAGTTGGTTACAAAGGGACTGGATTTGGGAGCGGAGGGAGTCCATTTTGACCTCTGCAAAAGCCTTTTGCATCACTCCCCGCAAGCGGGTATGGTCTGGCGGCTCCATCTGGATCATGGTGGCATTGTCCACCTGGTCAAAAAACTGCAAATCGGCCGGGACAGGGGCCCAGCCCAGTTCTTCCCGGGTGGTGAGATGGAGGATCTGTCGCCCAAAACGGCGATCCCGCAGCAAAGCATTCACATCCCGCCAGCGGGCAAAGCACCACAGCCCAAACTCCTGCCAGTAAAACGGCTGCGGTAAACTCCGCATCAGGGCATAGTAAGGATAAGGATCATTATAGAAATGGGGATCGCGAGGGTTAAGCCGGATGGCATGCTCCTCAATCTCCAGGTGTAGTTCCAGCTGGTTCATGATCAGAAAGTCTATCCACTGGTTAGGGGGCGTTGACGCAATCCCCTTGCTGATCCAACAGGCCCAAGGGCGGGATTAGGATTTCTCAGAATGATGCTGTAATTCATTGAATAGCTTAGTCGCTAGTTCATAGACAGCCGTGGGTGGCAGTCCTAGATGGGGAGCCAGTATCCTAGCCGCATCAATGCAAGCGGCATAGGTCAGCATCATCGAGGGGAGATTGCGGATCTGTCGCTGTACCTCCGGCGGGGACTGTTCCGAGCAGAACCTGAGCTGGCGGCGGCGGTAGAGATCCAAGATGGCAGCAAATACGGAGTCAGATGACTGAGGAGCCAAAACATTATCTGACAAGAAAGTGACCATGATCTTCCTCCTGGCGAAGGGGGACTGATTTCAACCTGATGGGGGTTAGGGATATTGAACTAGTGCTGACTGTCAACAGTCTAAAGTATTTTACAAAGACTTCAAAAGCCAAGAAAGCTTTTTTGCGTATTTTCCGATACTTCTTCACAAAACTTATCTTTTTCCGGGGATGAAGGCTTGGTAAACCTTTGGAGGGATGGGTCGGGTGGGGATCGAACCCACGGCCAATCGGTTAAAAGCCGAGTGCTCTACCGCTGAGCTACCGACCCAGAAGACAGCCTTGTTTATCTTAGCATGGCAGGGATCTAGGGGTGCTCTTCCAAAAGCCCTAGTTGTTGGGCCCGAAACAGGGCGGTCACCCGGTCGCTGGCGCCGAGCTTGCGGTAGGCGGTGCTGGCATACTCTTTGACGGTTTCGATGCTCAATCCCAGTTGCCTGGCAATTTGCTTGTTGGCAAACCCTTGGGACAGCAGGCGAATCACGGTCAATTCCCGGGGGGTAAGACGGGGCAGTTCGTTGACCGTGGGAAGATAAACGTGGTCGGGGTCGGCAAGCAGTTGGCGAATGTGACCGGCAAGGTGGTGGGGCTGGGTGTCTTTGCTGAAAAACCCCCGGGCACCTGCCTGCTGGGCTGCCGCAACCAAGGCAGGCTCCTGGAAGGTCGTCAACACCACCACCACAATGGCCGGAAAATCCCGACGAATGCTCTGACATGCCTGCAAACCATCCTGATCCGGCATCTTCACATCCAAAATCACCACATCCGGCCGATGCACCCCACACAACTGCACCGCCTGGGATCCCGATTCCGCCTCGGCTAAGACCTCAAAACCTTCCCCCTGCAAGCTGTAGCGCAGCCCCAGGCGAAACAGGGGATGGTCATCGGCAATCACCACCCGCACCCCTGTCATGTCCCCCCTCCCCAACTGAGCCGAAAGGTAGTCCCCTGGCTATCGCTTTTCACTACGCTCAGGGATCCGCCGTGGGCTTCCAGGATGCGGCGGGCGATGAATAGCCCCATACCCCCTGTCCCCCCCCTGTAGAGGTTGCCGGCAAGGGGGACGGTGGTGTAGGGCTGGGCCAATTCGTCCAAGGGAGCGGGCAAACCCGGCCCATCGTCGCTGATCTCGAGGCTGTGGGATCCCACCTGGATTTTCACCTGGCGGTGGGCATAGCGGAGGGCATTTTCTAACACATTGCCAATGGCTCGCTCTAATTCTTCAGGATCGACGATCCCTTCGCCGCTGCCTGTGATCTCAAGATCAATCCCTTGGGCTTGGGCTAGGCTTTGCCAGCGTTGGCTGAGATCGGCAACTAGCTGATGGATGGCACAGGGTTGGGGATGAAGTTTGACCGTGCCCCGTTCGTAGCGATGCACCTGCACCATTTTTTGGACCCGTTTTTCCAGGCGCTGGCTTTCTTGAAGCACTTGATCCAACAGGTGCTGGCGTTCTTGGAGGGGCAAATCTAGCTGCTCCCGCAACACCCGCAAAAGATGGGAAAAGGCAATTAAGGGGGTTTTCAAATCGTGCATCAGGGTGGCGACCACCCCTTCCCGCCGCTCCTGCTCCACCTGAATCTGGCGCAATAATTTCGCCAACGCCCCCCGCAAAATCTTGGTCTCTTCCGGATCCCGAGGGGCGAGCAGTTGTTCCCAGTCGGAGGCGGTGCTGAGGGCGGCCGCTTCTTGGGCTAGGCGAGTGACCGGGCGCAGGATTTGATCGGCACAAACATAGCCCACCCAACCGCAGAGCACAACTAAAGTCGGGATCCACAAAGCCAAAGAAGCATTCACCCGCAAAGGCTGACCGACAATCCAAGGGGAGGTGAGAATCAAGGCCAGATTGGGCAAAAAGGAGAGGGCCGCAACCAATACTGTCACTTGGGTTTTCAAACTGTGGGGTAGCACCATCGGGGATCCCCAAAACTACTTCCTAGCCTAGTTTGGATTGTTCCCTTTGGGGGAAGCGAAAAATCACGGTTTTACTACTGCATTGGTTAAGTTTCTGGGGGGAGCATGGGGAAACTATCCGGGGAATAATAACCATGAGCAATCAAGGGACAGGAGCTAATCTCCGTTGGCAATGTCGGGAACCTAACGCAAAGACAGCAACGCTGTAGCTTTTCTTGACATCCATCAGCTAACTTAAAAAGAAATCAGGAGTGGGCCTGTGACTGATCTGGACACTATTGCTACCTGTATCGCTGACCTCGCCCATCAACTGGGGATCCCCCAGTATGACCTGTCGGGCAGCCTAGTCGATGAAACCTCCGTCCAGGTGGATCACGGGGATCCCAAGCAGGTGAAGGCGGCCCAGCGGGCTGGGATCATGGTGCGGGTGTGGAATCAGGAGGGGACGCTGGGGGTGACCAGCACCAGTGATCTGGATCCACAAGGGCTGAAGTTAGCTCTGGAGACAGCTTGGGAAGCCAGTTTCTGGGGGGCAAAACAGCATGTGCCGGATTTCAGCCCCCAGGACCGGGATCCGATTGCCGAGGTGGATCAGCCCCTGGTGCCCTTGGATCCGGCAGGGGTTTTGATCGAAAAACTGGCGGCTGCTGAACAAGCCCTGCTGGGCTCCCATCCGGCCATTGCCCAGGTGCCCTACAACGGTCTGGGGCAGCGCCAGTTTCAGCGCTTTTACCTCAATAGCCGCGGCTCCCGACGCCGGCAACAGGGCTGTTTGACCTCGATGTATCTGTACACAACCACGCGGCAGGAGCATCGCAAAACCCGCAGTGCCGGCGCCTACCGCTGGAGCCGGGATCTGGAGCATCTGGATATTGAGGGATGTATTGCTGAGGCTCGGGACAAAACCCTCAGTCATCTAGACTATCGGCCGATTGCCAGCGGCCGCTATCCGGTGGTGTTTTCGCCGGAGGCGTTTTTGAGTTTGTTAGCCGCTTTTAGCAATCTGTTTAATGCCCAAAATATCCTCGACCAGCAAAGCCTCTCCACTCCAGAATCTTTGGGATCCCAGGTGGCTTCCCCGCTGTTGAATTTAGTGGATGACCCTTTGCACCCGCAGCGCATTAACCCAGATACTTTTGACGGGGAAGGCACCCCCACCCGGCGGCTGCCCCTGATTGAAAACGGCATTCTCACCCATTTTCTCCACAGTGCCGGCACTGCCAAACGCATGCATACCCAACCCACAGGGCACGCTAACCTAGGGGCCAAAGTCACGGTCAGCCCCCATTATTTTCATGTGCTGCCGGCCCCAAATCCAGATCCCCGCTATGACCTCAGCAGAGCCGATGGGGTGGTGTGGATTGATGATCTCAAGGCTTTGCATGCGGGGGTGAAGGCTTTGCAGGGGTCGTTTTCCTTGCCTTTTGATGGCTGGCTGGTCAAGGAAGGCAAGCCCATCAGCATCGAAGCAGCCACGGTAGCCGGGGATTTCCGGGAGTTGTTGCAGCAGATTGTCCATGTGGATGGGGTGGCCAAGGTGACCAGTGGCGGCATTTGCCCCCAGATTTGGGTGGAAGGACTCAGCATCACCGGCGAAGGGAGCTAGGTGATAATAAACTCAGCAACATGAGGGATCCCGTGTTAACACTCGGTGTCAACATTGACCATGTGGCAACCTTGCGGCAGGCCCGGCGCACGGTGGAGCCGGATCCGGTGGCCGCGGCGGTGCTGGCGGAGTTGGGGGGGGCCGATGGGATTACGGTGCATCTGCGGGAAGACCGCCGCCATATCCAGGAGCGAGATGTGCAACTGTTGCGGCAGACGGTGCGCACCCACCTGAATCTGGAGATGGCAGCCACGGAGGCGATGGTGGCGCTGGCCCTCCAGTATCGCCCCGACTATGTCACCCTGGTGCCGGAGCGGCGCCAGGAAGTCACTACGGAAGGGGGGCTAGATGTAGCCGGGCAACCGGAGCGGATCACCGATGTGGTCACGGAACTGCAAACCGCCGGGATCCCGGTGAGTTTGTTTATTGACCCGGATCCGGTGCAGATTATGGCGGCGGCCCGCACCCAAGCCCAGTGGATCGAGTTGCACACGGGGCGCTATGCGGAAGCCAAGGGGGATAGCCAAGCCCAGGAGTTACAGACCTTGCAGAAGGCAACCCGGCAGGCGATGGATGTGGGTTTGCGGGTGAATGCGGGGCATGGGCTGACTTATTGGAATGTGGGGCGGGTGGCGGCGATCCCGGGGATGGAGGAGCTGAATATCGGGCACAGTATCATCAGCCGGGCGGTGTTGGTGGGGATGGAGCGGGCTGTGCGAGAAATGAAACAGGCCATGGGGTTGTAGGATGAGTTGGGACGATCACCAGTTGGATAGCCAAGAGGTAGAGCGGCTGCTGGATCTGCTGCCGACGGGGATGCGCCCGAATGTGGAGGTGGTGACGGCGCCGGAACGGCAAACCCGAATTATCAAGGGGCGGCGGTTGTTTCCCTGGCGTCATCGCCTGCGCATCTCCATTAAGCCCTATGAGTGGAAGCAGTTTACCCCCAATCAGCGGGCCAGTTTGTTTTTGCATAAGGTGGGCTACCACAGTTGGGCGATGACCCGACAGATGGATTTTTATGTGGCGGTGGCAGCCTTTGGGGGTATCAGTTTGATTGTGGAGGGGCTGCAGCAGGACCCAATTGGAATTGGGGTGTCGGGGGGGCTAGCGAGTCTGGCCCTGTGGCAGTGGCGTCAGGATCAAACCAATGACCGCCGCTTGCTGGCGGCAGATGCCTATGCGGTGGACCGTTTGGTGCTGAGGGGGATGAATCGCTGGCAGGCGGTGGAGGCCCTGGGGCAAGCGTTGCATGTGGAAGCCCATCTGGAGGGGCGCTCCGGCAATGACTTGCTCGATATTGTCCGCTACCAAAATCTGAAGCGATTGGCCCAACGCCCGGCGGAAGATATTGTCCTGGGGTAGGGGGTTGGCCAACGGGAAACAAGCTCTGGGCTGGCTGGGGCTGTTGCTGGTGCTGGATCTGCTCTGGATCGGACTCGACCAGTCAGTGCCGGCTTGGGATCAGGCAGACCACCTAGGGCGAGCCTTGCACTATGCCCAAGCCTGGCGGGATCCCCAGTGGGGGTCGGGGGAGTGGTGGCAGGCAATGTGGCGGCTGTCGCCGAGCTATCGGGCACCGTTGCTGTATCTGCTGACGGTGCCGGTGTTTGCGGTGTTTGGGCCGGGGTGGCACCAGGGGATGTTGGTGAATACGGTGGTGTCGCTGCCGCTGTTGGGGATGCTGCTGCGGTGGTTGGGGGGGTGGGGGGGCTGGGTGCTGTTTGTGCCTTTCCTGCTGACGATGCGCACAACCTATATGCTCGATTATGTGCTGATGGTGGTGGTGACGGGCACGTGGCTGGGGCTGGGGGGCTGGCGCCAAGCCCAGGGACTCAGGGGCTGGGGCTGGGCAGCCTTGGTGGGGGTGGGGCTGGGATTGACGGTGCTCACCCGCCCAACGGGGATTTTGTTTCTACTGCTGCCGCTGCTGCTGTGTCTGGGGGAAATGCTGTGGCGACGATCCTGGAACAAGTTGGGACAAGCCCTCCTCGCTGCCGGGATCGGGCTTTTGATCTGCGGGTTTTGGCTGCAAAACAATTGGCTGACCATCCTCACCTCCATTGATAAAGCCAGGGAGTGGGGAGAACGCTACCAACAAACCGGGATCCCGGCCTGGTGGTTTTATTTGGGTTGGCTGCCGCATTTTGTCGGTTGGCCGCTGTTGCTGTTGGGGACGATGGGCTGGCTATTGGCAAGGCCGCGGGGTGGGGATTGGGTCTGGGTGGGGACGTTTCTGCTGGGGGGGTATGGGATTTGTGCTGTGGCCCCCAGCTATGACCCCCGCTTTTTCCTGCCGGTGGTGCCGGTGTTGGCGGGGGTGTTGCTGCTAGGGGTACTGCGCTTGGGGCAGCGCTGGTGCTCGATTGGCTGGGGGCTGAGCTTGGGAATGGTGCTGATCCAGCAGTTTTTCGGGCCGGGAGCGCCGGACTACCGGGGCGGCTGGCCCCATCCCCAAGTGATCCAAACCGTGATAGACCACAACCCTTGGCAACGCACCACCATCGGGGTCCTGCCCCTCACCGCCGAGGTGAATCCCTTCAATGTCAACTTTTACGGCAATCTGCACCAGTTCCAGGTGCACGGACGGCAACTCTCCCTCGATCCCGACCTCGCCCTCCCTGAAAGTCAAGCCCTCGACTGGTACCTGACCAAAACAGGATCCCAGGGGATCCTCACAGGGATTGAGGAGGGGCACATTACCCTCTGGCAAACCATTGTCCGCAATCCAGCCCTGGAACGCCACCGCACCTGGACCCTCCCCGACCACAGCACCCTAGAACTCTGGCACCGCCGGGATCCCCGCCTCACCGTCACTCCCCTAACTACCCCCCCACCCGGCCCCATCCCCACCCTGGTCAGCGTCCAAGTCCCCCACCAAGCACCCCTAGGGCAAGCTATCCCCGTCACCTATGTCTGGCAGGGATCCCCCCAGGTACTGGGGCAGGGGGTAGTGCTGCTGACTTGGCAGGGGCAGGGGGGGCAGGGCTGGATCCAGGATCATGCCATTGGTTTTGGCAATCTTTTCCTCGCCAATCCCGAGATCCCAGCAGTAGAGGTACAGGAGCGCATCGGCATGGGGATCCCCAGCCAACCGGGGCTGTACCATCTCAGTGCCGCCTACTTAGACAGCTTGGGGCAGGTGATCCCCTTGTCCGTACCAGCATCAGCCCAAATTACCATCACAGCCGAGGAGGCTGAACTTGGGGATGCTGAAGTCTTGGATACGGCGAGTCTGTTTCGGCAGTTGGCTCAGCCCTTGCGCCAGGGCAAGTTGGAGCAAGTCTTTAGGGAAGTAGCCCGCATCAACCAGCACGACCCCAGCCAATCCTACTACCAACCCCTAGAAGCTAGCCTCCGCTATCGTCTCCAGCGGGATCCCCAGAACCTAGAACTTGCCTATAGTTTGCTGCTGGTGCAGGTGCTGCAACAAAAAGCCCAAGCTGCCCTGGCAACCCTGGCCATCATCACCACCCTAGACCAGGAAAATCCCTATGCCTGGCTTTACCAAGCCGTCGTGCACCTCTACCGCTGGCAGGGATCCCTAGCCCGGCAAGCCCTTGAACGGGCAGCAGCCCTCGATCCCGGGATCCCGGAGTTGGAGAGCTTAAAGGTAGTGGCCGCCATCCAGCAATTGGACTTACTGGGATTATTGAGAAAATCTTGAGAGTAGAGCAGCTAGAGCATCCGTAAAGGAGTCAACATGATCCTTGGATAAACACAGGGGCGGGCGGATTTTCAGGACATTGGCAAACGGACCAGCTGCACCGACCAAAATCTGCTTTTCCAGATAGAGGTGATTGATCAAACAAGTAGCAAGCTCAGGAGCAGGTCTTTGGGGATCCCCAAGCTCCACACCTACATACAGCCCATCACCCCGAACATCAGCAATTTGAGGATAGAGCTTTTGAAGAGCAATTAGTTGGGAGCGCAAATAGGCGCCGATCTGAGTTGCCTTTTCGAGCAAATTTTCAGCTTCCAACGTTTCCAGAACCGCCAATCCTGCTGCTGCAGCCACCGGATTACCAGCAAAGGTATTGAAATATCCAGTTATTTGGCAGAATTTCTCTAAATAATCTGGTCGGGTTACAACTGCAGCGATAGGATAACCATTCCCCATTGGTTTACCAAGGGTAACCATATCTGGAACCAAATGATGACGTTCAAACCCCCACATCCGTCCAGTTCTGCCAAAGCCAGGTTGAACCTCATCGGCAATCCACAAGCCGCCCGCCTCACGAATAACAGTTACTGCTGGGGCTAAAAAACCAACTGGATCGGTAAAGACTCCATCACTGGAAAAAATAGTATCTACCAGCAGAGCAGCTAGACCAAAACCTGACTTTTGCAAACTGTAAACCTGTTCAGCTACAGCATTGGCAAAGCCAGTAGCAATATCAGAGCCATAGTTGATTGAGCTAGGAGCAGGAACAGTTCGAACATAGGGAGGTTGTGAGCCTGAGCGATAAGAAGCAGGAGAGACCTCAGTTACCGCAGTCGTGTTGCCATGGTAGGCGTGGTGACTCACTATCACCCCCATACGCTCAGTAACAGTGCGAGCAATTCGCAGGGCTAAATCATTACTTTCACTGCCAGTACATGTAAATATAACCTGAGTTAAAGGTGGAGGAAAATAGGCAAGCAACCGTTCCGCATAATCTAGAGCAATATCATAGAGATAGCGGCTGTTAATCGTTAGTTGAGCCGATTGCCGTGCAATGGCCTGAGCAACCCGAGGATGGCAATGACCCACAGACATGACATTATTGTAAAAATCCAAATACTGACGCCCCTCGGTATCATAAACAAAGACCCCTGCCCCCCGCACCAAATGGAGAGGGCGTTGATAGAACAAAACAGAAGCAGCTCCATAGGCTTGTTGGCGCCGTTTGAGAAGATTAGCAAGATCAGGAGAAATATCCTCAGAACCTGATGACTGAGGTTGAAAAGCATTAAGGGCCAAAATTTCTTGAGTATCAAGCATAGTCACGAGTACTGAGACAAGAAACGCTCTGCCAGGTTCAGCGTACCTTCAGTGTAGCCAACTCCCAAAGCTTGAGCAGTAGGTGTCTCAGCATGAGAGGCAATCCAAGCTGTCAGTAGAATGCGACGCAGCATCACCAGCACAGGCAGTAACGTCACCTCTTGTTGATCCAGAGGAGCCACTGAGCTATATCCACGTATCCAGGAGTCCATTAAGTCTGGAATGTAAGGCTGGTGCTCAATAAAAGAAACAGCCGCAGCAAAGTCATAGAGGTACCAACTAATTCCACAGTCATCAAAATCAATAACAGCAAGATCTTCTCCATCAATTAAGAGATTTGCCAGACGTAAGTCTGCATGGATCAATCCAAAATAATCAGGCTTCTCCCAAGGAGTCAGCAGATTTTCCAAGCGTAATGCCGTAAGTTCTAGCAGCTTTCTCCCCTCTGGAGTTAACCCTAGGGCATCTCGGAAATCACCCCACAGAGGTTGACTTCCCAACGTACTTTGGAAATTCCAAACCTTACGACAAAAGCCCGGTGGCCGAGTCCATTGGCGACTGTGTTGATGCAGACGAGCTGTAATTTGACCCAAGGTATAAAAAGCAGGCACTAAGTCAGCATTTTCATCTGGAGAAACTCCCGGTATAAACTCAAAAGCTACAACATAGCGCTGTTGACCTTGATGACTAAGAGTTGCTACTAAAGAGCCATCAATCTGAGAAATAATCTTTGGAGTTTTGACAATTTTAGATTGATGTAGAGCGTCAATCCAAGACAGCTCAGATATGATTTCATGATATGTATGGTAAGCTGGGCGATGAACCCTGAGAACAATATTTTTGCCTGTTTTTTGAAGTACCTGGTAGGTAGCATTTTCTGAGATAGCTAAAAGCTTTAACTCAGCATCGGATTGAATATTCCAACGCCACAGAATATTAGCTAGCTCAGCTTCAAGGCTATCTAAAAAGGACTGACTATAAAGCATGGAGACTTCCTATGAGAATAGATTCAAACTCCTGCCAACTCATTACATAGCAGTAGATATGATTGATAATTTCTAGCTCTTTATTATGGAGGTCCTCAGTTGCAGCAGCACATCCATCTTCAATGACAATCACATCAAAACTTTCATC
>JAUQVP010000035.1:0-24938 GCA_039794745.1 Thermostichales cyanobacterium HHBFW_bins_127 | reverse complement strand
TAATCTCATAATCAGACTGATAAGTAGGCTAAGATAGAGAAACTCTTGCTCTTAACTTGCCTATGGTCGGCTCTGCCACCCGGATTGCCATGGTGCATCTCGGCTGCGAAAAAAATCGCATCGACACCGAACATATGTTAGGGATCCTGGCCACATCGGGCTACGATATTACGGCTAGCGAAGAGGATGCCGATTACGTCATTGTCAATACCTGCAGTTTTATTGAGGCAGCCCGGCGGGAATCGGTGCAGACCTTGGTGGGTTTGGCGGAAGCGGGGAAAAAGTTGGTGGTGACGGGGTGCATGGCCCAGCACTTCCAAGCAGAGTTGCTAGAAGCCCTGCCGGAAGCGGTGGCTTTGGTGGGAACGGGGGACTATGGACAGATTGCTCAGGTGATCCGACGGGTGGAACAGGGGGAACGGGTTTTCGCTGTCAGCCAAGATCTCACCTACATTGCCGATGAAACGGTCCCTCGCTACCGCACCACCCATGAGGCCGTTGCCTATGTGCGGGTGGCAGAGGGCTGTGATTACCGCTGTGCTTTCTGCATTATTCCCCAGTTGCGGGGCAATCAGCGCTCCCGATCCATGGAGTCAATTGTTCAGGAAGCCCAGCAATTGGCAGCGGAAGGGGTGCAAGAGCTGATTTTGATCTCCCAAATTACAACGAACTATGGCTTGGATCGCTATGGGGAACCCCGCTTGGCGGAGTTGATCCGGGCTTTAGGGACAGTTCCCATCCCTTGGGTGCGCATGCTCTATGCCTATCCTACGGGGTTGACCCCAAAGGTGCTGCAGGCAATGGCGGAATCCCCCAATTTTCTCCCCTACTTGGATCTGCCCCTGCAACATAGCCACCCGGAGGTGTTGCGGCGGATGAACCGCCCCTGGCAAGCCCAAATCAATGAACGCCTCTTGGAGCGGGTGCGGGATTTTCTGCCCCAGGCAACCCTACGTACGACCTTGATTGTGGGGTTTCCCGGGGAAACGGAGGAGCAGTTTCAGCACTTGCTAGATTTTGTCCAGGCTCAGCAGTTTGACCATGTGGGGGTCTTTACCTATTCTGCTGAACCGGGAACCCCAGCGGCGACGTTTCCCGATCAGGTGCCCCCAGAAGTGATGGCCGCCCGGCGGGATGAGTTGATGCGTCTGCAACAGGGGATCTCCTTCCGTCGCAACCGGGCTCAGGTGGGGCGGGTGGTGCCGGTTTTGTTGGAGCAGGAGAATCCGGCAACGGGAGAATTCATCGGTCGCTCCCCCCGCTTTGCCCCCGATGTGGATGGACAGGTGTATGTGCGGGGAACTGGCCGCCTCAGCAGCTTGGTGCCGGTGCGAATCACCCGAGCCGAACCCTATGACTTGTTTGGGGAGATCCTGGAGCAGATTCCCGATGGGTTTTCCTGGAAAGTCGGTTTAGGATAAAAAAGAATCGCTCCACAGTCTGGTAAGGAAGAGCCCATGATCGTGCTGACGGAAGCTGCCCTGAAGGAACTAAAGCGGCTGCGCAGTAAGTATGAACCGCAGCAGGCGGGTGTTTTGCGCTTGGGGGTCAAGCCCAGCGGTTGCTCCGGTATGTCCTACACCATGAATTTTGAACCGGCCCCTAACCCTGATGACCATGTGCAAACCCAGGATGACTTGACGATCGCTGTGGATCCCCTGAGTATGACCATGATCGATGGCATGACGGTAGATTTTTCTGAAGATCTCTTGGGGGGAGGCTTCCGCTTCCGTAATCCCCATGCCGTCAGCAGTTGCGGCTGCGGCACTTCCTTTGCTACGGCTGCCACAGCCACCGCTGCTATCCACTAGAACCATGCCCAGCTTTGCCGTCCGCTATCACCAGTTGCCCTTGGCAGTCTATCGGGAAATCGCTGCTCACCTGCAGTGCCTGCCCGGGGTCAAGGCTGAATTGGTGCCCAACCGGGATCCCGAGTTTGATTATTTGGCAAGTCAGGTTGCCTATCTGCTGGTGCAGCAGGAGTCGGAGGAAACCCAGGGGCGGCTGCAACAGATTCTCGATAGCTATGGGCTGTGGCAACGCAGTGAACAGGAAGCCTAAACCATAAAACCGCTCTCCTGGGCAGCCTGGTGACTGCGGGCATCAAAATAAAGATCCTCAAGGGTAATCTGCTGCAATACCTGGTGGATCGCCGTTTGCAGCCGCTGCTCTACCACCTGCATAACACTATCACCAATCACTTCGGGATCCCGGCTAGTTAAGAAGTTGACCTGCTCACCGACCGCCTCAAGAATATCCCAAAGACGAATACTGCGGGGCGGACGGGCAAGGCGATACCCCCCTTGGGATCCCCGCTGGGAGCGGACGAGTTTGGCTTGGCGCAGTTCGAGGAGCAGTTTTTCCAGGTAGGCGGGTGGGATCTGCTGGCGTTGGGCAATGCTGCGCCCTGAAACCGGCTGAGCTTGGGCATGGATAGTCAAATCCAGCAAAGCCTTGATACTGTAAGCAGTACGGGTGGTCAGTCGTAACATGGGATCTCCACAACGCCAGCAACCTTCCAGCTTAGCCGCCTGGGGGATCCCGATTGTGCTGGTGGTGGCTGCCGGGATACCGGGGTTGGAGCAGGTGCTGCAGAGTGGTTTGTGGTTAGGGGTAGGGATCTTGGTGCTGGCGCTGGTGCGGTTTCGCTGGCGGGACAAGTCCCCCAAACCGGTTCGGCCCAAGCGCCCGGCCCGGGCAAAGCTGCACCATGTGGCGGCGGAGCTGGAGACCAGCCGCCAGTTGCTGAAGAAAATCCGCAGCGACATCACCCGCCAAGCCTTGCAAGCGAAATTGCAGCAGCTTCAAGCCCACAGTCAGTCCCAGGATTGGCATGTGGTGGTGTTTGGCATGGCATCCGCAGGCAAAACCAGTCTGATCAATGCCCTCCTCGGCGAACCCGTAGGAGCAATTGCCCCCACCCTCGGCACCACCAAACAGGGATCCCTATATACCTATGAATTGCCTGTTGGGGGGGGTACGGTTTATTTAACGGACACACCGGGATTGCAAGCGATTGGTCAGAGTGGGGAAGCGGAAGCCCGCACCTTGGCCAGCCAGGCGGATTTGCTGATTTTTGTTGTGGCCGGGGATCTGTTGGCAAGCGAGTACCAAGAGTTGTGTCAATTGGCGCGGCTGGGCAAACGCACCCTGCTGGTCCTCAACAAGACCGACCAGATCCATCCCCAGGACGTGGAGTTGATCCTGGCCAAACTGCGGCAACGCACCGCCGGCATCATCGCCCCCCAGCACATCTTAGCCATTGCCGCCCGCCCCCAGCCCCTGCGGGTACGCTACCAGCAGCCCGATCTCAGCTTCCAAGAAGTGGAAGAACCCCAGCCCCCCACCCTGCAACCCCTCATAGACCAGATCATCACCATCCTCAAAAAAGAGGGATCCCACCTGCGGCTTGCCAATACCTGGCAGCAGGCCCAGAACCTTACCCAGGCTGCCCAGCAGGCCCTACGCCAGGAACAGTACGAGCAAGGCTGTGCCATTGTTGAGCGTCTGCAGTGGGCCACCGCCGCCGCGGTCAGTGTCACCCCCCTGCCAGCAGTGGATCTAATCGCCGCCGTTGCCATTCATGCCCGCATGATCGCTGAACTCCACAGCCTCTACGGCAGCAAAATCACCTTCCAGCAGGCCAGCCGCACCGCCCAAACCCTCGCCCGGCTCCTGGTTCAACTAGGCAGCGTCGAACTCGTCACCCAGACCCTCGCCTCCCTGCTCAAATCCAGCCCCGCTGCCCTGGTCGGCATCCCCATCCAAGCGGCCAGCGCCGCCTATCTCACCCGCATTGCCGGTCTGAGCTACCTCGATTGGCTAGCCAGCGGCACCCCCTGGCAACCCGACAGCCTCAAAGAGCGAATTCAAACTTACCTGAAAGCTCACAGTCAAAAAGCCTTTATCCAGAGCTTTTTACAACAGTGGTCAGGGCCAAAAAAGCCACTTTTAAGTGATCAATCCACCTCAGCCCCCTAGTGTCTTCTTTCGGGATCCCTAGCTTAGGACACTACCCTCAGTAGTTTACCCCCAGCGGGATCACCCTCTTGCGCATCTTCAAAGAGGAGAAAAAGCCATAGACAGCCATCAACACCCCCGATAGAATACAGAGCAGGATTTGGGTGTGGGGGGAATGAATCATGAAACAAGCTCAGCCACTGATTTTAGTAACACTGGCTACGGTTGTCTGGGGTGGGTTGAGTGGAGCAGTGCTCCGGGCTGCTGCTACTCCGGCTCCCCAGGTAGCCGTCTCCGAGATTCCTGCCACGGCACCGGTGTTGCACATCGATCCGGTCAACGGCAACGACAGTACCGCCACGGGAGCCAGCACCGCCCCCTACAAAACCATCACCTTTGCCCTCAGTCGGGCCAGCGGCACCACGATTTTGCAACTAGCCCCCGGGGAATACAGCCCGGAAAGCGGCGAAGTCTTCCCCTTACACCTGAAGCCGGGGGTGATCCTGCGGGGGGATGAATCGGAGTTGGGGGTGAACCATCGCATTGTCGGTGGTGGAGCATACATCAGTCCCACCCTAGGGCGCCAGTCCATTGCCATTCTGGCGGATACCGGGGCAGAAATTCGCGGTGTCTCCATCAAAAATGAAGGTCGCCGTGGCTATGCCGTTTGGGTGGAATCCGCTGCCCCCCGCATCATCGCCAACACCTTCAGCGGCAATGTTCACGACGGCATCTTTTTTGCCGGACAATCCCAAGGCTGGGTGGAAGGCAACCGCTTCTACAAAAACGGTGCCAACGGCATCTCTGTCCTCGGCACCTCCACCCCGATTATCGTCAACAATCTATTCCAGGAAACCGGCTTTGGCATTACAGTGGATCAGCGCTCTAGCCCCCGCATCGAAAACAACCGCATCCTCAAAAACCGCAGCGGCATCATCGTCGGCGGCAGCGCCACCCCCGTTATCCGCAGCAACTGGATCGGCGACAACAAAGACACCGGTCTGGTAGCCATTACCCAAGCCCAACCCGACTTGGGATCCCCAGCTAGTCCTGGCAACAACTTGTTTGAGAACAACGGCACCTTGGACATCAACAATGCCACCCGGGGGGGCTTGAGCTTGGTGGCTTTTGGCAATCGCCTGCGCCCGGAAGCTGTGAAGGGGAATGTGGAAGTGGGTGGGCAAGCTACCCAGACTCAGTATGTGGGCAGTGCCCCGGCCCCGATGAGTGCTGAGGATCTGCCGGCCCCGCCCGCTGAATCCGCTCCTGCCCTGCCCATCCAAGCCACGCCTGCCCAGCCGCAGGTGGCTACTCTGCCCCAGCCGCAGGTGGCTCCGGCTAAAGAGCGGATTCGCATTTTGGTTACCCCCCGCACTCCCAATGACTTAGCAGAATTGCAAAAGCGAGTGCCCGGGGCTGTGCAGGCTACCCTCAACGGTCAACCGGTGTTGGTGGCAGGGCTCTATGACACCCGGGCCCAGGCCATGCAGGTGATGGATGAGCTGGCAGCAGCGGGATTTGATGCCATTGCCGAAGTCATTGCCCAATAGCTCAGATCAAAAGCTTCTCCAGGGCATCCACATCGGGAATACAGAGGATATCCCGTTCCCGGTCACGGCGGATCACCTCTTCTGACTCCAGCTTGCTGAGAACCCGGGTGACGGTTTCTCTGGCTAAGCCACTGAGGCTGCTGATTTCCCGGTGGGGCAGGTGGGGGATCTCGATGCCGGCCCGGCTGACTTTGCCGCGGTACTCGGCTAAAAAGAGCAAAATATCGACAACGCGGGCGGTACTGTTGGCTTCCCGCAGTTGCAGGCGGCGATTGATCAAGCGCAGGCGGCGGGCCAACAGTTGGGACAGGCGGATCCCGGCTTGGGCATGGGTTTCTAGGATTTTCATGAAGTGGTGGGCCGACAAACAGGCCACCTGGGTGTGGGTGAGGGCGATGACATCGGTGGAGCGGGGGATTTCATCGAGGGCAGCCATCTCTCCGAAGACTTCCCCAGGGCCAAGAATGGTGAGGGTAATTTCCCGTCCTTCTAGGTCGTAGGTGCGGATTTTCACCCAACCCTCCAGGACAAAATAAACGGCATTCCCCCAGTCGTTTTGCAATAAGATCGCTTGGTTGATGGGGTGATTGCGCACCGACATTTGCATCGCCAAGTCATTCAGCGTTGCCGTGTCCATATCTTCAAACAGAAAAATGCCCTTGAGGTGATGGCTGGTTACTTCTGTCACCACGGCTAGCTCCCCCTGTTGTTGGTTCTATGGTAGCAGTCGGCTTTGGGCTCTGGGGTGATGGCCGAAGGGTGAGCCGGTGATCAGGGACATTCCAGGGTGTCGCGGGTGGCTCGCTTGGTGACCGGGTTGACACCGCTGGCATGGGCACAGAGACTACGCTGGGCGTCACTGCGAATCAGGGCATTGGTGAAATCTGCCCCCTCAATTTGGGTGTCCTCCACCTTGGTCAGCCACATGAGGGCATTTTCGAGGATGGCTCCCCGCAGATCCGCCCCCGATAAATCCGCCATGTCCAGGGTAGCGGCATTGAGGTTGGCATTTTTCAGGTTGGCGTTGTGAAAATTGGCGGCAAAAAAACTCACCCCCGGAGCTTGGATCCCCTCGAGGTTGGCTTGACGTAAGTTGGCTTTGTTGAAGGAGGTGTTGCTGAGATCTCTGCCGGCAAAATCGCTGCCCTGTAAATCTTGCTTGTCATATTGAATGACACTGGCGGCCTGGACCGGCTCCACTGCGGTCGTCACCAGTAAACACAACAAGCTGAGCAGCAAAATGATGGGTCTCAACATGGAAGTAAGGTGGGTGGCGGTCAATTTCAGCCTACCAGATGTTAGTACTGCCATTGAAAGCCTAGGCTCCAGGCGGCGCTGTTATAGGCTTCGCCGGGCTGGCTGAGGACGTTGGAAAAGCGCAGTTGGCTATTGAGCCGGAGACGCTCCTGCACCTGCCATTGACACTCCCCTTGATAGGTATTAGCTCCTGACCAAACAGATTTCAGGCGTTGCTGCCCCAGGGTGATCCCGAGGCGACAGCGCAGGTCAGAACTGAGCACGGCGGTTAATTGCGCTTCCCCGCTGAGCACCAGAAAATCCGGGGGACTGAAGTAGCTGGGCTGTTCCTGCCCGTAGCTCCAGTTAAAGAGGTTGATCCCCAAAGCTAGGTAGGGGCTGGGGCGATAGCTGAGATTGCCAATCAACTGCTGCTCACGGTTGCCGTCGGAGTACAGCCCGACCCGGTAGCCCCAAAAGGTCTGCCACTGCTCGCTGAAGCGATAAAAAAGATTCACCCCCGGACGACAGGCGTAAACCCCCTCGACGAGGCTGGTGGCCCGCCCCCGATAACTCTGACAGGTCAATATCAGCTCCGGTGCCAGGCGCGGCGCCAAGGGAACGGTGGCCTGCACATCCACATGTAAGGGAAATTGCTGCTGGCTGTTGAGATCAACCCCAAGGGCCACAGACCCGGCAACAGGGGAGAGTTGAAAGCGGGTGCCAAGGCGCAGGGGCACTAAAGTTATCTGGGTGGGGTCGCTGCCCCAGGTTTGATACCATTCGTAGCCGGTGGTGAGAAACCAACTGTTGTCGTAGCGGTAGGTAGCCAAGATCCGCTGCCAAGCTTCGCTGTTGCTGCGCTCCCCAGCACTCTCTAGGCTAAAAGAGACTTGCGGCTGGGCGGCGGGCAAGGGGGGGGAAAAGTCGGGATCCAGACTGGGATCCAGAAACACCGGCGCCGCCATAAGCCCGCGGGGATCCCCTAACCCCATCAGTAGGGCCAGCCAGAAGCGGTAGCGGCGCATCACCATGATCCTAAAGATCCTGTAAAGGTTAAAAAAGGCTCCGTAGACAGGTGAGCAAACTTGCCAGCATACTAGGAGCGTTACTGTGTAGTCATAGCCGCCCGTGACTGTTCCGGCAACTGTTGGCTTGCGACTTCTGTGTCTGGTTTGGGTCCTGATCCTGACGGTTATGGCGGGATCCCCGGTGGGGGCGGCGACCCTGTCGGAGCCGGAATGGGGGATGGCACGGCAGGCATGGAATTATTTCGCCAGGAATATCAACCGCACGGGACTGGCCAATAGTGTGGAAGGCTATCCTTCGGCAACATTGTGGGAGCAGGGCAATCTGGCGGTGGCGATTGTGGCGGCCCAGGAATTGGGGATCATCAGCCCCCAGGAGCGAGACCAGCGCCTAGGGCAACTGTTGCAGGGGCTGGAGAATCTGCCCCTGTTTGAAGATGCCCTGCCCAACAAGGCCTACAACACGGCTACGGGGGAAAAAACTGACTATGGCAATAATCCGGTGCCAAGGGGGATTGGCTTTTCGGGGCTGGATCTGGGGCGATTGATCAATGCCCTGCTGGTGGTCAAAACCAATCTGCCCCCCTACCGAGAACGGATTGACCGCTTAATCCAACGCTGGGACCTGAACCGCCTCTACCAACGCCAAGACCTCTACGGGGCAATCGTGCTGCCAGATGGAGAAACGTTGCCCGTCCAGGAGGGACGCCATGGCTATCTGGAATATGCCGCCCGCAGCGGGGTGATCCTGGGACGAGACATGAGCCAAGCCCTCAACCCCCCCGTAGCTACCGTGGAAATCTATGGGATCCCGGTGAAGAATGATACCCGCCATTTCCGGGAGCTGAATGCGGTGGCCTATACGGTGACGGAAGCACCGGCGCTGGAAATTATCGAGCTAGGAGTAAGCGGTCGCCCGGCGGTCTGGGAGGAGTTTTGTAGCCTCTATGCGGTGCAGAAACGCCGCTGGCAAAACACCGGCCTCTGGACAGCCGCCACCGAAGACCACATCACCGGCAGGCTGTTTCCCGATACCCCCTTCCTCTATAACACCATTGTCAGCGACGGCATCCCCTGGGCTGTGGTGACGGAGGCAGGCCAGCGGTTTGATGAACGCCGCACCATCAGTACTAAGGCGGCGGTGCTGCTGGCGGTGTTGCAGCCCAGTGATGATCCGGTGCGCTATGGGGAACGGGTGTTGGGGGTGGTGCAGCCCCTGTTGAATGAGGGGGGCTATTTCGCCGGGCAGTTCGAGCGCAGCCAGGAAATTAACGACATTCTCACCAACAATACCAATGGGATCCTGTTGGAAGCCCTCTGGGCTAAGCAACGGGGACAATCCCTGATTACCAATGAACCGTTTCCCACCACCTGCGGGGAATGGGTACAGTCGCCGGATGTGGCCATGGCACCGCCGGCAACGGAGCCAAGCGCCCCCCTCGGACTCGATCCCGGCAGTCGCCTCAGCCCAGGAGGAACGGCACCTTTGCATCAGTTCTACCCCCGCTGCCAAGTGGTGCAAACCACACCCCAAGGGCCCCTCTCCCTGACTGCTCTGCCACCTTTGGAAACCGGTGTCCAACCCTCCCGCTGCCCCACCACCACCCTAACTGCCCCAGAACGCTCCTATGCCCAAGCCGCTTGGAACTACTTCCAACGCTTCCGGGATCCCCAGACGGGTTTGGTGCCGAGCCGTTCTGATGTGCGGGCGACAACAATTTGGGGGATTGGGGATACGATTGCCGCTTGGCCGACGGCAGAACGCTTGGGTTTGATAAGTGCCGAGGAGTTCGATCAGGGGATCCGCAAGCTGCTAGGGACCCTGCGGGTGCTGCCGACGGTGGAAGGGCTGCCCCATGTGGCCTATGGGGTGGGGGGTGGTCAGCCGGTGAATCTGGGGGGGGTGGCGGAGTTGCCTTCGGAGTGGGATGGAACGGGGATTGCCCGGGTGTTGCTAGCTTTGGCCCAGGTGGGTGAGTGTCACCCGGAATATCAGGAGGTGATTGAGGATCTGCTGTTGCAGTGGCGCTACTATGCTTTGGTGCATGCCGGCAGTCTCTATTCCGGTCAGATTGGCCAGCGACCCAACTTGGAATGTAGTTTCTACAGTACCTATGCCATTGCGGCGATGAATCGCTGGGGTTTTCGACTGCAGGAACCCACCTACCAACGGCAACAGGTGAACGGACAATCGCTGCTGGTGGGCTGTGACCGGGTTTTGACCAGTGATCCGTTGCTCTACCGGGGGTTGGAACTGGGAGTCAATCCTACCCTGCAAAACCAACTGCGAGCCCATTGGCAAGCCCAAAGCCGGCCCAGTGGCACCGTGGCTTTGTCCACAGCTCCCTACCTAGTGCGCAATACCCTCTGGGCCGGTAGTCCGGGGGTGGTCAAGGGGTTAGACGGCAATCCCTATCCCCAATTAGCCAGTGTCAGCACGGGGGCTGCCTTCGCTTGGTGGGCCCTGGGAGAGCCGGAGGCGGCACAACTGCGGCAAGAGGTGATTGAGCGCACCTTGGGGGAGGGGACGGAGGGGTTTGCGGACGGCTACCTGCTGGATTCGGGGCAGTCGGTGGGGGTCGCCACCAGTCAGGGCAATTTCTTGGTGCTGGCATCTTTGCTGTATCGAGAGCAAGGGGCTTTGGTGAAACAGTTTCAGCCGAGTGAACGCTGGCAGCGGCGGGGTTGGTGGCTGGGGGGATAGATGCCGAACTTTCTGCGCTTCCGGGAGTTGCCGGTTTATCAGCGCCGTCTGTTTATTTTGGCTGCTTTGGCCAATGGTTTGTGGGGGGCTTATTATCTCAGTTGGCGAATCACCAAAACCATTAACACAGATGCCCTGTGGATTGCCATTCCACTGCTGGTGGTGGAGATCTATGCCTATTTTGGCGCCTTGATGTTTATGGTGGGAATGGTGCGCCCCCGCACCCGCAATACCCTCTCCCTTCAAGATCTCAATCCCCCTTTCACAGACTATCCCGATGTGGATGTGTTTATTACCCACTACAACGAAGGACGATCGATCATTGAACCCACAGCCCGCCGCTGTCTCGAGCTCGACTACCCCAAAGATAAGCTACATATTTATGTTTTGGACGATGGAAAATTGCCGGAAGTACAGCAAATGTGCCAGGAGCTAGGGATCCACTACGTTACCCGTCCAACCAATCTGCATTTCAAAGCCGGCAATATCAATCATGCCCTGCTCGAAGCCGGAACCTTCGGGGACTTTATCCTCACCCTAGACTGTGATCACATGCCCAAAAAGAACTTTTTACAACGGGTCCTACCCTATTTCTATGATTACAAAGATGGCAAGTGGGTAGCCAATAAGGTCGCCTTTGTACAAACCCCCCAAGCTTTCTATAACCTCCCCCCCGGGGATCCCTTTGGGCATCGGGCCAGCCTATTTTATGGACCAATTCAGAAGGGGAAGGATGGGTTGGGGGCAGCGTTTTATACAGGTACCAATGCGGTGTTACGGCGGGAAGCAATTGTGCAGGTAGCTTTGCAGCGCTTGGCAGAAAAGATCCAACGTAAGGGGTTAGATGCAGCCATTGCTCACTATGAATATGAAGCGGGGCTGAGCACCACCAGCATTACGGAAGATATGGAAACTGCCATGAACCTGCACGCCAAAGGCTGGCAAAGTGTCTATCACCATGAGGTTTTGGCAACAGGATTGGCCCCAGAGGATCTCCAGGCAACTCTCAAACAACGGCTGCGCTGGGCCCAGGGGACGATTCAAGTGTTACTGCGGGATAACCCCTTGGTCAAACCAGGCCTGTCCTGGGCACAAAAAATTGCCTACTTCCAAACAATGTACAGTTATTTTAGTGGCTTTGCGGTGATTGTCTACTTGGTCTGCCCGATCGTTTACTTCCTCACGGGCATTGCTCCCGTCAAGGCCCTCAATACGGAGTTTGCTTTGCATTTGATCCCTTTTTTGCTTCTCAATCGCCTGACGTTTATTGTCAGCAGCTGGGGGATCCCGGCAGAGGATCTGTGGCGGGCGGAGCAGTTTGCAGTGGCTTTGTTTCCGGTGCAGATCCAGGCGGTGTGGAGTGTGTTGACGGGGCGAAAAATTAAGTTTGAGGTGACTCCCAAACAGCGACAAGCGGGGATTTATCTAGGGCTGATTAAGCCGCAATTGTTGATTATAGGGCTGACGATTTTCGGGGCAGTTTATGCGGGGGTGCGCTTGCTCCTAGGACAAGGGCCTATTGATCTGGAGGGCTATCTGGTCAATTTGGGCTGGTCTATCTATAATTTGGCTTTGCTCTGGGCGGCGGTGCGGGCAGCTACCTGGCAAGGGGAAAAGGCTCACCCTTGACCCCTTTGCAAAAGTTCGTTGATCGCAGCTCTTTGTCACAAAAAGATACCTAAACCCATCTAAATATGGAGTCCTGTTGAGAAACCTTGTCTAGGCAGCGGGATCCCGGCACACTAAAAACGTCCTCTCCCGGAAGTGGTGGATGAAGTTAGCCTATTGGATGTATGCGGGGCCGGCCCATATTGGTACGTTGCGGGTGGCCAGCTCGTTTCAGAATGTGCAGAGCATTATGCATGCTCCCTTAGGGGATGATTATTTTAATGTGATGCGCTCGATGTTGGAGCGGCAGCGGGATTTTACACCGGTGACGACCAGTGTGGTGGACCGCCATGTGTTGGCCCGGGGATCGGGGGAAAAGGTGGTTGAAAATATCAGCCGCAAAGATCGGGAAGAACACCCGGATTTGATCGTGCTCACCCCCACCTGCACATCCAGTATTTTGCAGGAGGATCTGCACCATTTTGTGGAACAAGCCCAACTTCATGCCCAGGCGGATGTGTTGCTCGCCGATGTCAATCACTACCGGGTCAACGAATTGCAGGCAGCCGACCGCACCCTAGCCCAAATTGTCCAGTTCTACTGTGAAAAGGCCCAAAAAAATGCCACCCTCCCCCAAAATAAAACCCCTCAACCCTCCTGCAATATTCTCGGCATCGCCACCCTCGGCTTTCACCATCAACACGACCTGCGAGAACTGCGCTCCCTCCTCGGCCAACTGGGGATCGAGGTCAATCTGGTGCTGCCGGAAGGGGCTAGGGTCCAAGATATTCCTAAACTGACCCAAGCCTGGTTTAATGTCATTCCTTACCGGGAACTCGGCCCCCTCGCCGGTACCTATCTGGAACAAACCTTCGGGATCCCCAATATTCTGATTACGCCCATGGGCATTGTGGAGACGGCTCGTTTTATTCGGGAGGTGCAGCGGCTGCTGAATGAACAAGGCTATGCTGTGGATTATGAGGCTTTGATTGAGGAGCAAACTCTGTTTGTTTCTCAGGCAGCCTGGTTTTCCCGCTCGATTGATTGCCAAAATCTTACGGGCAAAAAGGCGGTCGTCTTTGGGGATCCCACCCATGCGGCAGCCATGACCAAAATCCTGGCCCGGGAAATGGGGATCCATGTGGTCTGGGCAGGGATGTATTGCCCCTATGACCGGGATTGGTTTGTGGCGGAGGTAGAGCCCTTTTGTGATCGGGTTCTGATTACGGATGACCATACCCAAGTGGCCAATGCCATTGCGGAAGTGGAACCGGCAGCAATTTTCGGCACCCAAATGGAACGCCACGTGGGCAAACGCTTAGGGATCCCTTGTGGGGTGATTTCGGCGCCGGTTCACATTCAGGATTTTCCCATTGGCTATCGTCCTTTTTTAGGTTATGAGGGCAGTAATCAAATTATTGATCTGGTCTATAACTCTTTTACTTTGGGGATGGAAGATCACCTGCTGGAGATTTTCGGTGGGCATGATACCAAGGAGGTGGTGACTAAGTCCCTTTCTGCGGATAGGGAGTTGGAATGGACCGGGGAAGCTCAGAGGGAATTGCAAAAGGTACCGGGGTTTGTGCGAGGGAAAGTGAAACGCAATACGGAAAAGTTTGCCCGGGAGCAGGGCTTGCAGCAGATCACGGTGGCGGTGATGTATGCGGCTAAGGAAGCGGCGGGGGCTTAGACTTTTTCCAGGATAAAGAGGCTGCCTTGGCTACCACGACCGATGCGCAGGTCGGCGTCGAGGTAGGTGATGTCGAGCCAACTGGGGCGGCCACTGGGCTGGCGGATGGGGATTTTCAGGGCGGGGATCTGCTGCGGTCGCTGGATCAAGAGGGGCACAAAGGTCTCAATCCGGTAGTTGATCAGCCAGGTCCAGCCGAGCAGGAGCTGCTCAAAAACTACGGTCACCCGCCGGGGCGATACCCCCTGAAAACGGGCACGAATGGCAATGATCCCCTGGGTCAGGGGTAGGGGGCTGGCAATTTCGGCAATGTTGAAGACCTGCTGCCGCTCTGCCACGATGCACTGATAAATCTCCCCGGCACGGATCCCCGGCAAACCGGACAGTCCCAGCAGGTCGCGGCTGGTGGTGTAGAGGGTGCGCCAATTGCCGTTGAGCAACTCGGGGGTGGCGGTGGGGGCGGGGGTGGGGTTGGTGGCTTCTAGGGCTGCTACTAGGGCAAGGATGTGCTGCTGCTGCTCTGGGGTAGCTTGTTCTCCCCGCTGGGTGGGGGCAATGGCAGCCAAAAGGGCGGATTTGTCAGGTTTGGGCATGGCAACTCAAGGCGTAACAGGCCAAAATCCAGTTCAGCAATCGGGCACCGTAACGGGCGGTTTGCCGGGTCCCCTCTGCCACCGTCAACCCCCCCAAAGCCACCCCTAACACCGGGCGATGGGCAAATAAAACTTTGATCAAGGTCTGCAGGCGATGCCAGTCCAATCCCCCCGGCTCTGGATTCAAGACCGTAGGGATCAAGGTGGGATCCAACACATTGCAGTCAATGGCTAAAAACACCCCCTGATCCGGCAGCGCTGCCACCACTTCCTGGGGCTGCCAGGGGGCATGGCTGTGAAATAGCCGCTGGCCAGCTTGCTGCTGCAGCAAATCCCAGGCTTTCTTGCTGCTACTGCGTACCCCCACGTGCACCACGGGAATCTGCAACTGATACAGGCGCTCGACCCAGGTCTGGCTGTTGTACTGGGGATCCCCATCTTGATCCACCACTTCTGCCGCCGGGCGCAAACCGGGATGGGCACTACAGACAACCACCCTTAGGGAGGGGTGGTGTTTCCAGAGGGCGCGGATCGCTCCCAAGCTGGCAGCCATCACCGAGGGCAACAGCACCGGCCACTGGCGACGACTTAGGGCTTGCTGCACCGCGGCTTCGCACATGCCGTAGGGGGGTTCGTCGGGAAAGGCTGCCACTTGGGCAATCGCCAAATCATCCACATCCACCTGCAAAGCCGGCTCAAAGGCACTGATCTGGGATCCCGCCGCCAAAATCGCCCCCGGCGCCTGCGTATCAATCCCAAAGGCGGTAGGAATCAAAACCACCTGAGCCTGAGCGGAAGGGGCAGGTTGCAAAGACCAGCGGGCCATGGCAGGGTTCTCCCGAACAGAGGCAAGCTAGTTGCAGCATAGTCACTAGGGATCCCGGACTGCCAAAATGAACGGAGAGATTTAAGGGTGGTGCGGGTGCGGATTGTTTCCTTACTGCCGAGTGCAACGGAACTGGTGGCAGCTTTGGGCTTGGCGGAGGCTTTGGTGGGGCGGTCCCACGAGTGTGACTATCCCCCGGGGGTGGAGGCATTGCCGGTCTGCACCTATCCCAAGTTTGATCCCCAGGGCAGCAGTGGTGAGATTCATGCCCGGGTTGAGCAGTTGCTTCAGTCGGCCCTGAGTGTGTATGGATTGGAGTTGGCAACCTTGGCTGCCCTGCAGCCAACCCATATCCTCACCCAGGCCCAGTGCGAGGTCTGTGCCGTCAGCTTGGCCGATGTGCAAGCGGCGGTTAGGACCCACCTCCCCTCCCGCCCCCAGGTCATCTCCCTCCAGCCCAACACTTTAGAAGATCTCTGGCAGGACATTCGCCACACCGCCCAGACCCTAGGGGTAGATCCCGAACCTTTGGTCAGCCACTTACAAGCTCGGGTGCAGCGGGTGCAGGCCCAGGTGAGCCAGCGCCCTCGCCCTACCGTTGTCTGCATTGAATGGACCGATCCCCTGATGAATGCCGGCCATTGGGTACCGGAACTGGTCCACCTCGCCGGAGGACAGGAACTGTTAGGACAATGGGGACAAGCCTCCGCCTGGATCAGCTGGGAAGATCTGCTCACCGCTAACCCAGAACGACTGATCTTCATGCCCTGCGGCTTTTCCCTCCCCCAAACCCGGCAAGCGGTCCTGGAACTGAGCCGGGATCCCCATTGGCCGCAGTTACAAGCTGTCCAGAACCACCAAATCTACCTGGTGGACGGCAACCACTACTTCAACCGACCCGGGCCACGCCTGGTAGATTCCCTGGAAATCTTGGCGGAAATCCTACACGGGATCCCCAGTGGTTACCGGAGTGCCTGGCAGCGGTTGCAGCAGCCTAGCTATGCGGAGTGCCGCTGAGGCCAATGAAACTGATAAATCTCGGTGATCACCTGCACCCAGCCCGCGGCCAAGCGGCTGACCCAGGCTGCCCCCTTCTCAGCCGTAGCGGCACGGGGATCCCCGATCACACCGGAGCTGGACAGATCCCGGGTCACCCAGGCAAAAGGTAGGGATCCCTCGGGACTGAGGAGAGCAGAAACTTGGGGGGGGTACTCCCAGGTGGCTCGTTCCATGTGGACAGTATCTGGCAGCAGGTGTAGGAGCATACTGGTTTCCGCATCGCCGCCGTGCAGCCCCTGGGCCAGTTCTTGGGGGTCGAGCAGATCCTCAGCCTGGTGAGGGACCCGCCAAATCGCCAGGGGAAAGAGATAAAAATCCGGGTAGCGCTGGCGCAGATCCCGGGCAGCCATTTCCAGCACCTGGGGCTGCCCCCCATGGGAATTGGCGAACACCAGCTTGCGCAACCCCGCCCGATAGAGACTTTCCCCCACCTCCATCAGGGTTTGCAACAAAGTTGTCCCCGTCAGGGTAATGGTGCCGGGGAAATGCCAGTGCTCATTGGACTTGCCATAGCACAACGGCGGCAAGGCATAGGCGGGAATCTGGGGATCCAAAGCCGCCAAAGCCCGCCCCAAAACCCCCGTGCCGATCAGGGCATCCACCGCCAGCGGCAAATGATACCCATGTTGCTCAATCGCCGCCACCGGCTGAATGATCACCGTATCGGCGGGAAGCTGGCTCACCTCCTGCCAAGTGAGATAGGGGAAGAATCGCTCCGGTGGCACAAACCCATGCAGCATAACCTCAATTTTAAGCTCAAGATTCCCCCTACATCCCTTGCCCAAGAAGGATTTCGGGATCCCGGCAAAACTGCTAGTAAGATAGGGATTAGTGCCTAGGGGAGTTGCCATGCTCAAGTCCGTCACCCGTCATGTGCAAGTGTTTGCTGCCGTTGTCCAGCATGGGGATTTAGTGCCCTGTGATGACCAATTGACCCTGGACGTGGATCCCGACAACGAACTCAACTGGACGGAAGCAGCCCTGCAGAAGGTGTATCGCAAATTTGACGAGCTAGTAGAGCAATATGCCGGGCGGGATTTGACGGAATACAACTTACGTCGGATTGGCTCTGATCTGGAGCATTTCATCCGCAGCCTCCTGCAAAGCGGGGAAATCTCCTACAACCTCAACGGGCGCGTCCTCAACTACAGCATGGGCTTCCCCCAAGTTCCCTACGACCAAATCACCGGCCAATACATTCCCGAGCAACAAACCTAGCATCCATCACTATGGATCCCCTCTGGCAACACCGCGACCTCCTCGAGGCCCGCTTGCAGTCCATTCCCATGCTGCCCGGGGTCTATCTGATGAAGGGATCCCAGGATGAGATTTTGTATGTGGGTAAGTCTAAAAAATTGCGGTCGCGGGTGCGGTCGTATTTTCGTTTTACCAGCGATTTATCGCCGCGGATTGCCCACATGGTCACCTTGGTTTGTGACATCGAGTTTATTGTCACTGACAGCGAAACTGAGGCTTTGAACCTAGAAGATAACCTCATTAAAACCCATCAGCCTCCCTACAATGTCCTGCTCAAGGATGACAAGAAATATCCCTATTTATGCATCACCTGGTCCGATCCCTATCCCCAGGTTTTGATCACCCGTTATCGTCGTTTGGATCGGGGGCAGGATCGCTACTATGGTCCCTACACGGATGTGGGAGCTTTGCGCTATACCCTTGGTTTGGTGAAGCGGATTTTTCCCTTGCGGCAGCGTCCCAAACCCCTTTACAAACATCGTCCCTGTCTCAACTACGACATTGGTCGTTGTCCGGGGGTGTGCCAAGG
Source organism: Thermostichales cyanobacterium HHBFW_bins_127 (assembly GCA_039794745.1). Taxonomy (GTDB): domain Bacteria; phylum Cyanobacteriota; class Cyanobacteriia; order Thermostichales; family Thermostichaceae; genus JAUQVP01. The sequence continues at coordinate 6,898 of JAUQVP010000035.1, read as the reverse complement.
GCTGATCAGCCCCGAAGATTACCGCGCTACCCTCAAGCAGGTAGCGATGATTTTTCAAGGGCGAGCAGAAGAATTGATCCAGGAATTGCAGACCAAAATGCTGCAGGCTGCCGACCAGGAGAACTTTGAAGCTGCTGCCCGCTACCGGGATCAAATCCAGGGCTTGCAGCAGTTGGGGGAATCCTCCAAAGTTTCCCTGCCCAACTCAACGGTTTCCCGGGATGCCTTGGCCTTGGTCACCGATGAGCACCACGCCTGTATCCAACTGTTTCAGGTGCGGGCCGGCAAGCTGGTAGGGCGCTTGGGGTTTTGGGCGGACAACCATGGGGATGACCCGGCCCTGATTTTGCAGCAGGTCCTGCAAGAACACTACCAACACTGTGACCCAGTGGAGATCCCCGGGGAGATTTTGATTCAGTATCCCCTGCCGGAGCAGGAGTTTCTCCAGGATTGGCTCTCGGCGAAAAAAGGGCGCAAGGTCACCCTGATAGCCCCGCAACGGCAGGAAAAAGCCGAATTGATCGAGATGGTCATCCGCAATGCCGAGTACGAACTGGCGCGGATCCAACGCTTGGCGGATCGGGATGCCCAAGCCCTGCAGCGGCTAGCGGAGGTTCTGGACCTGCCCGCCCCCCCCCACCGCCTGGAAGCCTACGATATTTCCCACATCCAGGGAGCCGATGCGGTGGGCAGCCGAGTGGTATTTTTGGACGGACTGCCCGCTAAACAACACTATCGCCGCTACAAGATCCGCACCCCGGCCGTCCAACCGGGTCACTCTGACGACTATGCCAGCCATGCCGAGGTCGCCCGGCGCCGCTTCAGCCGCCTCACCCCCGACGACCAGCCGGACTTGATCCTCATTGACGGTGGCAAGGGACAACTGGCCGCCGTCTGCGCCGTCCTAGCGGAACTGGGACTGGAGCATCTGCCCATTATCGCCCTGGCCAAACGGGAAGAAGAAATCTTCCTGCCCGGCAACCCCCTCCCCATCACCCTCGACCCCCGGGATCCCGCCCGTTTGTTGTTACAGCGGCTGCGGGATGAGGCCCATCGGTTTGCCATTACCTTTCATCGCCAGCAGCGCACCGCCCGCCAGCACGCCTCCATCCTGGATGAGATTCCCGGTCTGGGCAAACAGCGGCAAAAAATCCTCCTAGAGACCTTCCGCTCCATCAGTCGGATTCAAACAGCCCCCGTTGAACAGCTAGCCCAAGTAGAGGGCATCGGGCCCAAATTAGCCCAGCAAATCTACGCCTACTTCCACCCAGAACCCTAAGCCCGCAAGCGCCCCCGGATCCCCTGCCAGACCGCCGCCACCGCCCGATCCACACTCAACCCCCCCACCTCAACCCGCACATCCGCCTGGGCATAAAGGGGCCGGCGCCGCTGCCACAACACTCCCAATACCCCTTCGGGATCCCCAGTTTGTAGCAGCGGTCGGGGGGTGGGATCCCGTTGCAGACGCTGCCAGAGTTCCGCCACCGGCACATCCAGCCAGACCACGATCCCATGGTGTAAACAGCCCCAATTGGCGTGGCGCTCCACAATTCCCCCCCCGGTTGCCACCACCAGATTGCGAAAAGCACTCACCTCCGTCAGCACCCGACTCTCCCAATCCCGGAACCCCACCTCCCCCTCCCGGGCAAAAATCTCCGGGATCCCCAGCCCGGTGACCTGTTCGATCAATTGGTCGGTATCGAGGAAGGCATAGCCCAAGAAGTCGGCCAAAGCCCTGCCGAGGGTGGACTTGCCCGATCCCATCAAACCGATCAGATAGACATTCACCCCCTTGAGGATCAGCCCCGCTTCCGTCGGCATCGGGTCAATTCACCTCACCCAAAAACGTCCGGTCTAGTTCCAGGATCGGCAAGAACAGAGCAGCTTCTTCCGCATTCAAGTATTTTTTCACCGTTTCCTGGAGGGCTTGGTAGGTGGTGGCACAGCTTCTTTGGGTACGGAAAGCCCGCATCAGGGTCTGAAACCAGAGCAGGAGCCGCTCCTTGAGGCGATCCACATCGTCAAGCAGCAGCGCCATCGCCGAATAGCGCAGCACCCGCACCGTATCTGCCCGCCACTTAGTGCGAAAATCCTCAATCCCCCGCATCAACAGTTGCGGATCCACCGCCCGCACCCGATCTTCCGTCTCCTTGATGATGGCCGGTTCATTGGCTTGGATTTTCTGGTAAGCACTCAGGCGGATGGCAAAACTTTTTTGCAAGGGCAGCAGCACCTGCAGTTCCTCATCGGTAGCATAGCGACCGTCCACCTCACAGCTCAAGCGGTGCAACTGTGTCAACATGGCTTCCCTCCGGCCTATGAACTGATCCTACCCCTCCCACCCGCCCTGAGAATCAGTTAATATTAGTTCATAAACCTCAACCAACCCGCAGCGCCGTGGTTAGGGTAGAAGTTACGGCTGCTGCACGACCAAAGGAGAGTCCCCGTGAGTTCAAAGAATCAGAAGAAAAAGTGGCGCAGTGCCGGGTTATATGCCCTGTTGGCCATCGTGCTTATTTCCTTGGTGACGACCTTTGTGGGCAATCGTCCCACCCTGCGTCGGGAGCCAATTTCCTATACGGAGTTTATTCGCCGTATTGAAGCGGGGGATGTGGCTCGGATCCAGATCATCAACAATGGCGCTGAGGCGATTGTCAAGTTCAAGGATAATCAGCCGCCGGTACAGGTGAACTTGCCCCCCTTGACGCCGGAGTTTGAGCGGATGTTGTTGGACAACGGGGTGGAACAGGTGGATGTGATCCCGGCCCAGGAGGAAAATGTGCTGGTGCGGGCGCTGGGATCTTTGGTGGTGCCGGTGCTGCTGTTGGTGGGGTTATTTTTCCTGCTGCGGCGGGCCCAAAATGGTCCCGGCAGCCAGGCGATGAACTTCGGCAAGTCCCGGGCGCGGGTGCAAATGGAACCCAAAACCCAAATCACCTTCAATGATGTGGCAGGGATTGACCAGGCCAAGTTGGAGTTGGCTGAGGTGGTAGATTTCCTGAAAAATCCGGAGCGGTTTACGGTGTTGGGGGCCAAGATCCCCCGGGGGGTGCTGCTGGTGGGGCCGCCGGGAACGGGGAAAACCCTGCTGGCCAAGGCGGTGGCCGGGGAAGCGGGGGTGCCTTTCTTCTCCATTTCCGGCTCGGAGTTTGTGGAGATGTTTGTGGGGGTGGGGGCGTCCCGGGTGCGGGATCTGTTTGAGCAGGCGAAGCAAAATGCCCCCTGTATTGTGTTTATCGATGAAATTGATGCGGTGGGACGGCAGCGGGGTGCTGGTCTAGGGGGTGGCAACGATGAACGGGAGCAGACCCTCAACCAAATGTTGACGGAGATGGATGGGTTTGAGGGCAATTCCGGCATTATTGTGATTGCAGCCACCAACCGCCCGGATGTGCTGGATGCAGCTTTGTTACGTCCGGGCCGCTTTGACCGGCAGGTGACGGTGGATCGTCCGGATTTCAATGGGCGGCTGGAAATCCTTAAGGTACATGCCCGGGGCAAGACCCTGAGTGCGGATGTGGATCTGGAAAAGATTGCCCGGCGCACCCCAGGGTTTACGGGGGCAGACCTGGCCAATTTGCTCAATGAGGCGGCGATTTTGGCAGCCCGGCGCAATCTGACGGAAATCTCTATGGATGAGATCAATGATGCGGTGGATCGGGTGCTGGCGGGGCCGGAGAAAAAAGACCGGCTGATGAGCGAGAAGCGCAAGCGCTTGGTAGCCTACCATGAGGCGGGCCATGCTTTGGTGGGGGCGCTGATGCCCAACTATGACCCGATCCAAAAGGTGACGATTATTCCCCGGGGGCAGGCGGGGGGGCTGACCTGGTTTATGCCTAGTGATGAGGACATGGGCCTGATCTCCCGCAGCCATCTGCGCAATATGATGGCGGTGGCCCTAGGCGGGCGGGTAGCCGAGGAGGTGGTCTTCGGGGATCCCGAAGTGACGACGGGGGCGGCCAGTGATTTGCAGCAGGTGACGCGGATTGCCCGCAATATGGTGACTCGTTTTGGCATGAGTGATCGTTTGGGGCCGGTGGCCTTGGGGCGGCAGTCGAACAATATCTTTTTGGGTCGGGAGATTGCGGCGGAGCGGGATTTCTCGGAGGCAACGGCGGCGTTGATTGATGAGGAGGTGCGCCTGTTGGTGGATCAAGCCTATGCCAAGGCGAAGACGGTGGTGGTGGAAAACCGGGTGCTGCTGGATCAGATCGCCAATCGGCTGATTGAGGTGGAAACGGTGGATGGGGAAGAGCTGCAGGCGATGATTGATGCAACGCCGGTGGTGATGCCGCCGGTGGAGGAGGATCCGGAGCCGGTGCAGTTGCCGGTGACGATGGAGCTGACGATCTAGCTGGTCGCCTATTCTTAAGTTCTTCTGAGGAGGCAGGGGCATGCCTCCTTTTTTGTTTAGGATAGGGGCGGGACAGAGGCTGGTTTATGCATCCTGTACAGGTGATAAGTCTGGGACTGCAATTGTTGCGGCAGCATGGGCAGCGTTTGCTGGGAACGATAGGGGTGGCCTATGCTTGGCTGCTCCCGGGAATGCTGCTGGAGCTGCCGGTTGGTTGGCTCCTGATGGAGGCTGGGGGGGAAAGTATGCTCTGGTGGCTGATCCCTTTCATCCTGGGAATGCTGGTTTGTTGGATTTTGGGAACGGCAGCACTGCTGTATCGGGGGGCGGCGGTGTCCCGTTGGGTCTATTTGCTGGGACAGGGGCAGCCGGAGTCCTTGGAGGAAAGTTTAGGGCAATTGTACCCCCGCAAATGGCGGTTTTTCTCCCTGGCAGTGCAGGTTGGGCTGCGGCTACTGGGGCTTTATCTGCTGTGTGCAGTGGTGCTGGCCATGATTTTGGGTGGGCAAATCGGAGAACTGCTCTTGGCGCCCTCGCCGGCGGCTATCTCGGCAGCCCTGGGGGTTGGGTTGCTGCTGGTGTTGGGGGCGATGGTGGGCACCTACTATTGGTGTGCCCGTTGGTTGGTGGCGGAGGTGGTGCTGGCCCTGGAACCCAATCTGAATGCGGCCCAAGCAATGCAACGATCTTGGCAGTTGAGCCAACAATCCCTAGGCTGGCTGCTGGGGACGGTGGGGCTGACGACGCTTTTCTCCCTACCCCTGGCAGCACTAACGGGCTATGGGGAAGGATCGGTTGTAGGCATCCTGCTGACGGCGGCTGTGGGGCTGGTGCTGACGGGCCTGTGGCAGGTGCTGAAGGGGATTGTCTATGGGGAACTGTGCCGACGCTCGGCCCTAGCTGCGAGTCAGTAGGGATCCCAGTTCTTCCAAGCTGGGAACGGGGATCACATCGGAAACCCAACCCCCGCTGAAAACCAAGATGCGGTGGCTATAGGTGCGGATTTCGTCTAGGTCGGCGGACATGAAGATCACGGTGGCTCCCCGCTGACAGCGCTGCTGCAATTGCTGCCAAATCCAGTCGGCAGATTCCATGTCCAAACCACGGGTGGGATGTTCCAACAGGAGCAAACGTAAGTCCGGCGGCAATAGGGCCAGTTGGGTGCGCTGCTGGTTACCACCGGAGAGTTGATCGACGCGGCTATGGGCTTGCCCGCGGATGTTGAAGTGCTGGATCAAGGCTTGGGCCTGGCGGAAACTCTGCTGCCGCTGCCATAACCAACCCGGCGGAGGATAACGCAAAGCCACATGCTCCACAATCGTTAACCCCGGAATCAACCCCTCAGATAAACGATTGGCCGGCACATAGGCAATCCCTGCCCGGCAAAAGACCCGATAGGGCTGCCCAGCTAATTCCTGCTCCCCTAAACGCAGGGATCCCTGGGTGATCGGATATAAGCCGGCACAAGCCCGCAGAAAAAACTCCTGCCCACTCCCCTCCAAACCCGCCAACCCAATCACCTCACCCCGATACAAGGTCATCTCCGGGATCCCGAGGACAAAACGGGGGGTCTGCAGCTGCACCTGCTGCAGCTGCAGTTGGGGCTGGGGGGCAACGGGGGGTGGGGGGGCGGGGATGGGAACAGGCTTGCCAAACATCCAAGCAATTAACTCCTGATCCCCACAGGGCAGGGAACGGGATCCCACCAGGCGACCTTGGCGCATCACCCCCACCTGATGGCAAAGGCTCTGCACATCCGCCAGCTTGTGGGAGACAAAAAGGATCGATTTGCCCTGCTCAGCCAGGGTTTTCAGGGCGGCAAAGAGGGCAGTTTTCTGTTGGGCAGAAATACCCGTGGTAGGTTCATCCAAAATCAGGGTCTGCACCCCCAGATGCAACAGCCGCAAAATCTCCAACTGCTGCCGCTCCCCAACACTCAGGGATCCCACCGGTTCCTGCAAGGGCAAGCGAAAGTGAAAACACGCCGACAGGTCTTCAAGCGCAGCCCTAGCTTGCCGCCGCGGCAACCATTGCCAGGGGGATCCCCCGCTCATGAAGTTTTCTAGGACAGTTAGTTGGGGAAAATCCAAGGGATCTTGGTGCAGCATGCCGATCCCAGCCCGCAGCGCCCCTTGGGGGGTATGGTAGGTTTGCGGCTGTCCGTTGAGGAGGATCTCACCGCTGTCCCGCCGCACCAAACCACTGAGGATCTTGACCAAGGTACTTTTGCCCGCCCCGTTTTCCCCCAGCAAACCGTAGATCATCCCCGCTTCCACCACCAGCGAAACCTCTTGGTTCGCCTGCACCAAACCAAAACGTTTGCTGATCCGCCGCAACTCCACCCGCATCAGGGATCCCCGTATCCAGACTCAATTCAAGAATAGTAGGCCACGAGCAGAGGGAGGGATCTGGGCTGATTTTGGTCTAGCTAGTTGGGTTCCCTTCTTCACCAGATGCCTGGAAAAACCTATCACCCGTTTCGGGATCCCTGCCTTGTGAACCGCTTGCTTAATTGCCCGTTGCAACCCTGACTCGTGCAAATGA
>JAUQVP010000034.1:0-26078 GCA_039794745.1 Thermostichales cyanobacterium HHBFW_bins_127 | reverse complement strand
TTGTGGTACATGATCACTCGGGCCCGCTTGGTCAAACCAAACCACAGCCCATCCGGATGACGCAAATACTCAGGCACCCCCTGCTGCAAAGCCGCTGACTGGGTAGGAGCAAACAACCCCGCCTGTTCCGCCCGCCACAGCCGCCCCGCATCCACCGTGATCAGCACATCCGCGGGACTATTGGCCCCCTCGGCAATGATCCGCTCCACCAAGGCATCGGAACTGCCTTCCACCAAATTCACCTTGATGCCAGTTTTAGCCGTAAAGCTGTCATAGATCTTCTGGTCAGTGCCATAGTGACGGCCAGAATACAAATTGACCACCCGATCCCGTCCCCAGGCCCGCTCCGAAAACAAGCCCGTTGTCGCTGCCGCAGCCCCCATCACCCCCACATGGGTAAGAAACCGCCGCCGGCTCACAGTTGTCCACGTCATAGTCGCTCCCGCTAAACACAAACCCCTGGCTCAGCACTGTTATTGCAAGTTATTCCTAACCAGGCACCCCTGAGTTTAGGGGAAGTCCATCTAACTTGTCAAGAATCATTCTCATCTCCAACAACCCTGATTCCGGCTCTGCCAGGGATCCCGAAGCTAGGGCAGGGTGATGGGGAGCGATTTTGTCTGATTTATGCCCATAGTTCCCCTGCAGCAAAAACAGGTCTCTAGCGATACCCTCCATAGCAGAGCAGTAGCACTTAAAGAATCTATGAGAATTACTTGCAATTGAAAGCGAGAGCTGCTACGGTTTAGGAGAGCTAGGGGTTGAGCCTTAGCGCCAAAGTTTACTGTGGAGTCGGGGTGAATGGCAAAGCGGGTGATGCTCCCCTGCTGGCAAAGGGGGTTAGTGCAGAGGCGCTTAGCGGAACTAGAGATTTCTACCCATTGGCATGATCAGGATTTTCAGTTAGAGGTCAGGGATGAGCGAGCAGCAGTGCAACTCTGGAGTGTGGTGCATCAACTTAGCGCCCCACGCGCCCAACTGGTGGCTTGGTTGGAGACGTGCTGGCGGCTTCCTGCTGCGACAACAGCAGCATCTCCCTGAAGTGGGGATCCCTTTGGTGCGGCAGCGGTGCCAAGGGTGGGACGACTTTTTCATTGGTCAGGCTGCCCAGGATCCCCAGCGGCGCAGTCTTTTGGATCCCGCCTTGCGGGTGAGCATTCACTACTGCTTGGCCGATGCCGAAGCGATTCTACGGGCGCCCCGTCCAGAAGGGATCCCGGTAGGCTTGTGGCAGCGGCTACAGCAGCTTTGTGAGCGGCAGCTAAAAAAGAGTCGGGGGCAGCACTAGCCGAAGCGGCCCGTCACATATTCATAGGTTTCTTTTTCTTTAGGGCTATTGAAGATGCGTTCCGTGCGGTCGAACTCCACCAGTCGTCCGTAGCGGATCCCCTTGTCATCCAGTTCAGCATTAAAAAAGGCCGTCATATCGGAAACCCGGGCAGCCTGTTGCATATTATGGGTGACGATGATGATGGTGTACTTCTGCTTCAGTTCCTTGATCAGCTCTTCAATACGCAGGGTAGAAATGGGGTCAAGGGCCGAGCAAGGTTCATCCATCAGGATCACCTCCGGCTGCACCGCCAGCGTACGGGCGATACAGAGCCGTTGTTGTTGCCCCCCGGACAGAGATTGTCCGCTTTGGTGGAGTTTATCTTTCACCTCATCCCACAGCACCGCCTGTCGCAGCGTTTGTTCCACCAGCTCATCCATATCCCCCTTAAAACCGCTCAAGCGGGGTCCATAGGCAATATTTTCATAGATGGACTTGGGGAAGGGATTAGGCTTTTGGAAGACAATCCCGATCCGCCGTCGTACCTCCGTTGCATCCACATCTGGGTCATAGAGATTCTTACCGTGGTACTCCACAACACCCGTAACTCGCGCCCCTTGGATCAGATCATTCATGCGGTTGAAGCTGCGCAAGAGGGTGCTCTTGCCACAGCCGGAAGGACCAATAAAAGCCGTCACCCTATTGGCGGGGATTTTCATATTCACACCCCGCACCGCATGAAACGACCCATAATAAACATCCACATTAGTGGCGGCTAAAACCGGAATTAGAGGTGTTGCTGACATACCAACTTCCAGGCAAAGGTGATGGTGATTAAGAGCGATCTTGTCTTTCAAAACGGCTACGTAGGTAAATAGCCGTTGCATTCAAAACCAACAAAACAATCAAGAGAATAATAATCCCTGCCGCCGCCAGCTGTCGGAAAGCCAACTGAGGCTGACCAATGGAGAAAAAGATCTGCAACGGCAGCACCGTAAAGCGGGAAAACAAACCGGGATCCGCTTGCACAAACACCAAACCCCCCACCACCAGCAACGCCGCCGCATCCCCAATCGCCCGGGACATAGCAATAATCGTCCCCGTCAAAATCCCCGGCACCGCATAGGGCAACACATGATTGGAGATTGTCTGCCAACGGGTTGCCCCCAACCCATAGGAAGCCTGGCGAAAGGACTGGGGTACCGCCCGAATCGCCTCCCGTGCCGCCACAATAATCACCGGCAAAATCACCAAAGCCGTGGTCATCGCCCCTGCCAGCACCACCGGCCCCAAACGCATCAGACGCACAAAAAGCCCCAGCCCCAGCATCCCATACACCACCGAAGGCACCCCGGCCAAATTGGTGATGTTCAGTTCCAAAATCTCCGTAAAGCGATTTTTAGGAGCATACTCCTCCAGATAGACAGCCGCCCCCACCCCGATTGGCAACGCCATCATCACCGTCAGGATCAAAATCCATAGACTGCCCAACAAGGAAGCGCGAAAACCAGCCTCCTGAGGATTGAGCTGGGAAGGGTAGGCAAAAAAGGCATTGCGATCAAGGCGGGCAAGCCCCTCCGAGAACACCCGAATCATCAACAAAACTAACAGAATTAGGGCAGCAATCGTACCCAAAAAGCAAATAATCTCAAAGACCTTACCGATGCGGTGGCGCCTATCCAAACGGGGATTAAACCGAGACGCAGCACCAGTTAATGGCGTGGCAGTCATTACTCGTACACCTCACGGAAGCGCTTAGAAATATATTGGCTCAACAGGTTCATAGCCAAAGTCATTAAAAACAAAGACAACCCTACAGCATACAAGGTCTTGTATTCAATCGAGCCTGCCGGGGCATCTCCCAAAGCCACCTGAGCAATAAAAGCCGTCATCGTAGCCATGGACTGTAAAGGGTTAATCGCCGCCTGAAGCGCCGACCAAAAACTGTCCCCATAGGCAACCGGCTGCTGACCGGCAGCCACCGTCACAATCATCGTTTCCCCTACCGCCCGGGAAATCCCCAAGATAATCGAGGCAATAATCCCCGAAATCGCCGCCGGAAACACCACCCGCAGTATCACCTCCATCTTGGTCGCCCCCAAAGCATAAGCCCCATCCAGCAGAGAACGAGGCACCGCATTGATAGCATCAATACTGATAGAACTCACCGTGGGAATAATCATCACCCCCATCATCAGGCCCGCACTCAGCACATTAAAAATCGGCGCATCCGGGTAGATTCTCTGCACAATCGGACTGATATAAAGCAACGCAAAATAACCATAAACCACCGTCGGGATCCCAGCTAAGATCTCGACAATGGGACGCATCAAGGTAGAAAACTGTCGTCCGGCATAGAGACTGAGATAGATGGCCGTCAGCAAGCCAAAGGGAACCGCCACCATCATCGCCACCGCCGAGACCAAAACCGTTCCATTAACCAGCGGCCAAATGCCAAAGCGCTTACTAGCAAACAGAGGTGTCCAACGATTATCTAAGAAAAAGCGCCTCAAAGAGTTGGTAAAGGCTAACCACAGTTTTTGTCCACCAGATGTGGTCTGCTTCAGGTTTTCGTAATATTCCTGCAGAGCTTCAGGAGTGGTATTGGGGATCCGCTCGGCAATGCGCGTAAAGGTTACTGCTCGCTCATCTACCGCCAAGCGAGTGATATCTGCTAATTCCCGAGCAGGGACACCCTGTTGGATGGCCAATTCTCGGGCTGCCTGCTCCAACAGTCCCGAATTGGCAAAATACTCGTCAGTAAAAAACTGAATCCCTACTTCCAACAAAATGAAAACAATACCAACCGTAACAAAAATACAAAAAATGGCACAGGTCAGCATGACCAACTGAATCATTGCCTCGCGGCGTTGCAAGGCTGGCTGTCCCCGCAGGGCTTCAGCAACGGATTGGGGAGTTAGGGTCAGTTTTTGCATAGCTCAAGGACAACAAAACTCTGCTAAGAAAGGCAAATCCCAAAGTCGTGACTACTCCAGGATTTGCCCGCAACTGAAACTGTCAACCTAGGATTTATTTAAACACTTCGCCGATGGGAGTCCCAGGCTTGAGATCCTTGAAGACACTGCCAGTGACGACGTTACGGAAGCGGTTCATGGCTGTGGTATAAACTTGCTCTGGCAAAGCAATGTAACCCACTTTGGCAGCAGTCGCCCCCTTGTCATTCAGGTAGTATTCCACAAAAGCCTTAACTTCCGGACGAGCAATGGCTGTGGAGCGGACATAAATAAACAGGGGCCGGGAGAAGGGGCGATAGGTACCATTTTGCACCGTTTCTGGGCTGGGAGCCACACAACCATCCCCAGGATCGATAGCGACGGCATTCAGCTTGTCCATATTTTCTTCGTAGTAGGCCAAGCCAAAGAAACCCATGCCACCCCGGCTGCCAGCAACCCCGGTGACGATCACGTTGTCGTCTTCAGAGGGGGTAAAGTCCGCCCGAACGTCACCCTTGCCACCGCCAACCACTTCCTTGAAGTAGTCAAAGGTACCGGAATCGGTCCCGGCGCCAAACAGCACCAGGGGAACGTTGGGAAACTTGGGATCAATTTGATTCCAGTTGGTGATCGTGCCTTCCGCCGCTTCACCCCAGGCTTTTTTGACTTGATCCAAAGTCAGGCAGGTGGCCCAGTCGTTGGCTTTGTTGGTGACAATGGTCAAACCATCAAAGGAAATCGGCAACTCCACAAAGTTGATGCCGTTTTTCTTGCAAGCCTCGATTTCCGAGTCGCGAATAGGACGAGAGGCGTTGGAGATGTCCGTTTCACCAGCACAGAATTTCTTGAAACCACCACCAGTACCGCTAGTAGCCACAGAGACCTGCACCCCTTGCCCTTGAGGCGACTTCATGAAGCCCTCGGCAATGGCAATGGAAATGGGAGCAACGGTGCTAGAACCATCCACCACAACTTTGCGGGCTTGGGCAAAGGCAGCAGAAGCAGTCAGGGTCAAAACAGTAGTCAAAAGAACTGATGACAGGAGTTTCATAATTGTTCCTTCGGTTGAGAGCGGCTAGTCAAGCGTCCCAGGAGCAATAGCTTAGCTAATCTACCCCCCACACTATAGTCAGACGAATCGAATGTCAATCAGATTCTCTGGGTTTACTCGGCAGTAGCAGCCAGCGTCCTACCCCTGAAAAGCCAGCCATTCAGACTCCAGCTTAGGGGAAATTGTTCCCTGAAAGTTCTCTGTTTAAGCCAGGTTTAATAGCCGCCTAAGTAAAGGCTTTTTAGGTAAAAAAAGAATAACTTTAGGTTAAAAAAAGGTTAAGTAAGCGGGGGCGGTGGGTTTTGATCAAGGCGAAGCAGGGTGTGGAGAAGGACGTTGGCGCCGCGAATGCAGTCGAGGGGGGTGGTGTATTCCGTTTCATCGTGGCTGATGCCGGCGTGGCTGGGGACGAAGATCATACCCATGGGGGTGATGCGGGCCAGTTCTTGGGCATCGTGGCTGGCGCGGCTAGGGAGAAAGATGGCCGGCAAACTCAGATCTTGGCAGACGCTGGCAATGACGGTTTGGATTTGGGGGTGGGCGGGGGCAGGTTGGGTGTGGAGGGTGAGTTCCCGGTCAATGGGGGTACGCCGCTGTTGGGCAAGGTGATCTAGGTGCTGGGCCAGTTCTTGGAGGAGGGCGTCGAGGTGGTGGCTGTCCAGATCGCGGGCATCGAGGCTGAGCTCCACGCGACCGGGTACAACGTTGGCGGCGTTGGGGAAAACTTGTACCGAGCCTACGGTGGCAACCTGATCCCCAGGGCGGGATCCCAGGTCGTGGACGCGGAGGATGACGTGGGCGGCGGTGACGAGGGCGTCTTGGCGTAAGTTCATGGGGGTGGTGCCGGCGTGGTTGGCGCGCCCTTCAATGACAATCCGGTAGCGCCGCTGCCCAACGATGCCGGTGACGATGCCGATGCTGGCCTGGGCTGATTCCAGGACGGGGCCCTGTTCGATGTGAAGTTCGACAAAGGCGGCCAATTCCTGGGGGTGCCGGCGGGCCTGGTGGATTTGATCCCAGTTGCCGCCGACTCGCTGCAAACAGGTCTGGATGGAGGTGCCGTCGGGACGGCGGTAGTAGTCAGGGTCGGGGTTGAGGGTGCCGGACATGGCTTGACTGCCGATGAGGCTGTTTTCTTCGTCGCTGAAGACAATCACTTCCAGGGGATGGCGGAGTTGGAGCTGTTGTTCGGCGAGGGTGCGGACGATTTCGATGCCGGCTAGGACGCCGTAGCAGCCGTCGTAGCGCCCGCCACTGGGGACGGTGTCAATGTGGGAGCCGGTGGCTAGGGCGGGCAGGTGGGGCTGGGATCCTGGATAGCGGCCGATGAGGTTGCCGGCGGGGTCGGTGCGAACGGTCATGCCGGCGGCTTGCATCCAGGCACTCACTTGCCGGCGGGCCTGTTGGTCTTCGGGGCTGAAGGAGAGGCGCCGGACGCCGCCGTTGGGCAGACGACCAATGTGGGCGAGTTGATCGATGGTCTCGAGGAGACGGGAGCCGTTGACGGCCAGGGAAAGGGTGGTGGACATGGGGAATGATGTTTTTTTTATTATCGAAGCTCTGCTACGGTGGGGGAAGGATGTAAATAGGCTATGGCTTTGGCGGCTTCTTCCTCGTTGGCGACGGTTTTGGATGCGGTGCTGGAAAAGTTGCGCACCCTGGCGGAAACGGGACAGACTTTTGGGGAGCCAATGACGGTGGGGGAGGTGACGATTATCCCCTATGTGTCGGTGTCCTTCGGGCTAGGGGGGGGCGGGGGACAATTGCTGCGCCAGGAAGCTAGCCAGTGGGGGGGGGCAGGGGGAGGGGTGCGCATCGAACCGATGGGCTTTTTGGTGGTGCGGGGGCAACAGGTGGAGTTGCTGACCATCAATCAACAGCCGGGGCATTGGCAACAGTTGGGAGCCAGTGTGCTGCCGCTGCTGCAACAATGGCTGGAACAACGTCAAGCCCAATCCCATGCCGATCCCTGAGGTATGTCCCGTTTTTTTGTGCCGCTGCCGCTACGGGTCAAGCAGGATATCCAACGCCGGCAACTGCTGCTGCCGGGACAAAGGCTGCTGCTAGCCCTCTCGGGGGGACAGGACTCTTGGTGCCTGTGGCATCTGCTCAACTCCTGGCAGCAGGAGATGAACTGGCACATCCATATCCTCCACTGCAATCACCGCTGGTCGGAGGAGGAAACCCACTGCGCCCTAGCTCTGCACCATTACTTCCAACAACGGGGGATCCCGTTTGCTGTGGCAACGGCGGAGACTGTCACCCGCCAGGAAGCTCAGGCACGGGCGTGGCGCTACCAACAGTATGCAATCTGGGCGGAGCACTGGGACTGTGAGCGGGTGGTGACCGGGCATACGGGCAGTGATTGGGCAGAAACGGTGCTGCTGAATCTGCTGCGCGGCAGCGGCCATGGGGGACTGAGCAGTTTGGCCTGGCAACGACCCCTCTCGGGATCCCGAATGGTGGTGCGGCCGCTGCTGCGGGTGTGGCGGCAGGAGACGGCGGCTTATTGTCAGGCCTATGGCTTGCCGGTGTGGGCGGATGGGAGCAATCAGGATCGCCGCTACAAGCGCAATCGGCTGCGTTTGGAGGTGATGCCCTATTTGCGGCAGCATTTCAATCCCCAGGTGGAGGGGGCGTTGGTGCACCATGCGATGCTGAGTGGGTTGGAGCATGATTGGGTGGTTTGCTGTGCCCAAGCTCAGTGGCAGCAGGTTTATCAGGGGGAGCCGCCGCGGTTGCATCGGCAGCGGTTGGCGACTTTGCATGGGGCGGTACAGGGACAACTGCTGTGGGAGTTTTTGCGGCAGCATTTGCCGACGACACCGGGATTTGAACACGTAGAATGGCTAAAGGGTCTGATCACAGCGCCTCAGCGTTCTCGCACGCCGCCGTTTCCCGGTGGCTGGTGGGTGGAAGTGAGGGGAGATTGGCTGGTTTTGCGGGGATCCCGATCCTAAAAAAGGATCGGCATGGTCTGCGAAACTGCCTATCATGGTGCTGAGGCCAGCCTTTGTCCGAGCTAGGGATCTATGGGCACATTGTCTAACATTGATATTTCCCGTGTGCCAGGGCTGATTGCTCAGTTTTTGCCTGTGGAAATTTGCATTTATTACCAGGTGGTGCCGATCAGCACGGATTACGAGAGTTTGGTGCTGGGGATGGTGGATATTGAGGATTTGGCTGCTTTGGATTATGTGGGCAAGCTGCTGGGCTACTCGGAGTTGAAGATTCAGCCCCAGCCCCTGACGATTGAAGAGCATCAGGAGTTGATTGCTTATTATTTCAGTCATCCGCCAGCGGAGGCGGAGCTGACGGCGATCCGGCAACAAGCTGAGGCAACGCGGTTATCGCGGGCTCACCCGATTCCCCAGGAACCCCAAGCGGAGTCGGAAGCCCCGGCCGCAGTTCCCTTGCCCCCCCGCCCGGCGGCTGCCAGTGATTCCGATGAAACGGTGCAGCAATTATTAAACTCGATGCTGCGGCGGGCCCTAGATGATAAGGCGGATCAGATTTATATCGAGCCGGTGGAGCCGAATTTATGTCGGATTCGCTACCGGCAGCAGGGGATTATTCGGGATCTCTTTAAGGAGCTGACGGACAATATCCGCGCCAAGTTGATGATCAATCTGAAAAAAATGGTGGGGCTAGATTCCCGCTTGATCGGCGAACGGCAACAGGGGGATGTGGAGCGGGTCTATCGGGGAGAACCCCTGATTATTCAGATGAGTGTCATCCCTCAGCGCAACAAGGAAGCGGCCAAGTTGGTGATCCTGCGGGGGGAGAGTCTAGTTAAGTATCAACAGGAACAAAATAATGCCCGGGTGGTGGAAGCACTGCTAGCTGCCCAGCAGGCCCATGAGTTATTCCAAAAGTTTGAATCCACCATGGCCAGTCTGCTGGACAAAGTCCGCCACTATTCTGGACACCCCAATGGGGATTGGCAGGCTTTGTCCTCGATGCTCGATGTCCTCAAGACCAATGCCGAAACCTTGGCTGCCTACCAACAGGAATGGAATGAACTCCTCCGCAACGCCGGCCAACACTCACGCTAAAAACTCCTGCACGTCCGCCCCTAACTCTTTGGGAAAAATCAGCCAGGTCTGGGGCTCAATCCGGGTCAAGGCCTGCACCAATGGCGATAAACGCGCAATTTCCACCCGCCCCTGGTCAGTCTCCAGCTCAATCCCCTGGTGATAAAGGGTATACCCCTGCACGTGGGACTGGCGAATTCCCACATAACTGCCGGGATCCCCCCAGCGCTCGCCGGCTCGCTGCCAAAGATGCTGATACAGGGCTTGCTGCTGCTGGGGGTCAAGACCGGAAATCAGACGGGAGGTAAATATCTGGCGAGTCAGGAAACGCCTGGCTAAATCCGCCAAAATCCGGTCGGGGTGTTCTGCCCAAAAGGGGAAAGGATAGGTGAAGACAATGTCGTCAGCCATGAGAAACTGCCGTAAGGGCAATTCATCCACCTCCTGCGTCAACCAAGCAGTGAGAATCTCATCTCCCTCTAGGGATCCCGACAGGATTAGGGCCCGGGCCCGCTGGTAGAGGCGGTCGAGGAGAAAGCGGGCCGCCATGCTTTTGGGATGCTGATAGACTTGCGAGTACATGAAATAGCGCACCACCAGGTAGTGTTCGATGGCCCCTAGGCCTTTGCGGGCGGGGATGCGCAGGTCGGTGCGTTCGGGGTCGTAGTCGAGGACGGTGAGGATGCGGTCGAGATCCAGATGCCCATACTGGGCGCCGGTGTGGAGGCTATCTCGCAGCAGATAATCCAGTCGGTCGCAGTCCAATTGGCTGGAGACCAATTGGGTCAGGAGGCGAATGGGATGGGTTTTGGTCAAAACTTGCCGGATTTGAGCGGGCAGGCTGGGGTCGTAGTGTTCCAACAGGCTGCGGATGGTGGGCTCTTCATGCAAAATCCGCAGGGTCCAGCGCTCGTGGTGGCAACCAAACATTTTTTCCCCGGCATGGCTGAAGGGACTGTGGCCAATGTCATGCAACAGGGCCGCCGCCAAAGCTAAACCCCGGTAAGGCTGCAACTGGGGATGGCGACCGGCCAAAAGATCAAACACCCGCCGGGTCACATGCAAGACCCCCAAGGAATGGGTAAATCGGGATCCCTCAGCCCCATGGAAGGTGAAATAGGCAGTGTCCAGTTGGCGGATGCGGCGCAGGCGCTGAAATGGGGGGGTGTCGATCAGACGGATGATCAGGGCTTCTTCCGCCCGGCTGCCATCGAGGCGGATGGCCCCATGCACCGGGTCGTGGTAGGTGCGGGGTTTACAAAAACGGAGCATCACTGCCCTCCTAGCACCAGCAGGGCGATAAAGGAGCCGGTGTTCCAGAGGCTATGGAGCAAAATCGGCGCCAACAAATTGCGGCTATGGCTATAGACCGTGCCCAGGATTATCCCCAGCATGGTTAAGGGCAAGACATCTGCCAGATTCAAATGGGCGACCGCAAACAGCAAGCCACTGCCCACCACCGCCTGCCACATGGGGCGATTTTGGCTCCAGGTGGTCAGCACCAGCCCGCGGAACAGCAATTCCTCAAAAATGGGGGCGCACAGGGCCACCACCGCCCAGAACAGCAGCCGTGGACCCCAGCCTTGACTGGTGAGGATCAGGGGCAAAATCGGGTTGCCCCCGCCGCTGCCACTGAAAAGCAATTGGGAAAGCAAACTGGCAACCACCACCAAAGGCAGTGCCACCAAATAGCCCCCCACCCCCCAGATTGGCCAATTGTCGGCAATGCGCCAGCGCCAGGCTTCCCGAGCCAAAGGATAGTACCGCCGCCCCAGCCGATAAATCAGGATCCCCCCCACCAGAACAGCGCCATTGTAGGTGAGAGCCAACGCCACCGCCTGCTGCCAACTTGTCCATTGGGAAGCCGGGATGCCAATAGCTTTTTGGTAGAGCACCGGGATCACCTGTCCTGCCAACAAAAACCCCAAAAACCAGACCGTCAAAAGCCGCTGCACCTCCTGGGCCGACCAGGGCAAAGACCAACTTTTGCCCCACCAAGGCAGGTGCTT
Organism: Thermostichales cyanobacterium HHBFW_bins_127; assembly: GCA_039794745.1. Taxonomy (GTDB): domain Bacteria; phylum Cyanobacteriota; class Cyanobacteriia; order Thermostichales; family Thermostichaceae; genus JAUQVP01. The sequence continues at coordinate 14,760 of JAUQVP010000034.1, read as the reverse complement.
CCAGACCCGCCAAATCACCCACAGGCTACCCACCACAATCCCCAGCAGACTGCCAATTATGGGAAAACCAGCCGCAATCCCCAACCGCGCCAGGGCCTGCAGGGCAGCCTGATCCTGGAATTGATTCAAAGCATTCAGGGCATCCCCCCGCTGCTGCAAACTCAATAGCCGCTGCAACGCCACCCCCTCAAACCAACCGTCCAACTGCCGGGTAATCACCTCCTCCGCATCCGGCAACAGGCGAATGGGATTGCCCCACAACCCAGCCAAAATTCGCCCCAAGCGCTGCTCCCCTTCCCCCTGCACCTGCTGCCAGATCTGCAAAGCCTGCTCCACCTCCCCCGCCTGCACCAAAATTAAGCCCAAGCGAATCTGCAAACCCGACACCACCTGGGGATCCCCATTGGGGCGGCGTTGGCTCTGGCGGATCACCTCTTGATAGCGGGACTGGGCCGCCGCCAAGGGATTGGATCCCAAAAGGCTACCGGCCCAGGGTTGATATTCGGGATGATCCAGGGTGCGGCTGGCCTGGAGGGTGAGATTTACCTGGAACAAATCCAACTGGGTTTGGGGGGGGGGCTGAAACCAACTGGTCAGGAGCAAGTAGCCCGCTAAAAAAATGGCCAAAACCGTAGCCAAGTTCCAGAGCCGCTGGGAAGTCATGAAAAAAGGGGAAAAACCTATTGTTTATTGTAACGATCTCAGCCCCATCCCCTTGACCCATGCCTTTGGGGAGCAGTTTAGCGCTGCCCAAAAGCCTTCACCCCCATGATCAGCACCACCAAAATCAAGGTCACCGTGTTGGCAGCAACCACAGCAATATCTCGGCGCAACCAACCATAGCAATCCCACAACAAAACTCCCACACTAAATAGAACTAAGTATGACCAGGAGAAATCATCCGTGCTGCGGGTGCGCAGGGTTTTGATGGCCTGGGGCAAAAAGCTGATGGTGGTCAAGGTTCCGGCTGTAATCCCAATCCAGAGGGTCAGTGGGTTCATAATTTACAAGCTTTACAAGCGGAGCTGTAAAAACTTTTTCTTACCTACTTGAATCACGATACCTTTGACCGCTGCCGCATCGGCAAAACTCAACTGGGGATCGGTGACTTTTTCGCCGTTGATGCGCACTGCCCCATTTTCAATCTGCCGCCGCGCCTCGCTAGCACTAGGACACACCCCCGCCTCCCGTAAAATCGTGGTAATCCCAACCGGAAACCGTAAACCCGCCACCGAAAAACTCGGGATCCCGGAGAGGTCAACGGCGTGTCCTGTTTTGACCAGATCCTGGGCGGTTTGCTGGGCTTGCTCGGCGGCAGCCGGGGAATGATACTGACTGACGATCAGCTTGGCTAACAGGCGCTGCCGCTCCCGTGGATCTGCAGGCAAGCTGGATAAATCCAGATCCGTGAGCAGCTCAAAGTAATGCTCGATGACATGGTCGGGGACTTTCTCCAGTTTGGAGTACATAGTCAGGGGATCTTCCGTCAAACCAACATAGTTATTCTTGGATTTCGACATTTTTTGATAGCCATCTAACCCCTCTAACAAGGGCAACAGTAAACCAAATTGAGGAGTCAAACCTTTCCAGATTTGTAAATCCCGCCCCGTGAGCAAATTAAACTTTTGATCCGTACCCCCCAATTCAATATCAGCCTCAACCACAACGGAGTCATAACCCTGCAAAAGCGGATATAGAAACTCGTGCAGATAAACTGGGATCCCTTGGCTGTAGCGTTGTCCGAAGTCTTCTTTGGCTAGCATTTGCCCGACGGTCATCTGGGCCTGTAATTCGATGATCTCGCTGAGGCTAAGGGAGGCCAGCCAGGTGCTGTTGTCGTGGATTTCTAGGCGCCCGGGGGTGTCAAAATCCAAAATCAAACGGGCTTGCTCCAAATAGGTCTGGGCATAGGCTTGCACTTCCGCCCCACTCAGACGGGGACGAGCATCATTGCGCCCTGAGGGATCCCCGACTTGGGCGGTAAAGCCGCCGATGATCAGGACAGCGGTGTGGCCAGCGTCTTGAAATTGCCGCAGTTTGCGTAAGGGAACGGTGTGGCCGAGGTGGAGATCGGGTTTGGTGGGGTCGATGCCCAGCTTCACCCGCAGGGGGCGGTCGGTGTGGCGCAGGCGCTCAGCCAAGGCGGCGGCACCACCGGGAAAGATCTCCACCACCGAGCGCTCGGTCAACTGCTGAATCACCGCTTCTGAGTTCATAGGCTAGACGGTGGTGATTTCTTTTTCTTTTTCGGCCAGCATTTCTTCCAGTTTTTTGATCATTTTGTCGGTGATCTTTTGTACTTCTGCCTGCAGGGCATTGGATTCATCTTCGGAGAGTTCGGCTTTCTTTTCTTGTTTGCGGATGCTGTCAATGGCATCACGACGGATGTTGCGGATGGCCACCCGCCCTTCTTCGGCCAGTTTGTGCACCATTTTGCTCAGTTCCTTGCGCCGCTCGGCGGTCAGGGGGGGGATGTTGAGGCGCACGGTACTGCCATCGTTGCTAGGGGTGAGACCCAAATCCGACATGGCAATGGCCCGCTCAATGGCAGCCAAGGTGGAGCGATCAAAGGGCTGGATGAGAATGGTGCTGGCATCGGGGGTAGAAATGCTGGCGAGGGCTTTCAGGGGGGTGGGGACGCCGTAGTATTCCACCTGGATCCGATCCAAAAGGGCAGCACTGGCCCGCCCGGTGCGCACTGTGTTGAAGGAACGCTGGGCGGCTTGTAGGGCTTTTTGCATCTGCTCTTCGACTTCACTGGGATTCATACGGGTTCCACCATGCACCTTTTCGATCCTAGCGCCTTAACTGCGTAACGTGACGGCAAAGGCCTGACTCAACTGCTGCCGCACCCGCTGATGCACAGCTTCCACTTCGCTGTCGGTAAGGGTGTGGTCACTAGCCCGGTAAAGCAAACGGAACGCTAAACTCCGCTGCCCCACCGGCACCCCCTGACCCCGATACTCATCAAACAATTCCACCGACTGCAATAGGGATCCCCCGGCCTGCTGCATCACCTCCACCAGGGAGGCGACGCTGACTTCCAGGGGGGCAAAAAAGGCAATGTCCCGATCCGAGGGAGGATAGGGGGAATAGGGCTGGTAGTGGGGCTGGGGCTGATACTGCACTAGGGGGTCGAGCTCCAGTTCAAAGGCATAGACCTGATCCGGCAAATCTAACTGCCGCCGCACCTGGGGATGCAACTGCCCAAACCAACCCAAGGGCTGCCCCTGAAAGATCACTTGGGCCGTGCGACCCGGGTGGAGGCTGGGATGCTCCTGGCTGGGCACAAAGGTCACTGCCATCCCCAGCCGTTCTAGGGCAGTGACCAGCACTCCTTTGGCTTCATACCAGTCGCAGGGGGGGTGTCGCTTTTGCCAGTCATGGTGGGTGCGCTGCCCACCGAGGATGCCGCCGAGGTGATCCGCTTCCTGGTAGCTGTGGTCGGGGTTCTGCCAGAAGACCCGCCCGATTTCAAACCCCTGCAATGCCCCGTTGCCCTGATCCCAATTGTGGCGAAAAGCCTCGATTAAGCCCGGCAACAGTTCCCGCCGCAGGGTACTGAACTCGGGGGAGATGGGATTGCGAATCGGAATCACCCGCGGATCCTCACTGGGAGGACACAGGGAATTGTGAAACAACTCCGTTAAACCCACCGCCCGAAACACTTCCCGGATCTGCCGCAGCCGCGCTTCTGCCGCCGTCAGGGATCCCGGAATGGTTTCCGCCGGCAGGGTGACACTGAAGCGGTCGTAGCCGTAGATGCGGGCGAATTCTTCGATCAGGTCAATTTCCCGCTCAATATCCCGCAGGCGGTAGGGGGGGACTTGCACTTGCCAGATGCATTGGGCGGCAATTTGGGAGGCGGTTTCCCCGGCTAGGGAGCTGGCGGGTTGTCCACAGGGGGTGAGTTGGAATCCCAAGGCCGGCAGCACCTCCTGGACATCTTCCACCCGCACCTCGTCCCCCAGAATATCCATCATTCGGGACAGGCGCAGGGTAATGGTTCGCTCTAGGCTAGGGCGGTGATCCTGAAAAACATGCCCCACCAATTCCCCCCCGGCTATTTCCAGGATCAGGGCCACGGCCTGATCCCTGGCCTGCAGCAGGGCTGAATAGTCCACCCCCCGTTCGTAGCGGGCGGAGGCTTCCGTGCGCAAGCCCTGGGCCCGGGCGGAGCGGCGGATAGCTACCGGCTCAAACAGGGCCGCTTCCAGGAAAATATCCACGGTGGTCTGGCTGACTTCCGTGGCTTCCCCACCCATGACCCCCGCTAGGGCCACCGGCTGATCCCCGCAGGTAATTACCAGATTCTCTGCCGCCAAGGAGCGCTGTTGTCCGTCCAAGGTGGTGAGGGTCTCCCCGGGGCGGGCTAGCCGCACCCCCACTGTGCTGCCGTAGTGGGCCAGTTTTTGGGCATCAAAGGCGTGGAGGGGCTGTCCCCACAGCAGCAAAATATAGTTGGTGATGTCCACCACCGAGTTGATGGAGCGACTGCCGGCCAATTCCAACTTTTGCTTCAGCCAAGCGGGGGATGGCCCGATCTGCACCCCCCGGATCAGGGTACCGCTGTAGGCTGGGCAGGCGGTCAATTCCCCCAATGCCCAGGGCAATTCCCCCTGACCCGTTTGGGTTGGTACCCCTGGTAAGCGCACCGGCCGACGATAGAGAGCCCCCACCTCCCGGGCAATCCCCACCAAACTCAGGGCATCCGCCCGATTCGCCGTGGAGGTAATGTCAAGAATCACCTGGTCCAACCCCAAGTAGGGACGGGCATCCGCCCCCAGGGGGTAGGCCTCCCCAAACTCATGGATCCCCTCCGAACTTTTGGCCAGGCCCAGTTCTGCCAAAGAGCAAATCATCCCGGCAGATTTCACCCCCCGTTTGTCCGCCTCGCTAATCCGCAGATCCACCGCCGGTAAGTACGTTCCCGGGGTAGCTACCGGTACCCTGATCCCCGCCCGAGCATTAGCTGCCCCACAGACAATCGTTACGGGATCCCCGGTTCCCAGATCCACCTGGCAGACCTGCAACTTGTTGGCATTGGGATGGGGGGCGGCGCTGATGATCTCACCCACCACCACTCCGTCAGCCCAGGTGCGGCGATCCTCGATGTCCTCCACCTCAAACCCCGCCAAGGTCAAGGACTCCGCCAAGGCCTCCGGGCTGAGATCGCCAATCTCCACCAATTCCCCTAGCCAACTCAATGGGATGCGCATAGCCACCTGGCACTCACACTCCTTCCAGATTATCCAGGATCCCTAGCCTGTAAGCTAAAAGTTGAGTGGAGAATCCCCATGACCATCCCTGATCTGGTTGACCAACTCCTCAACGAACAACCTGTCGCCAGCCTAGCTGTCCTGGAATCGGGATCCCCAGCGGTCAGTTTGGTGCCCTTCGTAACCCTGCGGGATCCCTTGCGGTTTTACAGTTTGCTCAGCAGTCTTTCCAGCCACACCCAAGCCCTCCAGGATGATCCCCGGTGCGGTCTGTTGATCCACGCCAATCCCCTGCCCGGGGATCCCCACAGTCACCATGCGATTGTGCGGCTGAGTGTGAAAGCCAGGGCTCGTTGGTTGAGCCGAGAAGCAGCGGAACAGTTGGGGGTGACAGCGGCCTATCGGCAGCGTTTTGCCATTGCCGAGATGCTGCTGGGGCTAGGGGATTTCCAGTTTGTGGAGTTTACCCCCCAAGAAGGCACCTTAATCCGGGGGTTTGGCGCTGCTTTCCACCTCACCGGTCCCAACCTAGAGCAAGCCACCCAACTGCGCGGCCGCTAGCCCCTCACCCAAATCACCTGGGTGCGATACTCCCCCCCGGCCCCCAACCAAATCAAGCGATAACCGGGATCCCGAGGCTCTCGGATCTGACTGTGGCTGGAGGGGGTGCCGTAGCAAGGGATGCCCCCATAGACCGTGGCAAAGGCATGGTGAATATGGCCAAACACCACCAACTTCACCTGAGGAGTGACCACCTGCCAGAACGCTTCAGAATTGACCAGCCCCATCTGATCCAGCCAATCCACCCCCACCGCCACCGGCGGATGGTGGAGGGCAATCAGGGTAGGTTGCCTCGATTCCCCCAACCGTTGCCCCAGCCAAGCTAGGGATCCCGGACTGAGCTGCCCTTCCCCATAGCGGCTTGTGGCCAGCACCGAACTGAGCAGCAGCAGCCGCCAGCCCCCCAGCTCATAAACCTGGGGATCCCCAAACCAGTGGGGGTGGTCATGGTTGCCGGGCAGCATACATTTGCCCAGACCTGCGGTCAGGGATGCAAACAACTCATAGGCAGGGGCTTCCCCCGTCTCGGCAATATCCCCCGTAAACAGATAGAGATCCGGCTGGTACTGTTTCACATGCTCCAGCACCCGTTGCAGATTGCTGTAGGGATTGATCCCCCGCAACAACCCCTCGGGATCCCCGAGCAGATGGGTATCAGTGATATGGGCTAGTAGGGCCATTTCCAGTTACGGATTTCCGGCATATCTTCCCCATATTCCCTGATGTAGTGTTTATGTTCCACCAACTTATCCCGCAGGATTTGTTTCACATGGGCGCCCACATATTTGAGGGCAGGTACCCGGTCAATCACATCCATCACCAGATGGTAGCGGTCACAATCATTGAGGACGACCATATCAAAAGGAGTGGTGGTTGTGCCCTCTTCCTTATAGCCGCGCACATGTAGATTGTGGTGATTCGAGCGGCGATAGGTGAGGCGGTGAATCAGCCAGGGATAGCCGTGATAGACAAAAATAATCGGCTTATCCGGCGTAAAGATGGAGCAGAAATCCGCATTGGTCAGCCCATGGGGATGTTCTTCTGGGGGCTGCAGCTTCATCAGGTCCACCACATTGACAAAGCGCACCTTCAAATCCGGCAGATACTGGCGGATCAAATCCACCGCCGCCAACGCCTCCAGCGTTGGCACATCCCCGGCACAGGCCAACACCACATCCGGTTCCGAGCCTTGATCATTGCTGGCCCATTCCCAAATGCTGATCCCCGCGGTGCAGTGTTTGATTGCCGCATCCATGTCCAGATATTGCAGGGCCGGTTGTTTACCGGCAACGATGACATTGACATAATGGCGACTGCGCAGACAATGATCGACCACCGACAACAAGGTATTGGCATCCGGCGGCAAATATACCCGAATAATCTCAGATTTCTTATTCACCACATGGTCAATAAACCCCGGATCCTGATGGCTAAAACCATTGTGATCCTGCCGCCAGACATGGGAAGTCAGCAGATAATTGAGGGAAGCAATGCGGGCTCGCCAGGGCAGATGTCGCGTGGTTTTCAGCCACTTAGCATGCTGATTGAACATCGAATCAATAATATGAATAAAGGCTTCATAGCAGGAGAAAAAGCCATGGCGCCCCGTCAGCAAATACCCCTCTAGCCACCCTTGGCACATGTGCTCACTCAGCACCTCCATCACCCGTCCATCCGTGGCGAGGGCCTCATCTTCGGGCAAGAAATCAGCCATCCAGGTCCGCGGTGAGGCCTCAAACACCGCCTGCAAGCGGTTGGAAGCGGTTTCATCCGGGCCAAAAAGGCGGAAATTGCGGCTTTCCAGATTCAGTTTCATCACATCCCGCAAAAACACCCCCAAAACCTTGGTGGCTTCCGCCTCCGTGGTACCCGGGCGGGGCACCGGCACCCCATAGTCGGCAAAATTGGGCATGCGCAGATCCCGCAGCAGCAGCCCACCGTTGGCATGGGGATTGGCACTCATGCGGGCCGTTCCCTTGGGGGGCAAGGCCGCCAGATCCGGCCGCAACCTCCCCTGACTGTCAAACAACTCTTCCGGGCCATAGCTGCGCAGCCAAGCCTCCAACTGCTCCAAATACTGGGGATTTTCATGGACATTGGCCAAAGGCACTTGGTGAGACCGCCAAGATCCCTCTACGGGTTTGCCGTTGACCAGCTTCGGGCCCGTCCAGCCCTTGGGGGTGCGCAGGATCAGCATCGGCCAGCGCGGACGGACCGCCTCCCCCGACTCCCGGGCTTGGCGCTGAATTGCCTGAATTTCCTGGATGACCGTATCCAAGGTTGCCGCCATGGTCTGGTGCATCAGCTCCGGATCCGACCCCTCCACAAAGTAGGGCTTGTAGCCATAGCCGACAAACAAACTTTCTAATTCTTCCCGACTCAAGCGGGCCAGCACCGTGGGATTGGCGATTTTGTAGCCGTTCAGGTGCAGGATCGGCAGCACGGCCCCATCATGAATGGGGTTGAGGAACTTATTGGAGTGCCAACTGGTGGCCAAAGGCCCGGTTTCCGCTTCCCCGTCCCCCACCACGCAGCAGGCAATCAAATCGGGATTGTCGAACACAGCCCCGTAGGCGTGCAGCAAAGCATAGCCCAATTCCCCCCCCTCATGGATCGATCCCGGGGTTTCCGGGGCCACGTGACTGGGGATCCCGCCGGGGAAGGAGAACTGCTTAAACAGCCTTTTCATCCCCACCGCATCCTGGGAGACGTTGGGATAGATTTCCGAGTAGGTGCCTTCCAGGTAGGCATTGGCCACCAAGCCGGGTCCGCCATGCCCCGGGCCTGTGATGTAGATCATGTTCAAGTTGAACTTTTTGATCACCCGATTGCAGTGGACATAGATGAAATTGAGACCGGGGGTGGTGCCCCAGTGGCCCAAGAGCCGCGGCTTGACGTGGTGCAAGCGCAGGGGTTCCTGCAGGAGCGGGTTATCCATCAGGTAGATTTGCCCTACCGAGAGGTAGTTGGCGGCACGCCAGTAGTCGTGCATGCACTGCAATTCTTCCCGACTCAAGGGAGCGGTGGCTGGAGGAGTGGTTGTCAGCATAAGCCTGCCTCGGGTATCTCCACCTCCGTTATAGACAGGGGATCACCAGGGCAAAGTTAAGAAACTAGGAAGTTTTACGGAGCGTGCCAGAAAATTAGCAGAAAACTGGCACCTCTCGTCAAGGCCTCAACAAATGAGGGGGGGACGGTGGCCCAGGGTTTTGCGTAGGTACACCTGGTTGCCGCAGTCGTTCCATTCCACGTGGTCGAAGATTTGCAAAATCAAGTAGACCCCCCGCCCAGATTCATGGTCTTCGGGGATGTCCCGGCCGCAGCAGCGCTGGCGATGGGCTTGACAGGGAAACCCCGACCCCTGATCCCGGACAATCCAGTGGTAGGTCTGCCCTTGCATCGAATAGTAGATGATCACGTGTTTGCGGGGATCAAGGCGATTGCCGTGGCGGGCGGCGTTGATCATCACCTCATGCAGGCCTAGGCGAACTTCCGGCTGCCAAAGACGTGGTACCGGCCGTATCAATTCGTCCAAAAACGGGCTGACATTCAACGTCGAGGGAAAACTTAGGGACTTCCAGGAGATACACGTCCGCGGCTCGGCAAGCACTAGCACACTGGCATCCCTCAGACTGCATGTGGATTTCGGTGAAACTACGCTAAAGAGCAGTCCCACCTACGCTTATGCTAGCGAATCAACGGAGGGATCCGCCAGGGGTTGCCCGACCGATCCTGACCGGATGCTTGGAGGAGGGGAGTGGCAAGGGGTTGAGGCCAGTTGACAGGAGTCCACGCCAATTGAGAAACGGCCCCTAGCCAGCCTGATCCGGCATGGAACTAACTGCAAGCGCTAGGATAAAGGGGATCCCGGCCAGAGGTTATGGTACGCGATTTGGATTTGACAGGGGGTGACCGCTTACCCCCCCAGAGTTTGGAGGCAGAAGAGGAAATCTTGGGGGGGATCCTGCTGGATCCGGAGGCGATGACGCGGGTGGCAGAGATCCTGGTGCCGGAGGCGTTTTATCTGTCTGCTCATCAGGAGATCTATCGGGCGGCTTTGACCCTGCACACCGCCGGGCGACCGACGGATCTGACCAGTGTGACGGCTTGGCTGGATGATCAGGGCAAGTTGGACAAAATCGGTGGGGTGAGGCTGCTGCGCCAGCTCGTCGAACAAACCGTCAGCAGCATCAACATTGACCAGTATGCCCAACTGGTGCAGGAGAAGTATTTGCGCCGGCGCCTGATCCAAACCACCCAGGAGATCGCCCGCCTCGCCTACGACCATAGCCTCAGCATCGCTCAGGTGATGGACCAAGCGGAGCAGCGCATCTTTGAAATCAGTCAGGTGCGAGCCCAGCGCTCCCTGGTGCCCATCAGCGATATCCTCCTCAACACCTTCACCGACCTGGAACAACGCTACAGCGATGCCGGCAGCCACCTACCCGGGATCCCGACGGCTTTTTATGACCTAGATGCCATGACCCAGGGTTTGCAGCGGTCGGATTTGATTATTGTGGCTGGGCGCCCGTCCATGGGTAAGACTGCCTTTTCCTTGTCCATGGCCCACAATGTGGCTGCCCGGGTGGGATCGCCGGTGGCGATTTTTAGTTTAGAGATGTCGCGGGAGCAGTTGGTGCAGCGGCTTTTGGCCAGTGAAGCCAGGGTGGAGGGGAGTCGTCTGCGTTCCGGTCGTATTCCAGAAAACCTGTGGCCGCGCTTGAGCCAAGCCATTGGTACCTTGGCTCAATTGCCGATCTTTATTGATGACACGGCCAATGCCACCCTTGCCGAAATCCGTTCCAAGGCCCGGCGCCTGCAGGCGGAGCAGGGGCAGCGGTTGGGCATGGTTTTGTTGGACTATTTGCAACTGATGGAGGGGGGGTCGGAAAATCGGGTGCAGGAGTTGTCCCGCATCACCCGGGGGCTAAAGGCTTTGGCCAAGGAACTGGAGGCGCCGGTGGTAGTCCTGTCCCAGTTGAGTCGGGCGGTGGAAAGCCGTTCTGATAAGCGGCCGCAATTGTCCGATCTGCGGGAGTCGGGCTGTTTGAGTGGCAAGACCACCGTTGCCGATGTGGACAGTGGCAAACCCTGGACCCTGGAGCAACTGGCATCCCTGCAGGGGCGGCCCCTACCGCGGATTCTCAGTCTCAATCAGCGCGGTCGCTTGGTGCCCCAACAGCCCCTGAAAGCCTTTGCCAGCGGCATTCAGAAGGTCTATCGTCTGAAAACTTTGCTCAACTACGAAATCGTTGCCACGGGCAACCACCCCTTCTATACCCAGCGGGGGTGGCAGCCTTTAGATGATCTGCAACTGGAGGAAAGTATCGCTGTCAAGATGGATGATGATGAATTGCTTTGGGATCCCGTTGTCACCATTGAGGAGGCGGGGGAGGAGGCGGTTTTTGATTTGGAGATGCCGCGGCATCACAATTTTGTCGCCAATGGTATTTTGGTGCACAACAGTATTGAACAGGATGCGGATGTGGTGATGATGTTGTATCGCCCGGAGTACTACGATCCCAATACGACTGAGCGGGGGATTGCCGAGGTGATTATTGCTAAACACCGCAATGGTCCTACCGGCACGGTCAAATTGCTGTTTGAAAGTCAATATATCCGCTTTGTCAATTTGGCGGAACCCCATCGCTCTTAGGATTGTCAATTGGGGCTTGATATAGGTTAAAATAGGGTGCCTTTTATCATTTCATCCCCTGTTTATCATCTATTCAGGATTGGATTGCTGGAAATTCTCGTGTTTCTCAAAAGATCCGCATTTTAGTATATCCTCTGACAATAAAACCAATCCCTCTCCCAAGGAGGAAGAGGGAAATGTATCTTTCTTGTGTGAGTAACGAGAGTGACTTGGTGAGCAGGGGTGATAGCAATCTTGGAGCGGCATTGACTCTCCCACCTGTTCTAGGGCTGCCGCCCAAGACAAAAAACGGGAACATTTGCCCGGTTGGACAATTCTATCAAGCTCATGTGTTTTTCAGGACTGTGGAGTCATGCAATCTCTGCTTCGCCGTAGCCTTATTTCCCTGGCCACCCTGGGACTGGCCTTTTGGGGATCCCTGCAGGTGAGCCGTGCTCAGGACAGCTTCCGGGTGGGGATGATTTTGGTTGGGCCGCGTCAGGATGGCGGCTGGAACCAAGCCCATGTCATGGGAGCGGACTATGTGATGGCCAAGGTGCCGGGGGTTACCTTTGACATTGTCGATAAGGTCAACCCGGCGGATCGCCCCAATGTCAAGGGATCCCAGGTGGCAGATGATTTGATTGCCAAGGGGGCGCGGATGATTATTTTTAATTCCGATGATTTCAAAGATGATGCCCTGGAGACGGCCAGAAAGCATCCCGACGTGACGGTGATCCATGCCTCTGGGGATTATGCCTGGCGGGAGGGGAAGAACTTTAAGGATCAGCCCAATTTGGGAAATATCATGCCCAAAATGGAATATACCCGCATGATTTCCGGCTGTGCGGCGGCTTTGGGCACGGAAACCGGCAAAATTGGCTTTGTGGGGCCGCTGATCAACGACGAAACCCGCCGCTATGTCTCGGCGGCCTATTTAGGTGCCCGCTACTGCTGGGAAACCTACCGGGGCAAAAAGGCTGAGGATCTGCAGTTTCGGGTGGTGTGGATCGGCTTTTGGTTTAATATCCCGGGGGTGACCTTGGATCCCACTAAGGTTGCCGATGATTTCTTCAATGGTGGTTACGATGTGGTCATGTCCGGGTTGGATACGCCGGAGGTGGCTAATCAGGCGCGGCGGGCCGCGGGGGCGGGCAAAAAGGTGAAATTTACCCACTACGGGCTGAAGACCGGCTGTGACCTAGCCCCAGACCTGTGCTTGGGAGTGCCCTACTACAATTGGGGCCCGGCCTACCGGGATGCGGTGGTGGCCAGCAAAGCGGGGCAGTACCAAAGTGCCTGGGTCTGGTCCGATATTGACTGGACGGACATCAACAATCTCGACACCACCGGAGCAGGGTTTCTACCCGGGCCAGCCCTAGGGGAGCAACTGGCTAATTTGAATGACTTTATTGCCAAGCTGGGGCAAAATCCCAATTTCCTCTACCAAGGGCCGTTGAATTTCCAGGATGGCACCCCCTTCCTGGCCGCCGGGGAAACCATCACTCCCACCAAAATCTGGTACATGCCGCAATTGCTGGCAGGGATTGATGGGCCTAGCCAGTAGCTTGGCGATAGGGAGTAAACCACCGGCTATACATCCCCAACTGCTCCCAATCCGTTAAGTTAAACTGCAAAGGCGTAATCGTAATCCAATCCTGCTGAATGGCGTGGAGATCCGTGTCGGGATCCACGCCATCGGTAATCACTTCCCCTGCCAACCAGTAGTAGTCCTTCCCCCGCGGATCGGACCGCTGCTCGTAAATATCCACATACTTGCGCACCCCCAAGGGCACCACCACACAGCCGCGAATCTCTGCCCCCGCCGGCACATTCACATTCAACAAGGTCGGCACACTCGGGATCCCCAATTTCGTCAGGAGGCTGAGGGCAAAGTCCGCTGCCCCCTGAAAATCCTGCACCTCCTTGGCGCTGTAGCTGGCCAAGCTGATGGCCAGGCTGGGGATCCCTTCTAGCAGTCCTTCCATAGCGGCTGAGACGGTGCCGGAATAGAGGACATCGGTGCCCAGATTAGCCCCTCGGTTGATACCGGCGATCACCCAGTCAGGGGGTGTTGTTTTTAGGAGGGCATCCAAACCAAACTTGACACAGTCCGCCGGGGTTCCCGAGCAGGCCCAAGCTGCTACCCCCGCTGGATAGGGATCCCCGACTGCTTCTACCCGCAGGGGCTTATGTAGGGTGAGGGCGTGGCCGGTGGCCGAGCGTTCTCGGTCGGGGGCAACAACGGTGACCTGGTGGTGTTGGGCCAAGGCGGCGGCCAGGCAGCGGATTCCGGGGGCTAGGATGCCGTCGTCATTGCTGAGGAGGATGTTCATGTTTGGGTTGGTAGGTGGACATGACGTGCAGTTCTTGTAACTGTTTGGGTTCGACTGCCGCCGGTGCTCCCGTGAGCAGGCATTTGGCCTGCTGGGTTTTAGGGAAGGCAATCACATCCCGAATCGAATCTTCCCCCGCCAACAGCATCACCAAACGATCCAACCCATAGGCAATCCCCCCGTGGGGAGGCGTCCCATACTCAAAAGCCTCCAGCAAAAATCCAAACTTATCCTGGGCCTCCGCCGCCGATAAGCCCAGGGTGGCAAACACTTGTTCCTGCACCTCCCGCTGGTAAATCCGCAGGGATCCCCCGCCGATTTCGATGCCATTCCAGACCAGATCATAAGCTTGGGCCCGGGCTGTTTCCAGGTGGTCGAGATCTTGGGGATAGGGAGCCGTAAAGGGGTGGTGCATGGCCTGGAGTCGCCCCAGTTCTGGGTTGTATTCAAACATGGGAAACTCCGTCACCCAGAGCAGATGGATTTGATCCGGGGCAATCAAGTTGAGTTCCTTGCCAAGCTGCAGGCGCAGGCGGTTCAGGCATTCATTGACAATGGCTTTGTCCCCAGCTCCAAACAATAATAAATCCCCCGGCTTAGCCCCTGTTTTAGCTAAGATGCTTGCCTGCAACTCTGGACTCAAACTTTCCTTGAGGGCCCCAATGGTATCAAAACTATTGCCCTCGCGGATGCGAATAAACGCTAACCCTTGCCCCCCATATTGGGTTACCAAGTTAAATAAATCCCCACCGGGTTTAATGCGGGTATTGGAAATCGCCTGATCCCCCCCCGGCACCGGCAAAACCTTGACCACCCCACCGGCGGCAATTGCCTTAGCAAAGACCTTAAAACTTGCATCCCTAAACTCCTCAGACAGATCCACCAATTCCATGCCAAAGCGAGTATCCGGGCGATCTGTGCCATAGCGATCCATCGCCTCAGCATAGGTCAGGCGCGGAAATGGGCGCGACAATGGGATCCCCTTGACCGTTTGGAAAATATGGCAGAT
>JAUQVP010000033.1:0-26310 GCA_039794745.1 Thermostichales cyanobacterium HHBFW_bins_127 | reverse complement strand
AGTGGCAGAAACCCCGCCTAGGCCCAGCCAACCTGCTGATAGCCTAAACGAGTGGTACAGGTGGATTGGCTATTTCCGCTAAAACCTTCACCCCCTCTCCCCCCCCTGGGAGAGGGGACTAGCGGCTGAAGGAGGGTTCCCGCACAAGTCCGTATTCTTGGCGGAGGATGGCGGCTTTGTCAGTCTGTTCCCAGGGCAGATGCAGATGGGTTTGACCAAAGTGACCGTAGGCTGCCACCTGTTGGTAAAAGCGACCACCAGCTTGCCGCGGCAAATGACGCAACCCAAAATGATCAATAATCGCCGCCGGACGCAGGTCAAAATGGGTCTGGATAATCTCCAGCAGGGTCTCTTGGGAAACTCGACCGGTGCCAAAGGTCTCCACAAAGATGTTGATGGGATGGGCAACCCCAATGGCATAGCTGACCTGGACTTCGCACTTGTCCGCTAAACCAGCAGCCACAATGTTTTTGGCCACGTAGCGGGCTGCATAGGCCCCGGAACGGTCAACCTTGGTGGGATCCTTGCCGGAAAAAGCCCCACCCCCATGCCGGGCATACCCCCCATAGGTATCCACAATGATCTTGCGCCCCGTCAAACCCGAATCCCCCTGGGGACCACCAATAACAAATTTGCCGGTGGGATTGACCAAAATCCGGGTGTTCTCATCCGGACGCACACTCAAATCCGCAAACACCGGCTGGATCACATGCACTATCAAATCCTCCCGAATCCGCGCCTGTACTGCCTCGGGATCGCGAATCTCACCAATGGTGGGCTGGTGCTGGGTGGAAATCAAAATTGTATGGATCCCTACCGGGCGGCCGTTTTCGTAGGCAACGGTGACTTGGGTTTTGCCATCAGGCCCTAAATAGGGCAAAATCCCCTGCTTGCGCACCGCCGCCAACTGCCGACTCAAACGATGGGCCACACTGATGGGCAAAGGCATCAATTCCGGGGTCTCGGTGCAGGCAAAACCAAACATAATCCCCTGATCCCCAGCCCCAATTTGATTGTAGGGATCCCCTCCTTGCTGACGGTCTTCTAGGGCTTGGTTCACCCCTTGGGCAATGTCGGGGGATTGCTCATCGAGGACGATTTGCACCGAGCAACTGTTAGCAGAAAAACCATTGCTGGCGTCGGTATAGCCGATTTCGGCAATTTTATCCCGCACCAACTTGACGTAATTGACATGGGCCTTGGTGGAGATTTCTCCCATCACCAACACCAAACCCGTGGTCACAATCACCTCCGCTGCCACCCGACTGTAGGGGTCTTCCGTCAGCAGGGCATCCAAAATCGCATCGGAAATCTGATCACAGATCTTGTCCGGATGACCTTCCGTCACGGACTCAGAAGTAAACAAAGTATACGTCACAGGAGCCTCCTCATGAAGCTGACCTAGGGATCCCGAAACCACATCCTAGGCATCCAGCTTGGGATCCAGCGGTGGGGTAGATTCGGGGTGTTCTCTTCCGGGGGCGACGTGGTGTTGAATGTTTCCCTATCTTTCGGTAGTGACTACCGCAGGAATTGGCACCTCAGTAAAGGCTTTTACTTGGTTGCCGCAGCGTCGTCGGGCCTGATCCCTCAGTCTGCTCTGGATAAAGAACAGTCTGCATTCTAGGAGAAAAAAGGCTCCCTTGTCAAAGATCCCCATCAAAACAGGGGGGTAGGGCGGTCTTGACTATCGGGGGGGCTGTTGTAAGCTACGACACAGGAAGTGTAATCGCTTATGGATCCTAAGTTAATCGAAGCGGCCCGGCGGATTTACCAGCATTATCAACAACAGCGCCCGGATGTGCTGGCTTTGCGGCCGCGGGGGGTGGCGGTGCATTCTCGGACGCTGCGGGGGGATTTGATTTTTTCGGAACAGCCGGTTTTGCTACCATTGGAACGATTTATTCCCCTGGAGTGGGTGGCCTAAGCCGGGATGGATAGTTGGGTTTGGTGGCCGACGGTGATCCTGATTGGGGCGGCGGTGGGCAGTTTTGTCAATGTGGTGGTCTATCGCTTGCCCCAGGGGATGTCGTTGTGGTCCCCCCCTTCCCGCTGTCCCCACTGCCAGACGACCTTGAGCCAGCGGGATAATATCCCGGTGCTGGGCTGGTGGCTGCTTGGAGGGCGCTGCCGCTACTGTCAGGGAGCCATTTCCTGGCGCTATCCGGCGGTGGAAACCCTGTGTTTGCTTCTCTATGGTTTGGCTTTTGTGCTGGTGGGTTGGCAGCCGCCGTTGCTGCTGGCTTGGGTTTTGCTGGCTTGGCTGCTGGCTTTGGCGCTGATTGATTGGGATACGGGCTATTTGCCGGAAGAACTGACCCAGGGGGGACTGGTGGTGGCAACGGCTCTGCAGGGGATCCTGGGCTGGGTGCAGGCAGGCCCTGAGGGGGCGGTGCAGCACCTCCTCGATGGGATTGTGGCGGCGGTGGTGGGGATTTGGCTGCTGGAGGGGATGCGCTGGCTGTGGCTATGGCTGCGGGGCAAGGAAGCCCTGGGGCTGGGGGATGGCAAGTTTTTGGCGGGCATTGGTATGTTTTTGGGCTGGTGGCCGGGGGTGATCCTGACGGTGATCCTGGCAGCTGGAATTGGACTGTTGGTATGGCTGGGACTGTGGCTGCTGAAAAAAACCACCCTCAGTCGCCCCATCCCCTTTGGCCCCTGTTTGGCTGCTGCTGCCCTACTCACCTACGCTAGTGGCCCCTGGCTGGTACAGCATTACTGGCATTGGCTGCTGGGGTATTAGCAATAGCCGGCTTTTACTGCTAGCAGTTAACGACAAAGATTGCTAATCAATTTACAGCTAACCCCTTGTCAGGGGGATGACAATTGGGCTATTTTGACCAGAACAAAACCTCAATCATGAAGCTAAAACCCTGACCGGGCAAGGGATATATCTTTTTTTGCCCATTTGCCCCCTCAGGGAATGTCTCAGCTAAGGAGTGTGCATGGACTATACTTTTGAAATCCTGGGGGTCCTCCCGATCTTGCACTTTTTTCAGTACCAAAACCAAAACCCGCCCCGGGGGGCCGCCTATATCGGCGCCCGCCGCTGTACCCTCGATGCCTTCCTGGGATCCCTGGAGAGCATGGATCAAAGCTGGGATCTGGAGGCGGTGACGCGGACGGTGGTGGCGTTTTGGCTGCAGAATCAGGAGGGGATCTATCGTTGGCAGCGGCGTTTACAGGATGCGGGACAGAATAGTTTGGTGGTGGCCCGCCTCAGTCATCTGGCGGGGCTGCGGCAGGAGTTTGAACACTTGTTTCGGCTCTAGGGTTTTTGGGCGGCCGTAGCCCGTTTGGCCACCACTTGGTTCTGGAGGGCCCGCAACGCTGCCGCAAATTGGGGATCCTCTTCGGTGGCCACTAGCTCGCGATTGGCCGTTAGCCGCTTGAGATCCGCTTCGCTCAGCTCCACCACAATATCGGGGGTGATCCCCTGCTGGTGAATGTCGCGGCCATTGGGGGTGCGGTAGCGGGCAATGGTCACCGCCAATCCAGAACCGTCGGAGAGGGCATGCACCGACTGCACCAGACCCTTGCCAAAGGTTTTGGTACCAACAATGACAGCCCGGCGATTATCCTGCAAAGCCCCGGACAAAATCTCGCTGGCACTGGCGGAAGCCCCATCCACCAAAACCACCAAGGGACGACTGGTGAGAGCCTGGTGATCCGCCCGCAGCCGATCCTGTTCCCCTTGCCGATTCACCGTGGACACAATCGCTCCCCGATCCAGCCACATGCGGGCAATCTCGGCGCTGGCATGGAGCAACCCCCCAGGATTGGAGCGCAAATCCAAAATATACCCATCCACATCCTGTTCCTCAAACTTGCGGATGGTCTCGCGCATTTTTTCGGCGGCATTGGCCGCAAACTGGGTCAGGCGAATATACCCCACCTTCATGCCGTTGTAAGTGTGCAGCTGGGAGCGCACCGTCGCCAGCTCAATCCGCTCCCGCTTAATCGTAAAACTTAGCCGCTCACCCCCCCGCAAAATCGATAGGGTCACGTTCGTCCCCGCCGGCCCGCGAATCAAACTCACCGCCGTATTCACGTCCATCCCTTGGGTGCTGCGACCATCGATGGAAGTGATCACATCCTTGGACTTTAAACCCAACCGATCCGCCGGGGATCCCTCAATCGGGGAAATCACCACCAGTTGATTGGTTTCTTCATCCATGCCTAGGGTCAAGCCCACCCCGGTCAATTCCCCAGAGGTGTCGATCTGCATGCTGGCATACTGCTCCGGATCCATAAAGCGAGTGTAGGGATCCCCGAGCAGTTTTAGGGCTTCGCGGATAGCTTCGTAGGCTTCTTCAGTGGTGGCATAGTCGCGGGAGAGGAGTTTACGCCGTTGGGCTTCCCAATCCACCCGGTTGAAGGTGGCATCCACAAACTCGCGGTTCACCGTCTGCCAAACCTCATCGATGACTTCTTTGGGATGGGGGCGAAAGCCTGCCCACACCGGAGCCGCCAAACGGATGCCTACCAACGCAACTGCAGTGGTGAGGGCGGCAGTGGCACTCAAGACAAGACCGCGTTTGTTCATGTAGCATCTACTCCGAGGGGGCTAAGGCTAAGGTAGCACTGGATCTACCTCAGCGACCAACGGCAACGTCTCAAGCTTGGGGGGTACTGAAGGGAAACTTGGAAAAGGGTTGATCGGGGACGGTGGTGGGTTGATTGGGAATCATGGAGAGCATCCCCTGTACGGCCCCGGGGATGGAATTGGGATCCATGAAGATCACTTTGGCGTTGGGGCTAGTTCCCACTTTGCCACCCATATCCAGATAGGTTTGGGCCAGCAGAAATTGCAGTGCTTCCGCCGCCAGGGGGGTATCGTTAAGGGTATCGGCGATGGTTTTGATGGCTGCCGCTTGCCCTTGGGCCCGCAGGATCCGCTCCTGTTTTTCTGCTTCTGCCCGCAGGATTTGGGCCCGGGCTTGCCCAGTGGCTTCGTTGATCTTGGCCTGTTGCTCCCCTTCCGATTTGAGGATGGCTGCCCGTTTTTCCCGTTCAGCGGCCATCTGGGCTTCCATGGAGTTTTGCACGGTTTTGGAAGGCTGAATATCCTTGACCTCCACCCGAGTAATCTTGATACCCCAAGGATCAGTGGCTTCATCGAGTTCGCTCAGCAAGCGGGCATTGATCTCTGACCGGGAAGAAAAAGTTTGATCCAATTCCATGCGTCCAATTTCCGAACGCAAGGCGGTCAAAACCAAGTTGATCAAAGCGCGCTGCACATCTTCCACCGCATAGCGGGCCCGGATCATATCCGTAATCCGCCAATACACAACCGCATCCGCCATCAAGGAAACATTGTCGCTGGTAATGCATTGTTGCGGTGGTACATCAATGACTTTCTCCCGCACAGTTTCCCGGAAAACGATGGTTTCAATGGCAGGAAAGATAACATGTAATCCTGGAGTGAGCTTGCGATTAAACTTGCCTAAACGCTCCACTAGGGCTTCATCTCCCTGATTGATGACCTTGACGGCGTTAAACAGATAACCCGCCACCACCACGGCAACAATGCCACTGACAAGATCCATATCTTGGTCCCCTAATATGGCTGTCCTCACTCTAGCGAAGGGGATCCCGGGTCTTGGGAGATTACAGAATCGTTTAACGGTCGGCAGCAGGGGGATTTAAAGTTCGTCAACATTAAAAAGGGAGGTTTGCAGGTCTTCAGCGCTCATTTGACATTCTTTTTGGAGGGCTTGGATGCGGCGGTATTCACTCTGGATTTTTGCTTGGAAGTAGAGGGCTTGCTCGGTTTGGCGGTGCTGGTAGGCTTGGTCCCACAGTTGGGTCCAGTAGCGGTAGCGTTTCTGGCGGATTTCTAGTTCCATGGTGGCAATGGCCGCGCGCACCACCATGCGGGGGCGCATCAGGGCAATGCGAGAGGTCTCATCCAACCAGAGCAAATGGGTGAGACGTTGATTGAGGGCTTCATCCTGAGCAAAAAAGGTCCGCAAGGTTACTAGTAGGGCTTCGGTGTCGGCTTCGAGGTGGGGTTGCTGCTGCACTAGCTCACTGATTCCTTGCCAAAGTTGGCGGTGGGGGGTGTAGCTGAATTGCAGGTCGCGGTTGAGCAACTCTTCCCGGATTAAGGAGCGATATTCGCCAAAATGGAGGAAAATTTGCAGCAAATGAAACTCGGATTGGATCAGTTTGGAGCCTTTTTCGGGATGGGAGCGGCTTGTGGGCCGGGACCAGCGCTGCTGGCGAATGCTTTTGCGCAGTTCTTCTTCTAAATCTCGGGCCAGACGGCTATTGCCGCGGCTGAGGCGCTCGGCCACCCGATGGATGTAAAGGGTGCGCCAGTGCCCCCCTAGTCCAGATAACAGTCGGGTCAGGCTCTGCAGGGCCTGCTGAAATTGGTTGGCTTGACTGAGATCTTTGGCGGCTAAAATCTGCTCAATCTGCCAGTCCAACCAAAGGGGGGCTTGCTCCACAAGAGCCCGAAATTCCTCGGAACCGTGGTCGCGCAAAAATTCATCGGCATCTTTGCCCCTAGGAATGGTCAATAAACGCAATTCCACTTCCCCCCGCCGGGCCTGGTCGGCAATGGGAGCAATGGCCCGCTCCGCTGCCTGTATCCCAGCCCGGTCGGCATCAAAGTTCAAAATTAAGCGCTTGGATTCGCTGTAACGCAATAGGGCCGTCACCTGCTCGGCGGTCAGGGCAGTCCCCATGGAAGCCACCACGTTGGTAATGCCGGCTTGGTGCAGGGCAATGGCGTCAAAGTAGCCTTCGACAACGATGGCTTGGTCCTGCCGGGCAATGCTGTCCCGGGCGAAGTTGAGGGCATAGAGGACTTGGCTTTTGTTGAAAAGGTCGGTTTCGGGGGAGTTGAGATATTTGGGCTGCTCGTCCCCAAGGGCCCGCCCGGCAAAACCAATCACTTGCCCTTTGAGATTGAAAATCGGCAGCATCACCCGGTGGCGAAACCGGTCATACCAACCCCCGCTTTGCCGCGCCACCAGTAAACCGGCATCGGCAACAAGCTGAGCCGGGATCCCTTTTTGGTTGACGAGATATTCGTAGAGGGGCTGCCAGCCGGGGGGGGCAAAGCCGATCTGAAACTGCTGGAGGGTAGCGGGGGTGAGTTGGCGTTGGCTGAGGTAGTGGCGGGCTGGTTCCCCGAGGCTGGAGTGGAGGGCATGCCGATAAAAGTCTGCAGCCAAAGCCAGGATTTCTAGGAGTTGGTTTTGTTTGCTCTGCTGCTGTTGGTAGCTGCGCTGCTTTTCTGGAGAACTGACGGGCAGGGGAATGTGGTAGCGCTGGGCCAGGTGCTGGACGGCTTCTTTGAAGGTGATGTGCTGCTCCTGCATGACGAAGCTGATCACATCCCCCCCAGCTCCGCAGGCAAAACATTTGTAAATCTGTTTGCTGGGACTGACGTTGAAGCTGGGTTTGCGATCCTGATGGAAGGGACATAGACCAATGAAGTTTTTGCCCTGCTTGCGCAAGACCACTTTTTCCCCGATGACATCGGTGATGTCGGCTTTTTGCCGCACCTGGGCAACCACATCGGGGGTGATGATCTCCATGCCCTTAATTGTCCCTGCCGGATGGATTAGGGGCTAATAGGATTTGTGGACTGGGGCTGACTAATCGTCGAAACGATAGCGAATCAATCCCCCCACCTGCTCTGGGGGGATCCCCAGTTCTTGGGCAAGGCGCCGGGCAATTTGCTGGGGATCCCGTTCGGGGAGTTCGTATTCGAGGCGGCGCAGGGTGGGGCTGGTGGTGAAGATTTCGATGCGGGTGTGGTCGCGGCGGATGCGGGCTTCCATGGAGAGGATATCGAGGGTGAGGGTGGCTTGCTGTTGGCTGCGGATGGCCAGGGGCTGGGGGAGGGGTTGGGGTCGGCTAAGGGCTTGATGGGTGATCCACTGCCCCCCTAGCCAAAAGCCTAGACCGACAAGGGGTAGGGGCAACCAAAATTCAATGCCCATTTTCTTCAGTAATGCCTGTAGTGCCTGCTGCCACACGGGGGGGATCCTTGCCAGGGGGTCAACCTTGACCTGATCCTAGCGGATGGGGAGTTGGTAAGCCTAGATGAGGATTCTGCTCGTAGAAGATGACCTGGAGCAGCGGGAGCCGTTGCAGGTGGCTTTGCAGGGGGCGGGGCATGTGGTGGATGCGGCAGCGGAAGGGGAGACGGCGGCTTGGTTGCTGACGGAAAAGACCTATGATCTTTTAATTTTGGATTGGATGGTGCCGGTGTACAGTGGGCTGCAGCTCTGTTGTCAGTACCGCCAACAGGGGGGCACAGCACCGGTGCTGATCCTGACGGCAAAAGATACGACCCAAGATGTGGTGCAGGGATTGGATGCGGGGGCGGATGACTACCTGATCAAGCCGGTGGATTTGCTGGAGTTGCTGGCGCGGGTGCGGGCTTTGGGGCGGCGCTCCCCCCACTGGCAAGGGGATACGCTGGCGGTAGGGGAGCTGCAGTTGCACCTGACTCGGTTGCAGGCGGAATATGCCGGGCAGACGGTGCAGCTTTCTGGCAAGGAGTTTCAATTGCTGGAATACTTGATGCGCCATCCCAATCAGGTTCTCAGTCGTAGCCAAATCGAGCAGGCAGTCTGGGAATGGGGCTGCGAACCGGAAAGTAATGCGGTCACGACGCTGGTGCGGCGCTTGCGCCTGCGCCTAAAAGACATCGGCGCTCAGGACTGGGTGGAATCGGTCTATGGCTGCGGTTACCGCCTGCGCCTCCCCCCTAGCTAAACTGGGGCTATGGATACTCAGGTGTTCCAACACAGCCGCCGCCAGTTCGCCCGCAGCTTCACCACTGTCATGGGCACTATCTTGATCCTGTTTACGGGATCCCTGTACACCTGGGAGGTGCACAACCAACGCTGGGGCTTTGATGAGGATTTGCAAATCACAGCCAGGGTGATGGCTTCTTCTATTAAAGTGGAACCCCGACAAGGGCAATGGCGCGTCAACCTCAATGAAGTCCCTTTCCTGGGCGGTAAAACCCAGCCCATTGACCATGAACTGGTCTATGTGCGCTGGTTCGATGCCGATGGCTCCCTGCGCCAGTTTGTCGGCCCACCCCCAACCCTGACCCTAGGGGATCCCCCAGGATTGGCCACGGTGGGATCTGTGCGGCAGCTTACCATTGCTGTCGAGCATGAGGGTCGCCGGCTGGGATATTTGCAAATTGGTGAACCTTTGGATACTTTGTCTAGAAGTTTGCAGCGGCTGCGCTGGGCAGTGGTGCTGGGGGTACCGGCTACCTTGGGACTGATCGCAGGGGTCAGTTGGATCCTGGCGGATCGAGCCATGCAACCGGTGCGCCAAGCCTACCTCTCCCTGCACCAGTTTACGGCAGATGCCTCCCACGAGTTGCGTGCCCCCCTAGCTGCCCTAATGAGCAACGCCCAATTGGGAATCCTCGCCCCAGAACAAGCCCCCCATCGCCTGGAAAAAATCGTCAGCACCACCCGCCGCATGAGCACCCTGGTGGAAACCCTCCTCACCCTCGCCCGCCAACAGGGATCCCTGGATTTACAGGCTTTGCCGGTGGTGGATTTGGCTGAATTGCTGCAAGATCTCAGCCAAACCTATGCCCCCCAAGTGACCGCCCAGCAGTTGACCTGGCAGTGCCACCTGCCACCGGGATCCTGGTCGGTGCGGGGGCAACGGGAGTTGCTGCACCAAGCCATCGACAACCTCCTCCGCAATGCCCTGCACTATACCCCGGCGGGCGGGAGCATTACCGTTAGCCTCAGCCAGCGGGATCCCTGGATTGTGGTGCAGGTTGCGGATACAGGCATTGGCATTGCTCCCGAACATCTGCCCCATCTGGGGGAGCGCTTTTACCGAGTAGATACAGCCCGCTCCCGCCATACAGGGGGCTTTGGGCTGGGGCTGGCTCTGGTCAAACAAATTGTTGCTGCCCACGGGGGCTTTCTGACCATTGCCAGCCAACCCCAGCAGGGATCCCAATTTAGCTTGCATCTGCCGCGGGTGCCGTCACTTTCCTGTCATTTTCCCCTGGCATCCTCAAAGCATGGATGAATTGAGGACCAATTATGCTGAGTTCTAACCTGAAGCGACTTGTACCTGTGATGCTGTTGGCACCGCTGCTGTGGGGATCCCCGACCTGGGCCCGTCCCAACAGGGGGACTGCCTTATTGCCAAGCCAGGGGCAACAGTTACTCTGGGAACAGGAGTCCGCCCGGCGCGCCAGCCGCGATCTCAGCAAAGCCCAGGGATCCCTGATCCGGGTGCGCTTTTTAGGGGAGCGAGTATCTTCCCGGGAAGCCAGTGCCCTAGTGGACATGGGTCAGAACCTCCTGGATCAGGCCCAGAGTCAGTTTCAGGCAGGCAATCTCTTTGCTGCTCGGGAGACGGCCAAAGCGGCGGACAATCTTTTCAAGGCGGCCCAGATTCTCTATGAAAGCCAGCTAGGTTATGGTTCCGTTTCCGGTCGCCATTGGGAAGCGCCCTTGCGGGCCCAAGAGTACCTAGCCCGGGCCCAAGCCGGTAATCCCAGCGGCACCGCTGCCACCCTTGTCAGCCAAGCCAACCAACTCCTCAACCGCAGCCAAGGGGATCCCACGGGTCTTCCCTACGGTCGCGCCGCCCGCCACACCGCCCGCGCTGCCCTGCACCTACTGGTGGCCGAACGCGGCTTCTAGGGAAGAGTGTTAAGATAGGTAACAGAGCGAGGGCAGTGACCATGTGGTTTCATCTCCAGAAAAAAGTGCAGATGCCGACCCCAGAGCAGGCGCTTCCTGGGCGTTCCACCCGGATGCCTATCACCGAAAAGCACCATGTTAAGGGGGTTAGCCTGGAGCCTCCCTTCCCGGAAGGAATGGAGCAGGCCATGTTCGGCATGGGGTGCTTTTGGGGAGCGGAGCGCAAGTTTTGGTCTCTGCCCGGCGTCTATGTTACCGCCGTCGGTTATGCCGGGGGCTATACCCCCAACCCCACCTATCGGGAGGTGTGTACGGGACTGACCGGGCACAACGAAGTTGTGTTGGTGGTGTATGACCCCCAGGTGATCAGCTATGCCCAACTGCTGAAAACCTTTTGGGAAAACCATGACCCCACCCAAGGCATGCGTCAGGGCAACGACATCGGCACCCAATATCGCTCCGGCATCTACACCTTTTCCCCCCAGCAACAGGAATTAGCCCTGCGCTCCAAAGCCCTTTACCAACAGGAGTTGACCAAAGCCGGCTACGGGCCCATTACCACCGAAATTCTACCTGCCCCCACCTTTTACTACGCCGAAGACTACCATCAGCAGTACCTGGCCAAGAATCCCAACGGCTACTGTGGCCTGGGGGGAACCCAAGTGGCTTGTCCCATTGGCTTGGTGACCGCTAACAACTAAAAGCGATGGCAAGCTAGCGGTGGCCCTGCGCATCAAGGAAGTAGCTCAGCATCTTGGTCTCAATCCCCAGACCATCTACTTTTATGAACGTCTGGGCTTACTTCCCAATCTCCAGCGCAGCCGGTCCGGCTATCGCCTCTTTTCCGACCAAGACGTCGAGCGGCTGCGCTTCATCAAACACGCCAAACACCTCGGCCTCACCCTTGAGGAAATCAAAGACATCCTCACCCTCAAAGATGGTCGGCAACTCACCTGTCAAGCCCTGCATCAGCGGCTGCAGCGCAAAATCACTGCCATCCGTCAGCACATTCACCACCTGCAAGTTCTCCACGACCAGCTCCTGTCCTTGCTAGACACCTGCCAAAGGGCAGATCCCAGCCAAGCATGTCACACCCTTGACCTTATACCTAAGTCCAAGGTTTAGACTCAAGACTGAATTAGGACATCAGAAAACCTTAGCCAAGGGTCAGGTTCCTAACTAACGTTGCAGCAATTCAAGACTTACCCCTAACCCCCCACGGCCCTATGGTTGATATTTTCTATCCTTTTGACTGGCTGGCAAGTCAGCTTGTTATTCATCTTTTTCAGCTACCTTTAGCATCCCGTTGGGGATCCAGCTTACATTTTTTCTTCTATGATGTGCCAAAAGTTTTGACCCTATTGGCCGTCATTAGTTTTGCCGTTATCTATTTGCAAAGCTATGTATCCCCAGAAAAAGTGCGAAACTTTTTGGAGGGACAAAAAACACTCTTTGCCCACTTATTAGCAGGCTTTTTAGGAGCAATCACCCCTTTTTGCTCCTGTTCAGCAGTTCCTTTGTTCATTGGCTTTCTCAAAGCAGGAGTACCCTTGGGGGTAACTTTTTCTTATCTCATTGCTGCCCCAATGGTGGATGCAGTTGCTGTTTTCCTGCTCTGGAACTTGTTTGGCCTGCAAGCAACCCTGCTTTACATTCTCTTTGGGGTAGCGTTGGCAACGGTAGCAGGCTACGTCATGGGTGTTTTGTCCCTAGAAGGTTGGGTGGAGCCTTTTGTCCTGCAAGGGCGGCAGCAACCCACTCCCGTAGTGGCTGATTGCCGAGATTGCCAAACTAGCCCCAGCCAAAAGCAGCGTCTGGAGCAGGCCTGGCTACAAGCAGCTGAGATCCTCCGCTCCGTTTGGCTCTACGTCGTCATAGGAATTGCCATTGGGGCCGGGATCCATGGTTATGCACCTGTGGAGGTGATTAGCCGCTGGGCAGGACCAGGAAATCCGTTTGCTGTACCGATTTCAACCTTAATTGGGGTGCCACTCTACACCAACATTGCCGGTGTTTTGCCGATTGCTAAAGCCTTGGTAAGCAAAGGAATGGCTCTGGGGACAGTTTTGGCCTTTACTATGGCAGTCACTGCCCTTTCTCTGCCACAAATGATTATTCTAAAAAAGGTTATGCGCCTCCCTTTACTCGGAATATTTATTGGCCTAACAACTCTAGGAATTATGGCAGTTGGCTATCTCTTTAACGGAGTGTTTAATGGCGTAATGGGATAGGTAAACATGACCTCGATAAATGAGATATAGTCAACATCCGCTCCATTTTTTGTTAAATTTTTGTGATTGCCAATCAAATCACTTTTCAACCATTCATAAGCCTAAACTAGGATCAATAACTGCCGCTGTGGTGAAGATCCCGAAACAGTTTAATTTCTTTGGATGACTGTTTGATCCCTGACTTTTCTCCAGCCTGTACCCCGGGTCAGGGAGGGTATATCCTAAACCTATGGGCCAGTTCAGTTGACACCATGTCCGATCCGCAACCGCCTCTGTTGATTGTGGAAGATAGTCGTGGGATACGTACTTATACCCTGACAGAACCTGTGTGTACCCTGGGCAGAAGCCGCGAAAATACCATTCAGATCGTCGGTGAGTTCGTCTCCCGCCGCCACGCTTACCTCCGGCGTCTTGATAGCACCGATCCGGTGACTTTTGAAATTGTCGATGGGGAAACCGGAGGCAATACCCCCAGTACCAATGGGATTTTTGTCAATAAACATCGGGTCATGTCCCAGGTGTTGCGGTCGGGGGATCTGATCCATTTCGGCCCCCAAGTCAAGGCAACTTTCCTGATCCCCACAACTCAACCTGCCCAATCCGCATCCCAGGATAGTCTGTTGTTTGACTCTCCCCAAGGGATTTGTGTGGATACGGGTGCCGATACTGCCCACCAGATGATCCCAACAATCGATTGGCATTTAGACGACTATTATCCTGAGGATTTACTGGAGTTGATTGAGTTGGGGCACTTTGATAATCCCCAGTCAGCCCAATGCCTCAAAACAGCCATCTATGAACAGTGCCAGTGCAGTGGGCAATGGGGAACGATTCAACCGGAATGGCAACCGGTGCTGGAGCGTTTGGAAAGTTTGCGCCGTTCCCGCAGCTAGGTCCTACCACCACCAAGGCTTGATGCGACTGCCATCAGGGAAAATTGCCCCCTCCACACGGGTATCTTGGTGCTTAAGCCCATCCAAACGGGCTTTGATCAGATTCACTCCCCGTAAATCCGTCTGAAAACATTCCGCTAAATGTAAATTAGCCCCCTGCAAGTTCGCCGACCGTAAATCTGCCTGATGCAACCGGGATCCCTGGAGATCGGCTTGGCGCAGATCACACCCGCGTAGATCAGCCCGTTGTAAATTGGCCTGTTTGAGAATGGTGCCCACCAGGGCGGTCTGGCGGAGATCTGTCCCCGTTAAGTTGGCTCCGCTGAGATCCCAGCCGCTGAAATCTAAACCGGTTAAATCTGCTTTGCTCAAATCCGCATACACC
The DNA here is from genome assembly GCA_039794745.1 of Thermostichales cyanobacterium HHBFW_bins_127. Taxonomy (GTDB): domain Bacteria; phylum Cyanobacteriota; class Cyanobacteriia; order Thermostichales; family Thermostichaceae; genus JAUQVP01. The sequence goes on along the minus strand of JAUQVP010000033.1, from coordinate 12,137 downwards.
AAAGGATAAGGGGGGGGCAGACGATTCTGTAAATGCCAAATCAGCTGCACCGGCAACTCCCATTCCGTTGCGGCATCCACCCGACTGTGACGCCAATTCACCCCACTCACCTTGCTGCCCACCAGCCGGGATCCCCGCAGATCGGCCCCTTGCAGGTTGCAGCCGCTGAGTTTGGCCTGACGCAGGTCGGCACCCCGTAAGTCCGTATGCTGCAGACTCGCCCCATTCAGATTTGCCCTAACCCAGGTTGAGAAGCGAGCATTGGCATAGTCCAGCCGCATCCCACCCAAGCGGGCGCCGCGAAAATCTAACCCTGCCAGCTCACTGTAGCTAAAGTCCCGCTCCCCCCTCTGATAGCGGCGGATCACCGCTGCCCCATCCCCAACCGGACGAAAAGGGCTATGGGCAACACAAGCCTGCTCCGCCACGGGATCCCCCCACTGACTGAGCACTTGCCAGAGCCGATAACGGCGCTGCCATTGGGGATGGGTGGTCAAAGCTTCAATCAGCACATCTCGGCCGGCATCCCCATAGGTTTTGGCTTGGGCCAGGGCCAGGCGAAAAATCTCGGCTGATGGGTGCCAAAGCCGCCGCCGCCAACCCGGGATCCCACCCAGGACTAGGGCATCAGGGGGGAGAGGACCTGAGCCCTGCCCACCCAAAACCAGATCCCCAGCCTGGGGTTGGCTGGTTACTGCCATTGTCCCACCACCACCCGGATCGTGCCATCGGGCAGGGTTTCTTCCGCTTCGATTGTGGCCCCCTGTTCCTGCAGGGTGCGCAGCAGTTTTTTGTGGGCATATTTTTGCAAAATCGGACGGAGAAACTCCTCCGGCACCATTTGGGATCCCCAGATGTCGGTGATCAGTTCGTAGTGGTCCTGCTGGCGGCGAAAGCCAATATCAAAGCCATTTTTTTGTTTAATCACATAGTCAGCCCGGGTGCGTTGCCACAAATAGCCCCGTACCACCCCGTTTTCCACCACGTCATACCCCAACTCCTGGAGGACTTGCTGCAGGAGAGTTCCATCTTTGATCTGAACTTGGATGGTGGTGAAATGGGACATGCCAACCTGAACTCAAGCGCTGATTGATCCTGATTGTAGTGCGCCTTTGTCGGGCTCCAAAAGCCCCACTCCTGGGGATCCCAAGCTGGTTGCGAGGATTCGGTGAGGGTTGCAGGGAAATTTTCCCGTCCCAGGGGGATTGTTAGTTTGGCTTTTCTTCCCTAACTGCAGCAACCGCTGCTTCCGCCTCTGGCTCTTGAGCAGTAGCCTCAGCAACGGCTGTGGCAACAGGGGTGGGCTGAGCCTTACTTTCGGCAACCACCGTAATCAGCGGCTCTGGGCTCCCCGTAACTCCTGCAGCCAGCATGTCATAGATCTTGGCTTTGTTAAAGATGTAGCGCACCGTATCCGTGGGCTGAGCCCCTTTGCGCAACCAACTGAGAATCTCGGCAGTCTTTAGGCTGGTGGCCTTGGTGCGGGGATTGTAAAACCCAACCTCCTGCAGCGGCCGACCCTCCCGGCGGGCATGACTCTCAATCGCCACAATCCGATAGGTGGCTTCCCGCTTCTTGCCATAACGCTTCAGGCGCAGCTTAACCATAACATCCCAAGGATCACACTGACATAGATTTCTAGCTTAGCAGACTCTCGGGATGCGGGCAAAAAATCCCTGGGTCAGATTTTAAGCTACAGTAAGCCTGGACACCCAGGATGCAACTGATGTCTGCTGATAAGTCTGCTTGGAGTTTACCCCGCCGTTGGGATCCCTGGTTGTTGTTGGGGATGGCCTTTTTGTTTGATGTGGCGTTGGTGATGCGGCTGTGGGATTTGGAGCGGCATCCGTTTCCGGTCTTTGATGAGGTGTATTTCCCCAAAAATGCCAAGGATTACCTGGATGGCAAGACGGTTTTTGATGCCCATCCCCCTTTGGGCAAGTACTTTATTGTTCTGGGGATCCTGCTGTTTGGGCGCAATGAAACCGGCTATCGCTTTATGACAGCCCTATTTGGGGCTTTGGTGCCGGTGTTGGTGGCGGGGGTGATTTACCGGCTGACCTATCGGCGGGGTTTGGCGCTGCTGACGGCGGGGCTGGTGATTACCGATGGCTTATTTCTGGTGGAGTCCCGCTACGGTTTGATGAATCAGTTTTTGGTGGCTTTTGGGTTTGCGGCTCAGATTTTTCTGCTGGCGGGGCTGGAGCGGCGGGGTTGGCAGCGGGTGGGCTTACTGTGCTGCTCGGGCTTGATGCTGGGGGCGGCGGCGGCGGTGAAATGGAATGGGCTTTGGTTTGCCTTTATGTTCGGGCTGTTGGGGGTTTTGGTCTGGGCGGTGGCCGGCTATGCTCGTCTGTTCTGGATCCTGGGGGGCAGCATGGTGGGCTTGGGACTGCTGAAGTTCACCCCTTGGCTGGCTGGGGTCAAGGCCCTGGGACACCCGGTCTGGTGGCTCCTGAGCTTGGGGCTATTGGGCGTGGGGGCTATCACCCAATGGCGCGCCCCCTGGCTGGCTCAACATCTGCCCAAGTTGGGGATCCTGGGGGAAATTCGCCGACTGCGCTGGTGGCACTATGGACTGTGTTTTATCTTGATGCCCTTGTTGATCTACACCATTCAGTGGGTCCCCCATTTGTGGCTCAATCCCCAGGGGGGTATTCGACTTGCCCACAGCCCTTGGGTGGTGCTGACGGGGGACTTTTGGCAATCCTTTAAGCTGATCCATCAGGCGGTTTTAAGTGTGCACACGGGCAGCAACTTGATTGTGACCGATGAAACCCCCGTGCACCCCTATTGTTCCACCAGCTTGCGCTCCCTAGGCCAGATTTGGCCCGCTCTTAAAGAGCCTTTGTCCAAGGGGATTTGGGCTTCTGGGGCATGGTCTTGGCCCATTTTGGGCCGTCCGGTGGGGTATTTTTTCAAGGCAGATGGCAATATCTGGATGGATGTCCACGGCCTAGGCAATCCCCTGTTGTGGTGGTTTTCCATTGGCGCTGTGGTGGCGATGAGCATCCAAGGGGTGGGGCGGTTCCAAGCGGTGCCGGCCTATTTACTGATTGGTTTTGCTGCAAACTTTTTGCCTTGGCTGGCGGTGAGTCGCTGTATTTTTATCTACCACTATTTGCCGGCGGTAGCATTTGCCTTTATGCTGTTGGCTTTTGTTATCTATGACTGGCTAATTCACCCCAGGCGGTTCTGGCGCTTCGTGGGCATGAGTATGATTGGAGCGATTGTTCTCTGTCAGCTTTATTTCTTGCCCATTTGGCTGGGCTTGCCCCTGGAATCGTCGGCTTTCTATGCCCGCATGTGGTTCCGCAACCAAATCCCAGGGCTGAACTGGATCTAATTATCTGGGGGGAATCGGCTATGCAGGATCAGGAAGAGTTGATGCTCAAGGTTATTATTGGGGCGGCTTGGGCCGATCAGGATCTGGCCCCTCAAGAAATTACGGCTTTGCAAGGCTGGCTGGAACGCTTACAGCAGCACCGCAACCGACAACTGCTAGCCCTCCTGCGGGAGCCCATCCCGCTGCAGCAAACAGAAACCTGGCTCCTGCAGTACCTCCAAGGCGCTACCTACGAAGAACGACTGCGGTTACTGGGAGCCATCGGCAATTTGATCATTGCCGACCGCCGCGTCACCGACAGCGAACACCAACTCCTCGATGACTACCATGCCCTCATGGCTGCCATCCCCCCCGCCCCTGATCCGGTGCTTCCGGAAAACCTGAGGAGCTTTGTCCAGCACATCGGCAAAACCATCAAAAAAGTCCTCAACCGCTAACAACTGGGAGCCACGGGCTTGCGGGCACAGTCCAGCACCTCCTGCACATTCTCCGGGCTGCCGATGATCAACGGCACCCGCTGGTGCAAAGACTCTGGCTGAATCTCTAGGATGGCTTGGGATCCCGTTGTGGCTACCCCCCCGGCTTGGTGCACCAGGTAGGCTAGGGGGTTGGCTTCGTACATCAGCCGCAGTTTGCCGTCTGGTTTGCTGAGGGTGCCGGGGTAGAGATAAACGCCCCCCTGCAACAACACCCGATGAAAATCAGCCACCAAGGCCCCACTGTAGCGAGCGGTATAGCCTTCCCGCCGGTGCACGTAGCGGATGTACTCCTGGATACCGCCGAGCCACTGACAAAAGTTACCTTCGTTGACGCTGTAGATGCTGCCCCGCTGGGGAATCTTCAGGTCGCTGCCAGTCAGAATGAACTCCCCAATGCTGGGATCTAAAGTGTAGGCGTGCAAGCCATGGCCAATGGTCAGCAGCATTTGCGTACTGGTGCCGTAAAGGATGTAGCCGGCCAGCTTCTGCCGGGATCCCGGTTGCAGCAGGTCTTCATTGTTGCCCTGGTCTTCCCCTTGGGCTTCGATGACAGAAAAAATCGATCCTACGGCAAGATTGACATCGATATTGCTGGAGCCATCTAGGGGATCGATAAACAGGGCGTAGCGGGAGAGGGGGCAGTTTTCCGCCAACTGGGCAGGCTTGGTCATTTCTTCTGAGACGATCTTGCACACCAAGCCGCTGTGGCGCAGGGCATTGACAAAGGCCCGGTCGGCAAAGGCATCCATGCGCTGCTGCACTTCCCCCTGCACATTAATCTCTCCGGTCACCCCCAGCAAGTCTGCGGCTAGGCCGGCCTGACTCAGGGCCCGGGCGATCATTTTGCCGGCCAAAGCAATGCGACTCACCAGGGCACTGACCTCCTGAGCCGCGGCATCGTAGCGCCCTAACTGCAAAAACACGTGCCGTGAGGGGGTGAGAAAATCGCGACTATCCAAAACCGGAGTTGCTGCTGCCATCTGTCTGTTCCTCCAGCCCTTTTTTCCAGCCTGGCAGATGGGGCAGATCAGGGAAGAAAGCTTTAGATTCGCTACAGAAAGTGCCGCTAGCGCCTGATCTTGGGTGGGGGCAGGCGAGGTTTGACTGCGATTGATTATTATCGAAGTGACCCGTTGGGAGTAGCTATGACTGAGTCTCTGATCGAGAGCCGCATCACCGTCCGCATCCCCAAAGAGTATCAATCAGCGCCGGTGATTTCTGAGCTGGTGTCCCGCTACGGTATCAAGGTGACGATCTATGCTGCCCAACTGGCCGGTACCGGTGAGGAAGATGGGTGGTTTAAGTTGGGGCTGCTAGGGCACGACTTCCAAATCCGTAATGCCCTTGAGCATCTGCGGGAACAACAGATCGAATACTGGCAGGTAGAACAGCCAGATAGTGAAGACTGGTAGGTAAGGTATCCTAGCATAGTTCAAGGCAAACTTGCGTGATCTTGCCGAAGACGTCATCCCTGTCCTACCGCCACCATAGATACTGTGAAGTTGCTATAAAGTTAACAACCTCTACGATGAAGGAAAGGTGAAATGCTGACCGCCGCTGCTCCCGTAACCCACTCCCCGGAATGGTCCTCGCTGTGCCAGTGGGCAGATTCCCACTACCGCTGTCGCACCTTTAACCGGGATGCCCGCATCCCCACCCGCCCGGGGCTTGTCTATATCACTCTGCAGGGGGTGGTGCGGCTAGTAAGCCTAACCCCGGATAATCATGAGGTGTTCGTCGGCTTTCTGACGGAGGGATCTCCCTTTGAGGTGAGTGACCAGGATCGCTTTGAGCTGCAGGCGGTCACGCAAGTGGACAATACGACGGTGATGTGGTTCTATTGGCAGGATTTGCAGCAGTGGCCGCGCCTACAACAACGGCTCCAGGAAGAGTTCCGCTATCAGCTGCAGCGGAAGTTGCTTTGGCTAGGCAATTTGGGGCAGCGGCGGGCCATTGACCGGCTGCGGGGCTTTCTCACCCTGTTGGTCGAAGAACACGGACAACCCTATCAGGGAGGCATGCTGCTGCCGTGGTCCCTCACCCATGCCCAAATCGGCGATGCCATCGGCGCTACCCGGGTGACGGTCACCCGCCTGTTCGGCACTCTGCGCAATAAGGGCTTTATCCAAATCCTCGACCAAAACCAACTGTTCCTCCCCCACGCTGTGCACGTACCCCGCTTTGCCCAGAGCGCCTAGTGCAACTGTTCTGCCACCAGTGGGGATCCCGAGGGCTGCCGGTCCTGGCCCTGCACGGCCATCCGGGGCGGGGGGACTGTATGGAGGTATTTGCCGAGAGCCTGGTCAGCACAGGGGAGTTTCAGGTGGTGGCACCGGATTTGCGCGGCTACGGGCGCAGTCAAGTCCGGGATCCCTATACCCTGCAAGCACATCTCTGGGATCTGCAGGCCTTGGTGGAGACCCGGGGTTGGCAGCGGTTTGGGATCCTAGGGTGGTCGCTGGGGGGGATTTTGGGGTTGGAATTGGCCTTGCAGCAGCCGCAGCGGGTGCTGGGTCTGACCCTGATTGCTAGCAGTGCCTGCCCTCAGGGATCCCATCCACCGGTGCCCTGGTGGCTGGAGGCCAACACTGCCTTGGTTTCCCTGCTGAATCTGCTGCTGCCGGGGCACCCTTGGGTGATGGCCCTGGGGAAATGGTCCCTGTATCGCTACCTGATTGGCCGGCATACCCCCCCAACCTACCGCTTCCTGGCTCGCCACGCCGTCCCTGCCTACCTACAGACCTCCCCCTACGCGCACCAAGCTTTACGCCAGGCCCTGCGCCAGCCCTACAACCGCCTTCCTGCCCTAGCCAGTCTCGGGATCCCGAGTTTGGTATTGGCGGGGGCCAGGGATGTACATATTACACCTGAGAGTAGCCGGTGCACAGCCCAGGCTCTAGGGGCTAAGTTCCGGTGTTATGAAGGGGTGGCCCATTTGTTTCCCTGGGAGATTCCCGAGCAGGTGCAGGCGGATGTGCGGCAGTGGTGGCTAGGGCTTAGGAGAAGCGAATCATCAGATCCACCTGCAGAGGTCCAGCGGTGAAAATATCTGCCGCCGCTCGCACCTCCACCGTCGCCGGGCTGGAGATCTGCTGCAGTTGTTCAACGGCTTCCAGCAAGCGGACCTGGGAAAACTCCCCCACCGTGCCCGTGAGGGGATCGGCGAGCAGCCCAGCTTGGCGGGAGCGAAAGTTGGCTAGGGAAAACAGGCGGATCAACTGCTCCTGCACCGCTCCCTCCGACAAATTGGGGGGAATCTGGGTACTGGCGAGCACCGTACCCTTATCAAACAGCAGCCGGTTTTCCGCCACATCGGCAATCACCGGCACCGATTCCCCCGCTAGGCGATTGCTCACCGACAGCAGCCGCACCACCCAACTGCCGGGTTTCTGCAGTTCCCGCAGCAGCATCTCCGCATCCGCCCGGGGCAATTGAATGGCCCTATCCAAAGGGGGCGTCGGCAAGGCCCCCAACCGCCGCGCCTGTTGTTCGGCAGCCAGCAACAGGGCATTCAAACTCTGCTGGGTCTGCAACGGTCCTCTCCCCCCTTCCACCACCCCCGTTGCCAACACTTCCCCCGCCAAAATGCGCACCTGCCCCAAGCGAAACCGCTGCGCCACCTGGGTGAGACGCTCAATTTCCTTCTCCAGGGCTTGTTTTTGCCCTGCCAAGTCCTGGAGTTCTGCTTCTGCTTCTTGGAGAGAGGCCTGTAAGCTAGCCCGTTCCTGTTCCAACTGTTGCTTTTGGGCAGCCAGGGTCTGAATCGTCTCCTGGGCTTGGGTGGCTTGGCGCTCGATTTTCTGCAGTTGGGCGGCCGCTTGGCGCAATTGGGCTTGGGTTTCTGCCAAGGTTGCCGTTGCCACCTCCAAGCGCTGACTCACCTCATCCCGCTGCTGCTGCAACTTGGCCTGCTCTGCCACCAACTGCTGCTGTTCCTGCAGCAGGGCTGCCACCCGATCCAAAGCCTCCTGCCGCTGCTCACTGACATCTTCCAAACTTTTTTGCATTAAATCCAACTGCTGCCGGGCGATACTGGCCTGCCATTGCAACGCCGATATATCCCGGCTGTAGTTGAATAGCCCATGTAACAAGGTGCGGTTGAAATAGAACAAAAGCCCCAAGGTCACCGCGGAAATCAGCACCCCCGTCAGCACCGTCATCAGGGTAGCGGTGGTGCGAGGGCGGAGGTTAAACCAACTCCAGCGCAGCTTGCCAATGCGATAACCAACCCGGTCAGCAATGGCAGCAATCACCCCGCTGACCACCAAGATATAGAGGATAAATAATGCGCCCTGCATGCTTTCCGGCCCGACCAAAGGGCAAGCCGACCCCTTCGCCGCCCCCTAGTCGTGATTATAGCTAGCCCTAGCTCATGGCATTGATCACATAGTCAAAATAGGGCACCGCCAAAGCCGCACTGTCGCTATCCAACACATCCAAAGCCGCCTGCTTGAGAAAGCGAATGGCATCCACCATACCGGCAATGGGCACACCCAAGGAGTTGTACATCTCCCGCACCCCAATCAGGCCAATGGATTCAATCACATCCGTATTGCCGGCAATAATTCCGTAGGTGACCAGACGCAAATACCAGTCATAGTCCCGCAAACACTGGTTGTAGCGCTTGGAGCCGTAGGCATTGCCCCCCTGCTGCAAATAGTCCGGATGCTTGGCAAACAACAGCTTCTGGGCTTCGTCCACAATCCGCTTTTTGTTTTCACTCAGCAACTCCGCCACCTGCAGGCGCTGCTGCCCTGTGGCCATGTAATCCCGCACCGCCTGCAACTCACTGATGGAAGGGTAGCGCAACTCATCATCGGCTACGCTGATCAATTGGTTGATGACACTCACGCTGGTCTCCTCGGCAACGGTTAGAAGTTTCCCAAAACAGCTTCTTAAATCATTAATCCCCCCACCTCATCGGCAGCAGGTTTGTTCCCACTCTACCATGACCCCTTTGGGGATCCCAAAGACAAGTGGGGGAAACTTTTCAGAAACCGTAAAGAGATGCTAAGGTTCCTTTCGGAAGTTGGTGAAAGTGCATGGACTTACCCATCCCTGTGACGGCTTTTCCCTGGCTGACGACGGTGATTCTCTATCCGGTGCTGGCGGCCCTGGCCATCCCCCTGATTCCGGATCCTGAGGGGAAGGGGCGGCCGATTCGCTGGTATGCCCTGTTTATTGGGATTACGGATTTTGTGATTTTGTTGGCGGGGTATTACGTTGCCTATGACCCGGGGGTGGCGGGGTTGCAGTTGCAGGAACGCTATGCTTGGGTGCCGCAGGTGGGCTTGAGCTGGTCGGTGGGGGCAGATGGGCTGTCCATGCCTTTGATTTTGCTGACGGCTTTTATTACGACGTTGGCGATTTTGGCGGCCTGGCCGGTGACATTGAAGCCGCGGCTGTTTTATTTCCTGATGCTGAATATGTACGGGGCCCAGATCGGGGTGTTTGCAGTGCAGGATATGCTCTTGTTTTTCCTGATGTGGGAACTGGAGCTGATCCCGGTGTATTTGCTGCTGTCGATTTGGGGGGGGAAGCAACGACTCTATGCTGCCACCAAGTTTATTCTCTATACGGCGGGTAGCTCCCTGTTTATTTTGGTGGCAGGTTTGGCAATGGCTTTTTATGGGGAGCAAACCACCTTTGATATGACGGCTTTGGCCCAGAAAAATTATCCCCTGGTGCTGCAACTGTGGTTATATGGGGCATTTTTGGTAGCTTATGGGGTGAAGTTGCCGGTGTTTCCGGTGCATACGTGGTTGCCGGATGCCCACGGGGAAGCGACGGCACCGGTCCATATGTTGTTGGCAGGGATCCTGCTGAAGATGGGGGGCTATGCCCTGATGCGGATGAATGTGGGGATGCTGCCGGAGGCTCATCTGCGCTTTGCGCCGGTGTTGTGTGTGCTGGGGGTGGTGAATATTATTTTTGCGGCGCTGACGTCGTTTGGGCAGCGTAATTTGAAGCGGAAAATTGCCTATTCTTCGATTTCCCACATGGGGTTTGTGTTGATTGGGATTGGTAGTCTGACGGAAATCGGCATGAGTGGGGCGATGTTGCAGATGATTTCCCACGGGCTGATCGGGGCAAGTTTGTTCTTTTTGGTGGGGGCTACCTATGACCGTACCCATACGCTGGAACTGGAGGAAATGGGGGGTGTGGGGCTGAAGATGCCAAAGATTTTCTCGATGTTTACGGCTTGTTCGCTGGCATCTTTGGCCCTGCCGGGAATGAGTGGTTTTGTGGCGGAGTTGATGGTGTTTTTGGGTATGGCAACGACGGATGCCTATAGCGGTATCTTCCGGGTGATGATTGTGTTTTTGGCGGCGGTGGGGGTGATCCTAACGCCGATTTATCTGCTGTCGATGCTGCGACAGATTTTCTTTGGACCGGAAAATCAGGAGCTGACGGCCCATGAGGAGCTGGTGGATGCGGAACCCCGGGAGGTGTTTATTATTGCCTGTTTGCTAATCCCCATTATCGGCATTGGGCTGTACCCGAAGCTGGTGACGCAAATCTATGACCGCTCGACGGATACGCTGGTGGCCTTGCTGCGGGAAAATCTGACGGAGCCGGCTTCCCTGGCAGGGGCGACTGGGGCTCCGCCGATAAAAAATCTCTAACGCTAGGGTTTGCGGATTTCCCGGGCTAGGGAACGCCAGGGGTTGAGGTCGTCGCTGGGACGCCGACGGCCGGCTTCGGGGGCTTCCCCAGGGGGACTTGCTTCGGCAGCGGGGGTCGGCTCCGGTTCGGGTTGGTTAAGACGAACTTTTTCCACGGCGGAGACGGACTCGATAATTTCAAGGGTCTCTTTTTGGTTGCCAACAATTTTGGGGAAGGTTTTACGCACGGTGCGGGGGGTGCGCATGTACTCGACGTTGCCGAGGGTCTTGGCTTCGTCAGGGTCAAGAAAAAAAGCCTGGGACTGCTGTGAACCGGGCTCAGGACGGGGAAGACGGGGCAAAAGGGATCCCAAACGCTGCACAAAGGTGACCAAGGGGCTGAGTAAACGGGCTACCATGTTGCAAGTTCTCAAGGTTTCTTAATTTTAGTTAAAGTCTAGCAGATGGGCGGAGTTTGGGGTTTAGTGGCTAGGAGAGTGTGGGGATGGTGTCAGGGTGATTGTCAATGACCCGCGGGATCTGTTGGGTTGGTCGGCAACTGGGGAACAAGAACCATCAGATAGGATAGGTGGGATTGGACTCGTAGCAGGGTTGATGCCGGAGAAAGGGTCAAGGGGGCAGCGGCGCTTCTGGCAGGTGTCCCGCTGGGGGCTGGGTTTGGGGGTAGGCATTACTGGGCTGCTGTGGGGGTTTGATTGGGCAGCCCGAACGGTGGTGCAGGAGCAGTTGCTGCCCAATGTACAAGGGATGCTGGAGGCGGCCCTGGGACGGGAGGTGACTCTGGGGCCGCTGCAGTTTGTCTATCCCTGGCAAATTAGCCTCGGCCCCAGTGAGGTGGCAGGGCTGCTGCAGGTGGAACGGCTGGGGGTAGGGGTGAATCTCTGGCGCTGGTTGACGTCCGGGCAGGCGGAACTGGCTATCCACCTGGATCAACCCCAATTGACCCTGACAGAAACCGATCAAGGCTGGCCAGGGCTGCTGGCTACCCAACCCCCTACCCGCACGGGATCCCTGCCGATCCAAGGGGTGACGGTGCAGATCCGCCAGGGGCAACTGCTGCCCCAACCCCGACAGGGATCGCTGGCGCCGCTGACAGGGCTGGAGGGAACCCTGAAGGCGGAGCTAGGGGATAAACTGCGGCTGCAGGGGCAGGTGGGGGGAAACTGGGCGGGGGGACGGCTGTTGGCTCAGGGGTCTGGGCAGGGGCAAGATTGGCAGTTGACCCTGCGGGGACAGGGGATTGTTCTGGAACAGGCGGGGACGGTGCCCCTAGGGCAAGGGGCAGGAAGGGTGGATCTGCTGCTGCAACTGGGGACGGAAGACCTGAGAGGCTGGCTGAAGCTGGATCAGGTGCAGGTGCAGGGGGCAGGGCTGCCTCAACCCTTGACCGGCATCACCGGGGAGGTGCAACTGGTGGGATCCCAGGTTCTCACCCAGGATCTGCGCCTCAGCTACGGGGGGATCCCGCTACAGGTGGGGGGGAGGGTGGATTGGCTGCTGGGCAGTTGGCAGTTGCGGGGGGTGACGGAGCGGGTGCCCTATGGGGTGGTGGCGGCAACTGTGGGCTTGCCAACGGCTGTGCCGGTGCAAGGGCAGGTGCAGGCAGAGGTAGAACTGTTGGGTCCCTGGCAGGCACCGGTGCTGCTGGGGTCGTTTGTGGGGCAGGGGCAGGTTGACCGGCTGGAG
>JAUQVP010000032.1:0-26562 GCA_039794745.1 Thermostichales cyanobacterium HHBFW_bins_127 | reverse complement strand
TTGGGTGTAGGGATTTAGCCCTGAGGCCAATGGGTCACAGGCTGCGGCAAGGGCTTTGACAGTAGTTTTGGTCATTTCCCGGCTGATAGTTTTCCGGTTTTATGGCCGGTCAATCTCTTAAAAAAGAGAGGGCCATCCTATTGCTAGTCGGGCAATGACTGGAGATGCCCTCCGTCTATGAAATTGTCTATGAAATGCTTGAGGAATGTTTTATCGTTATTTCCATTGAGACGGCAACCGATCCCTCACTTCCGGCCGCTTTTCTAAAGTAGTAGAGGGGGATTCAGAAACTATAAATGTGTCTTGCTTATTTGAAATGACTATGAGCTCCTGTCCAAAACACAGGTTTATTTAGGTATTCTGCAAACTGTTTTCTCATGGCCACCCTAGAAGTTGACGGAGGTCAGGTTGATAATGGGTTCAGAACTCATAGAGATGTAGTTCCCTCACCCCCTACCCCTCTCCTAAGGCAGGAGAGGGTTTTTGCTATTTGAAGTGGCTGTAGATCTAAGAAGGAAACGGAAAATTGAATAACGTTTGCTGCTGATGCTACTGTTATCGATTACCTATCAACTATATATAGTCATTTCAATGACAAGTGAAACAGATCCCTCACCCCCTACCCCTCTCCCAAGGCGGGAGAGGGGAATTCAGAAAATAAATATAAATGTGTCTTGTATATCCGTCTAGAGCCTGGGGATCCCTTAATCATCTCCTGAGCGGATGGGATAGCCTGCTTCCTGCCAAGCCCTGATGCCCCCATCCATGGAAACCACATTGCGGTAGCCCATTTTTTGCAGATTATCCGCCGCTAAAGCCGAGCGGTACCCGCCCCCACAATAAAGAATAATCTCCTGATCCGGATCGGGGATGCGCCGCTCAATATCCCGCTCCAAAATCCCCCGACCAATGTGAATCGCCCCGGGGATGTAGCCCCTAGCCCACTCGTGATCCTCCCGCACATCCACCAAACACAGATGCTCCCCGGCTTCCTGGCGCGCCCGCACCTGCGCCACCGTGCATTCCCGCACCCGCATCTTCGCCTCAGCCACCAATGCCAAAAAGGCCGGACTATGCTGCACGCCCCTGCCCCCCCCATCGCTCCAGAATCGCCGCCGCCGCTAACTTCCCCGACAAGGTCGCCCCCTCCATACTGTCAATATAGTCCTGAGCCGTATAGCTGCCGGCAAAGAAAAAGTTCGGGATCGGCGTCACCTGGGTCGGACGATAGGGATCCATCTTCGGTGCCTCCCGATAAAGGGACTGGGCCAGCTTCACCACACTGTACCAAGTCATTGTCAATTCCCGCGCCGACGGAAATAACTCCCGCACCTGAGCCAACACATGCTCCGCAATCGCCTGATTGGACATCTCCAAAAAGGGATCCCCAGGGGTAAGTACCAATTGCAACAGGGATCCCTGTCCTTCTCGGTAGTAGTCAGCGGGGCTGGTGAGGGCAAGATCGGCAAAGCAGGAAAAATCCGCATCCGCCGTATAGAGCAAATTATCCAGCCCGGTGGGGGAAAGTTGTTTTTGGCGCCGGGGGTCTTGGAGTTCTGTCACCCAGCCATCGAAGCGCAACTGCACCGTCACTACCGGTACTGAATCCAGGCGATAGAGATTTTCAAACAGCTCAAATCGCCGCCAAGCGGCCGGAATCAGACGCTTTGCCCCTTCCACCGCCGTCGCACACACATAGACATCCGCCTCCACCCGCTCCCCATTGCTGAGCAATAGCCCCAGCACCTGATCGCCATTCGTGAGGATCTCACTCACCCCTCGGCGGGTATAGATTTCCCCCCCCCGCTGAGTAATATAGTCCACCAAAGGCTGATGCAAATAGCGATCCGGGGATCCCTTGAGCATGCGTAGCACCGAGGCTTCCGTTTTGCTGGCAAAAAACTGAAAAATCGTCAGCATACAGCGGGCGGAGATGGCTTCCGTATCGATAAATCCCAGGGCATAGGCAATGGGATTCCAGAGCCGTTTCAGGCTGGCATTATTGCCCCCTTGCAGCCGGAACCAGTCGGCAAAACTGATGGCATCCAACTCGCGAATAGTGCGCATAGCGCCGTTGAAGTCCAGCAACCCCCGCACCAATGGGCTAGTGGCTAGGGCAATGGAGTTCCAGATCTTATCCGACCAGGACAGTTGCTCCGTAGTCAAAAAAGCCTTCAGCCCATGGAAAGGTGCGCCCAAAGGGAAGCGAAAGTCCAGGGCTGCCAACTGACCGCCCCGATTGACAAAAGTATGGGTATGTTCCTTCAGGAGCAAATTCTCAAAGATCCCCACCTTTTTCATCAGGGCAAAGAGATTTTCATAGCAGCCAAAAAAGACATGCAACCCCATTTCGATATGGTTGCCGTCCTTGTCCACCCAACTGCCCACCTTGCCACCCACAAAGGAGCGGGACTCAAAAAGCTGCACCTGATGACCGGCATCGAGCAAATCAATCGCTGTGGCCATACCGGCCAAACCGGCGCCAATGATCGCAACTCGCATAGGTTAATTTGCCGTCTCTAGACCTGTTTCTGCCCGCCGCAACTGGGATAAAACCCGCTCTTTTTTCTCCTCAGTCAAGGGACGACCCATACGGTAGGAAGATGCCAAAGTATTAAACACCGTCCGTAAAGTGGTGTAGGACTGTTTCTTGTCAAAGCGATCCCCATGGTAGCGACTGTTGAAGGCATCCATCGCCTGTTGCGCTTCCAAAGCCGCTGCCTGGGCCTCCTCAGTCCCCTCCGGCGCCTGCACCGCCGTGCGCAGCACCTCAATCACCGTCTTGCCGTCCTCCACATAGGATCCCTTCAAGCGCACCGCCTCCGCCGGCGTCCAGGGCAACAGCAAACCAACCAACACCAACAGCACAACCAGCAAATGGCGGAATCGGGATCCCATGGGCGCCTCGTAACGTTTTGTATCTTATCTCTCACTATACCCTGTCCTGTGCCTAGTCATTGGGGAGATCCCCTGGGGATCCCGTAGTAAGCTAGGGGATGAAAGTGCTGACGGGCAGTGCTGTGGCAGAGTCACTTATTCCCCAGGAAGCCTTTGTGGCTGATCTGGTCAGGAGTGTCAGCCGTGAGCTTTGCAATCCCCTCACCAGCATCAAGACGGCTGTCAAGCTCTTACAGATGCCCCATCTCAAACCCACCCAGCGGCAGCACTACCTCCAGGTGATTGCCCAGGAATGTGAACGGCAAAACCGGCTGATCCAAAGCCTGCTAGAACTGACCACCCTCAACGAAATCGAGCATCAGCAGCTCAGTCCGATTGTGATTGCCGATTTTATCCCGGCCATTGTCAGCACCTACCAGCCCTTGGCCCAGGAAAAGGGGGTGATGTTGGCTTATACCGTGCCGGCGGATTTGCCCTTGCTGTGGAGTGTGCCCCTGTTTTTGCGCAAGATCCTGGTGCAATTGTTGGACAATGCCCTGGAAGCCACCCCCCAAGGCGGGCGCATTTGGGTCACCGTTCAGGCCCCCAACCCCCAGACCTTACTGATGGAAGTGCGCGACACTGGCATTGGTATTCCGGCGGCGGACTTACCGCGGATTTTTGAGCGCTTCTACCGGGTTGGCCGGCCCAAAAACGGCGGCATCGGCATGGGACTGACCTTGGTGCAACAACTGGTCCGCCACCTCGGTGGGCACATCGGCGTGGAATCCCAACTCGGCCACGGCACCACCGTACGGGTGCAACTGCCCCTCCAAACTGAGCTACAACAAAAAAATAGTCTTTCCCGGGATCCCTGATGGCAACACTTGGCAGAGGTTTTCATACTTGGACGGTGGATGAGGAGATAGCCGATCTATCCCGTCCCCCCTTACCGGCCCAGGTGATTACCTTGCCAAGTACCAGCAAGAGGCTGCGCTTGGATCTGCGCAAGTCCGCCCTGTTGGTGATTGACATGCAAAACGACTTTTGTCATCCCCAGGGATGGCTAGCCAGCATTGGCGTCGATGTCAGTCCCGCCCGCCAACCCATTCCGGCCCTGCAAAAGCTCCTCCCTGCCCTGCGCCAACTCGGGATCCCGATTGTGTGGGTGAATTGGGGGAATCGGCCTGATTTGGCCAATATCAGTCCTAGTCATTTGCACGTTTACAATCCTACGGGTACGGGTATTGGTTTGGGGGATGTTTTGCATCATGGTCGGGTTTTGACCAAAGGGGAATGGGGGGCAGCGGTGGTGGAAGAATTGTCGCTGGAGCCTGGGGATATTTGGGTGGATAAGTATCGCATGAGTGGTTTTTGGGATACCCCCTTGGACAGTATTTTGAAGAATCTGGGAGTGACGACACTATTTTTTGGGGGTGTGAATGCCGATCAATGCGTCATGACGACTCTACAGGATGCCAATTTTTTGGGGTATGATTGTATTCTTTTGCAGGATTGTACTGCTACGACATCGCCGGAATACTGCTGGCAAGCAACCCTCTACAATGTCCGCCAATGTTTTGGCTTTGTCAGTGATAGCCAAGCGCTGCTGGCAGCGATTAAGCCCTAGTTTTTTCCCGATTCTCTCACGGGCCAATCCCTTACCTTCCTCCTTAAATATGGCTATACTGGGCTTGATTAAGTTTGAGACGCTTATCTAGGCTGAACCTCAACATCGAAGTATAGTCAATATATTCTCGGAATCCCCTCTCCCGCTCTGGGAGAGGGGCCGGGGGGTGAGGGATCTGTTGCCGTCTCCATGGCAATGACTATAGGAACTAAAAGGGTAAAAAATTGGCAAGCCCTAACGGACTTACCATAATTTTCCCCTCCTAGACGGGGGTGAGGGGAAGGATCCCCAATCGTTTGGACGCAGTGATTAAGATGGATGCATCCTGTTCAGGTCAGGGGAAAAGCTTATATAGTTAAATAAGATCTTAAGAAAGATACATTCTCTGAATCCCCTCTATTCCTTTGGGAGGGAGGCTGGGGGTGAGCTTCCTCAATTGAAATGACTATGGATTCATCTAATGCTCTAATAAATGCCCTAATATTTGTCTTATTTTTAGGGACAAAAAGCCTCTGGAAAGCCAATTCTAGGTATTTCAATCAAGTCTGGATTTTTCGGTCAGCCCGCCGTCACAGGGGTTTTGGTCAAATCCTTGAGCAGTGAGGCAGGGCGAGCCGGATAGGGCCAAGCAAAAGCATGGCGAAAGGCAGCCTCCTGACAAGCCTGCAATTGCTCAAAACTAATAATATCTAGGGTCAGCAAGTTCTCATATTCAAAGGGCAAACGAACATTATGTAAACCGGCATTATCGGTACAAATGGCAATATCTACTCCCGCATCCCCACAGCGATCAAAAACCGTGCGCAGTGGCTCTAAACTGCTCAAGGTGCCGGTCTTAATATAGGTAGTGGGGCAAACCTCCAAACATTGCCCCCGTCGGGCTAAATCCGGCAAGAGTTCCGGATGACGCAAGGGAATCTGAATCCCATGGCCAATGCGAGAAACGTAGGGCAAAAGCTGGGGATGACAGCCCTGGGGAGTTTCGTAGACATGGGCTGTGGTTTTCATGCCCCGGGCCAAAGCATAGCGATAAAGCTCGATCCATTCCTCCATCCGTTCCCCGTAGTTGGCATCCCCACCGGCCAAATCAATCCCGCATACCTCCTCGGGATGGGCCACCGCCAGTTCCACAATTGCCCGATTCACCCGGCTCGGTAAACGGGAATGCATACACAAAATCTGCCGGGTCAAGATGGGATATTCCGACTCAGTATCGTGAATCGCCTGAGCCACCCGCTCCAAAACCGTCTCCATCTGAGCAATGCGCTCTGTTTCGCTCAACTGGGGATCTGTGCGCAAATAGGGGGTATAGCGAATCTCTAAGTAGGCCAAATCCTCAAAAATATAAGCCCCCCGCAGCAGCCGGCGAATAAAGTAGGGCAAAGCCTCCAAGGTCTGCACATGCTCAACCAAGGTATGCAGTTCCAAGTACTCTGCTAACGTGGTGCGGGGACGGGTATAAAATTGCTCAAACTCGGCGTAGGTGGGATACTGCCGGGCCAGGGGCAAGCCCTCCCGCTGACAATAGCGCCATAAAATCCGCGGGACAACCGATCCCCCTAAATGGCGGTGCAGTTCTGCGTGCAGTGCCATCAGCCATGCCCCCCTTGCTCAAGGTGTAAATCCACTGCCATCCTGTCCTTCAAACCCTCCCAAAAGGGGGATGGGCAGAACTAGGGTTAGTCGCCGGCAGGAGTTGCGTAGTCGCTTCTGTTCACGTTATGTCTGATCGTAGCCCAGAAAGGTAGCCCTAGGATCCTATGCTGAAGCGCAATACTCTAGTTCTAGCTTTGGTGGCTCTGGCTTTGGTGGCAGGGGTGCTGCTCTACGACCGGGTTGCCCCACCTACCTCGGAACAGCCCACAGCGGCTGTAGCCCTCTCCCCAGCCGAGGTCACCCAAATCCAGGTCAATCAGGTACAACTGCAACGGCAGGGATCCCAATGGCAGATCCAATCGCCGCTACAGGTGTTGGCGGACATCAATACGGTCAATGATTTGCTGCGCGCTGCCAGTGAACTAAAACCTCTGGCCACGTTGGAGGGGATCAGTAACTTCCAGGAGTTTGGCTTGGATCCCGCCCGCACCACCGTCACCCTGACTTTGGCCGATGGCTCCCAACGCACCATCCGGGTGGGATCCCCCACCTTTGATCGCAGTGCGGCCTATGCCCGGGTCGGCGATGGGGAGGTGCTGACCATTGCTGTGACTGATGAGTATGCCTTGACGCCGGATCTGCTGCGGCTACGGGATCGGCAGCTGCTGCGCTTTGAGCCAGGGGAGGTGACTGAGATCAGTCTGCGCGGCAAGGGACGAACCCCGGCTATCCGTGTCAAGCGCAATGACGGACAGTGGCTGGTCAACGGCAATTTGCTAGGAGATGACCGGCGGATTGAAGCTTGGCTAGACACCCTGCAAACTGCCACCGCCTCCGATTTTGTCAGCGAAGAGAAGGGGGATCCCAACCAGCTCAAAACCTACAGCCTCAATCAACCGGATCTGAGCTTGACCTTGACGGCTGACCGACCGCTGACCCTACAACTGGCTAAAAATGCCCTTGAGGAACTGCACGCTGTCAGTTCTGACCAACCGGGGATCATGAGTGTGCCGCTGCGCCTGCTTAGCGATCTTGCGGTTACGGTCAACGATCTGCGCTTCAAGCACTTCACCCGTTTTGACAGTGCTGACTTAGCTGAGATTCAAATCCAAGCTCAGGATGCCAGTCTCAGCCGCAATCTCACCCCAGTCCCCAACAGCGACCAGTGGATCATCAGCGACCAGCCGGATCGACAAGTGCTGCTAACCGGCCTGTTGGATCCCCTGCGCACCGGCGAAGCCATCGAGTTTCTCCCCGCCAACAAAGCCAACAGCACCCTCAAACAACCCCAACTCACCCTCAAACTCATCCCCCGCCCTGACCGCGATCCCCAGCCCCTCACCCTAGCTTTCGCCCCCGACCCCCGGGATCCCGGGCGGGTGTATGTGCGCAGTACGGAGCAGCCGGATATTTTGGTGATGCCCGGGGCTCAGTATGAGGAGTTGCTGGCGGTGATCCGTGCCCTGCAACCGGTGGAAACCGCCCAACCCTAATTTCCCCCTGGCATTGTTGGCCGCTTCTGGGTATAAAAAGAATGGCATCCGGGATCCCTATGACCAAGAAAGTTCTGGTGATTGACGACAGCATCATGATCCGCAAGATGGTTTCGGGCATCTTGGCGGGGCAGTTTGATGTTTTGGAGGCCAAGGATGGCTCCAGTGGGATTGAGGTGGCTAAGAAGAGTTTGCCGGATTTGATTCTGCTGGATTTTGTCATGCCCAAGATGGATGGCTATGACACCATGCAGGGGATTCGGGCGGATGAGCGTTTGCGCTCGGTGCCGATTATCATGATGTCCGGTTTGAAGGAGCAGGTGACGGCGCGGATTCCGGAGCCGTTTGTGGGGTTTGATTTTATTGAAAAGCCTTTTTCCCAGGAACTGTTGCTGGCTCGCATCCATGATGCCTTGCACATGGCCCCGGCTCCAGAACCGGAGCTGGTTGCTGCTGGGGCTGAGGCGGGGGATTCCCAAGTCATCCTCAACAAGATGACCCAGGTTGAGACCTTGCTGATCCAAGGGATTGAGAACTTGGTGCAGCGGGAGGTGGTGGGGCGCTTGTCGGTGATTACGGAGCGGGTGCAGCAGCAGGAGATCAATGCCTCCAACTTAGCTCAGAAGCTGGATTATCTGACCCAGTTGGTGGAGCGGCAGAATAAGGGTTTGTGGTTGATTGCCAGCGAGCTGAAGCAAATGCGTTTGATCCTCAGCGCTAATCAGTCTCGCTCTAAAAGTGACTAACGTTCTAGATGGAGTTGTTCTGCCCACAGACCTGCGTGGGTGCTGCCGGTTTATACATGAAAATCCTCAAAAATCTAGAGTTCCCGCTCCCAGAGCGGGAGAGGGGAGTTGCAAAAATGTGTCTAAGGACAGGTAGGGCTAGCAGTTGATGGAAGCTGACGATCTAGATCTCAGTTGAATCTTCCTTAGACGTTAAAGAGGCTAAGGATGTGTGGTCATTGCCATTGAGACTGCAACAGATCCCTTGCCCCTAGCCCCTCTCAAGTGGAAGAGGGATACCCATTTCTCTTTGATCGGGTTCCTGGTACGAGTGCATTGACGGTGATTGAGCATGAAAAAGTCATTCTTTAATTTCCAGTTCTAGGGTGCCGCGGCGCTGGACAAAGTCGTTGACAAGGGCAGCAACCTGAATCTGCCATCGGCCCGGGGCAGCTAGTTCTTGGCCGCTGAGCCGAAATTGACCATCTCTGTTGGGGGTGAGAGTCCGCCGCACGGGGGGCAGATCCCCTTGGGCAAACCCTAGGGTCAGTTCCAGGATCTGGGGCTGGGTGCTGATGGTGAGGGTATTGTTACCTGGGTGACAGGGGTGGACGTCTAGGGTGAGGCTGAGATCCTCCCAACTCAAACTGGCTTGGCAACCAGGCTGAGGCGGGGCTTGGGAAACCAGCAGGGAACTGAGGGCAAAGACTAGACCAATCCCCAACAGCTCCAAACGCACACTCCGGCGCAGGGCTTCCCCAGTTCTAGGGGCCGTTCTGAGGGCAGGCAGAAGGCGAAACTTATTGTGGGCAGCCAGTGCCAACAGCAGCAGGGTCAAGATTACTTTGCCGCTCAGCCACAAACCATAGGGATGATCCCAACCCTGGGCCCAACCACGGTGGATCCAGGCCATCCCTAGCCCCGCTGCCACTAACCCCGGCACAATCCAGGTAGCCCGCCGGGAAAACCGCTGCATCCCCTCTAGATCCAGCCAGCCCCGTTCTATCTGCACCAATCCCCCCAACCAAAATCCCACCCCCAACAGATGGAGCCCCAGCAATGCCATGGTCAAGGCAGGCACAGGGGAGGTGAGGCTATGACCCAAAGGGACAAAAGATAGCACCAATAGCCAAATCCCCCCAGGGATCCCGGCGATCACCAGGCTTGCCCCCAGCAGTCGTCCTAGGATGGCCCCGCCAAAGGGGGAGGTCAAGACCGCTGCCAGGGACTGGAGCTGAGCCGCCTGCAGGGCCAAAGCAACCCAACTGAGACTGAAACACAGCCACACGGCTCCCCATTGCCAATCGGCAGCCGGCCCTGTAGCTCTGGCCAGCCCTAAACCTACCACCAGCAAAGTGCTGACATACAATCCCCAGCGCACCCCGATCACTGCCCAGGTGACGGGATCCTGACTGGGGGTGGAAGTTGAGGGTAATTCTCCTGGGCCGACCCGAAAGATCCAACTGCCGCTGATGGGGTGGGAATCGAGGGAGATGGCCCGCCAACTGACCCAATACACCCCTTCGCTCAAATCCGGAAGGGGCAATTGATGTTCTGTTTGCCGATCCTGAGACAGGGGTAGGGTGAGGGGATTGCCTGCCGCTGGGCGCAACTGCACCTGAGTCAGTACCACCGGCTCATTGAACAGCAACCGAACCTGGGCCGGGGACTCTAGCACCACACTGCCGTCCCCTGGCTCCACCCCCAGCAAACTGGCATGCCCATAAACTGGGGATCCCCACCAGGCCGCCAGCATGCCCAGCAGTAGGATCAAGGAGCCCAGCCAAGATCTAGTGGTGGTGCCCATGGCCCTGGGTGAGTTTTAGCATGGGGGCCGGCTCCGGCAGACTGTGGGGGTCTTCCCCCGCTTGAGGCACCTGAATCCAGCGGTAGATCCCCTGCTCACACTCCTGCACCACCGGGAACGCCAACATTTGCCCCGGCTGATTCGGCAACTTCACAGCCACATGAAACTCATCCATGAGATTGTCCGGCAGGGATCCCCCTTCCCAGATGACTTCGGCCACGGTTTCGCTGATGGTCTTACCATGGGACTGGTAAGGCTGGGCCAAAGGGCGCATGGTGGTGCGGATTTGCCAGAGGGGATGCACCTGGGGCTTGACCCCCGTCACCCCTTCCGGGATCTGCAGACGCAGTCGCACCGTTGGGGATCCCTGACAACCGTGGGGGACGCGGAAGGAGAGTTTGGTGTGGCTATTGGCGGGGGCTGTGCTCGGGGATACGGTCACATGGGCCCTGGCCGTCATTGGCAACAGCATCACCCCAGCCATCAGCAGCAGTTTGAACATGCGAACACTTCTCAATAAGACGCTCCCATTGTTTCAGGGGGCGGGGAGGCTGTCAAAAGACAGGCTGTCGGAGTTCAACTGACATGAAAGGACTGAGCCACTGCATAGAACTGATCTTTGACCTGGGGCCAGCGGCGGTCGTCAGTGGAAGCGGTGAGGGTATAGAGCTTGTGGTGCTGGATGGTGACATTGACCACCTCATGGCGCACCTGGGATCCCAGGTGGGTTTCATATTCCAGTAGATAATAGGGCTGTTCGTTGACCACCAGGCTGCCGGCATTGACCAAGGTGGTTGTGCGTCCGGAATCGGGGGGAGCAATCATCTTTTCTGCCACCCGCTGCCCCACCTCCGTCGGCGACCCCAACTCGCTAATCTGCTCGGCTCGGTCAAAGGGAGAGATCATCAAGCTGATATTTTCCCCTTCATTGACCAAATCCCGCAGCAGCACCACCCGCTCCTTCAAAGAACCCGTTGCCGTCGGGGTCATGCCATTGGGATAGGCAAAACGGAACTCACCCCGGGGGTCACTGTACACCCGCAACCCCCCCTGGGCGGAGCAGCCCCCCAGCCAAACCAGCACCAGCACCCCCAACAAACACAACCAACGCCCCATAGCTGTCCCATCACCCAAACACTCCCATTGTCTCAGGCAGTGTCCCGATTCGGGATCCCCTGTAACGAAGTTTTGCGGCAACCGTGAAGAGTTATCACCGTTGTTAGCGAGGTTCGGGGGATTCGTCGTATATCAAGAGCGTAGCTGTTTGAGGACGGTCATGGTGTTTGCGACGGTTCCTGCCACGCCGGTGTGGTCTCCGACCATTGCCTTGGTGATGATTTTGTGCAATGTTTTTGCGGTGCTGCTGTGGAAGTCCACCGTTGCTTTGATCAACAGCTGGTTGTCGGGAACCGGCTTTGAGGCCCGGGCCGTCTTGAGCATTCCCGAAAATGCCAAGATTTTCACCTTCAATTTTCCGGGAGTGAGTCTGACGTTGCCGGAACTGTTGGCTGCCACTTCCTTTGGCCATCTGCTGGGGGCAGGGGTCATCCTCGGTCTCAGCTACTTGGGCGGTCTCTAAACCTAAATACCCTCTCTCCAAGGGGGGGAGGGGCCTCAGCCCATTCTTAGGTGTGAGAGGGGATTGGCAGCGCCCGCGGGGTTCAATACCCAGCACATAGGGCAGCATCAAAAAAAAGTTAATGGGGAAGCTGGCCTCCCCAAGTTTGTATCTTGCAATTGCACCTGCCCAAACATGTCCCCCCAGGGCCGCCAGGGTTCTAGAGCCGATGGTATCGATGCCATTTCCCTGGCAACAATTCCTTTCACTGCTAGCTATGGGCATGAAACTTTATCGAGTTGTCCTATTATTAGTGTTGTTCTTGACTCTGGCTGGTTGTGGGAATACAACAACCCCTTTTTCCATACAGCTTCCTAGGCCCACTTATCCCGCTCCTATGCGGTCTCTTTCTAGTGTTTTACCGTTCTCAGTAGGCCTATCATTTGGACTGGATCAAATTCAAGGCAACTCTGACGCCAAAAGGATCCTACTGCGGGAAGTTGATCGCTTCACAAGCACAGATTTTTTTATGGTTCATCTCATCCAGCCAGATGGCAGCCTAGACTTCACCAATACAGATCAAGTGGTAGAGCTGGCGCTGTCCCATGGGAAGTCGATCCATGCTCACGTTTTACTCTACGGATTGCCTACCGTTTCTCCGGCCTATCTCCTTAACTTCCCTGGGGGAAATGAAGCTTTTGAAGCCTACATTCAAAACTATATCCACAGGGTTGTCAGTCGCTATCGAGGTAAGGTAGTTGGATATGATGTTTTTAATGAATTATTTGAATATAACTCGGGTGCTATAGCAGAAACTTGGCTGCGCAAACGCTACCCTGATGATGATAGCTTCATTGACTTTGTCGGCAAGTGCTTTACTTGGGCTCACGAAGCTGATCCTGAGGCAATGTTGTTCTACAACGATTATGGCCAGGAGTTTACATCTAATAATTATGAGAAACTCAGAGCACAGCTCAACCTTATCCAGTCACTGAGAAGGAAGGGGATCCCGATTTCTGGTTTTGGGATTCAAGCCCATACAACCATTTATCGATCTATCTCTGATTTTGAGTTTGTCTTGTCTGAGGCAGCTAAAACCGGCTTAAAAGTTCATTTATCGGAATTGGATGTCTCTGTGAATTACCGGGACTTTGCAGATGATGAAGGGGGTGAACTCGGGCTTACTCAATTGACTGAAGAGCTGGCTCTGAGGCAAGCTAAACAGTACCGTGACATCCTCAAGGCTTACTACCGAATTGTCCCCGAAGATCAACAGTATGGAGTTACCTTCTGGGATATTAGCGACCGTGACACTTGGTTGCTTAAAGAACGCCTTGAGTGGCCCTGCCTCTTCGATGGGAACTACCAGCCGAAACCAGCTTATTTTTTTATTTTAGAAACTTTTTCTATGGGGCATATCGAAAACTCTTATTGAGAATAGTGAGAATAGTAACAATATAATTTGGCAGGTTTGTCAACAGGGTTTGAGATTTCCCCTAGGTCGTTGGGTAGAAAAGCCGATCAAGAATGATCGTTATCACGGCATCGGCAAATGGGCCGGAAATGCCAGCCAGACTGTAGCAATCTACTCAGTCTAGGCTTTCCTCCAGTTCTAAGCAAAGTCCCTAAAAGCAGCAGTCATGTCACCAGAGAAAAACAAGAAAACTGATAACTTTAACTTCCAAACAGGAGTGATATCTTCCCCCCTAGGGGGATTGAGGCCTGCGAAGGGGGGAAGGGGCTAAACCCGTTCTCGGGCCCGAAACGGGATCAGCAGTGCCCGCGGGGCCTTGGCATGGCGAGCCACCAGCACTAAGGCCACAATACTCAGCCCATAGGGCAGCATCAAAAAAAATTGATAGGGAATCTGCCGGCCCCAGATTTGCTGCAATCGCACCTGCAACGCATCCAAACCCCCAAACAGCAGTGCCCCCCCCAAAGCCCGCCAGGGATCCCAGCCGGCAAAGATCACCAAAGCAATGCAGATCCAGCCGCGCCCATTGACGATATTGAAGAAAAAGGCATCAAAAGCCGACAGGGTCAAAAAAGCCCCGGCCATCGCCATCAGGGCACTGCCCACCATCACCGCCCCCGTGCGCACCCCATAGACCGGGATCCCTTGGGCATAGGCAGCGGCGGGATTTTCCCCCACCATGCGCAGGGCCAAGCCCAGGGGGGTGCGATAGAGGACATAGGCCATGGTTGGCACCAGCAACAAACTCAAGTAGGTGAGGGGCGGCTGGGTAAACAGGGTCTCTCCCAGCCAGGGGAGTTGGGAAAGCCCGGGGACAGGCCAAGGACTGAAGGGGGTAATCTTGGGGGGTGAGGTGACCTGGGGGAGGGCCATGCGATAGACGAAATAGGCCAAGTTCGTGCTGAGGAGGGTGATGCCGATGCCGGTGACATGCTGGGAAACCCCTAGCCGCACCGTCAGCAGGCTGTGGAGTAGCCCCAAACCTGCCCCCAGCAGCGCCGCACAAGCCACCCCCGTCCAGAGATCCGCCCCTTGGTAAACCACCAGCCAGCCCGCCATCGCCCCCAGGGTCATGATCCCTTCGATGCCTAGATTCAACACCCCCGCCCGCTCACAGAGCAGCTCCCCCAAAGTTCCCAACAGCAGCGGCGTACCAATACGCAGGGTTGCCACCCAAAAGCTCGCCGCCGTCACCACCCCCCACACCTCAAACATCAGCTACTCCCACCGCAGTCGGTAGCGAATCAAACACAAACAGACCAATAGCCACAGCAGCGCCGCTGCCACCATTACATCTGCCAAATAACTGGACACCCCCAAAACCCGTCCCATGCTATCCGCCCCCACATAGATCCCGGCCACGAAAATGGCCGCCGCCACCACCCCCAGGGGATGCAACTGCCCCAGCATGGCCACCACAATGCCCGTGTAACCAAACCCTGGCGACAAATCCAATGTCAAATACCCCTTCAACCCCGTCAACTCACACACCCCCGCCAGCCCCGCCAGCCCACCCCCCACCAAAGAGGTATAGAGAATCACCTGGGGCACCGGGATCCCGAAAAACCGAGCGGCCACGGGATTGGCGCCCACCGCCCGCATCTCAAACCCCCAGATGGTCAACCGCTGCCAGCCCCAGACCGCCAGGGCGGCCACCACAGCAAGGATCAAACCTGCGTGCAGGCGACTGCGGGGGATCAACTTGGGCAACACCGCCGCCTCCAGCACCGGCGCCGCCTGGGGCCAACCCAGAGCCAAGGGATCCCGCAGGGGACCTTCTAGCAGGTAGCTCACCAGCAGCAGCACGACAAAATTGAGCAGCAGGGTTGTCACCACCTCATCCACCTGCAACTGCGTCTTCAGCCAGGCGGGGATCCACAGCAGCAAGCCCCCGGCCATCCAGCCTGCCAGCAGCAGCAGCGGCAACAGCAGCGGCTCCGGCACCGGCACCCCCCCCGTGCCCAGCAGGGTCGCCGCCAAAGCCCCCGCATAAAACTGCCCCTCCGCCCCGATATTCCACAGCTTGGCCTGGAAACACACCGCCACCCCCAGCCCCGTCAACATCAGCGGGATGGCCCGAGTCAGAGTTTCCGTCAGGGCAAACCCCGAGCCCACCGCCCCCTGGATCAACGCCCCATAGGCCGTCACCACCGGGGATCCCGTCCAGAGGATCAAAACGCTGCAGGACAGCAGAGCCAGAGTCACTGCCAGCAGGGGGGCCAGCAGGGTCAGCCAGACCGGGATGTGCGGGCGCAGCTCAAGACGCATAGCCTTGTCCCGCCATCTGCAAACCCAAAGCCGTTCGGGTGGCCTGCTCCCGGGCTATCGGCTCCGAGAGCCGCCCCCGGTAAAGCACCCCAATCCGATCCGCCAAACTCAATAACTCGTCCAGATCCTCCGAAATTAACAGGATCCCTGCCCCCCCTTGGCGGGCTGCCAGCAACTGCCCATGCACATAGGCCACCGCCCCCACATCCAAGCCCTGGGTCGGCTGATGGGCCACAATCAACTGGGGATCCCGGAACAGTTCCCGCGCCAGGATCACCTTTTGCTGATTGCCTCCGGAAAGGACTTGAGCCGGTGCCCTCACCGACCCTTGGTGGCCGCGCACCTCAAACCTGGCCAGAGCGGCCGCCGCCTGTTGCTCAATCACCTGGCGCCGCAGCAGCCCCCAGCGACAAAACGGCTGTTCCCGGTAGCGTCCCCCCAGCCAATTCTCCCAGAGACTCAGGGAGCCGATCAGCCCGGTGCCTTGGCGGTCTTCGGGAATGCGGGCCACCCCCTTTTGGATCAGCAGTTGGGGCGTCCAGAACCGCAGCACCTGCCCGGCCAGTCGCATCCCCCCCTGCTCTGGCCGCCGCCCACCACAGAGCACATCCACCAAAGCCGTCTGCCCATTGCCCGCCACCCCCGCAATCCCAACAATTTCCCCCCGATGCACCCGCAGCGAAACCTCCCTCAACCCCCCACCGGACACCCCCTGCAACTCCAACACCACCTCCCCCCGCCCTTGGGGATCCCGGACCAGAGCCGGGATTTGGTGTCCCACCATGGCAGCGGCCAATGCCGTGGTCGTGGTGGTGGCCGTCGGGGTCGAGAGCACCACCCGCCCTTGGCGCAGCACCACCACCCGGTCACTGACCGCCATCACCTCCTGCAACTTGTGGGAAATCAGCAGAATCGACAGCCCCCGTTCCACCATCCGCCGCAGGGTAGCAAACAACTGCTCCACCTCCGGAGGCGTCAGCACCGCCGTCGGCTCATCCAAAATCAAAATCCTTGCCCCCCGGTAGAGCACCTTGAGAATCTCCACCCGTTGCCGTTCCCCCACCGACAAAGATCCCACCAGCGCATCGGCAGGGATGTCCAGCCCCAGTTCCGTCGCCAGGTGCATTAACTTAGAGCGGGCTTGGGCACGGGCCGACCAGAGCTGCCACAGAGGTTCTGTGCCCAGGATGACATTGTCCAGCACCGACAGATTCTCTGCCAGCAACACATGCTGATGTACCATCCCCAGCCCAGCCGCCAGCGCTGCCGCCGGGGATCCCAAGGTCAGGGGTTGTCCGAACACCCGCACCTGTCCCTGGTCTGGCAGGTAGTGTCCGAAGAGGATATTCATCAGCGTGGTTTTGCCGGCCCCGTTTTCCCCCAAAATGGCCACAATCTCCCCCACCTTTACCGTGAGATCGATGCGATCATTGGCCAGCAGCTCCCCGAAGCGTTTGCTGATCCCTTGCACCTGCAGCGCCAGCTCAGACCCCAGCTCAGACCGTGGACTTGGGTTCATTGTCATCAATGGCAACCACAAACGATCCGGCCAAAATCTCCTCCTGACGTTGCATCACCTTGGCCTTCAGTTCCGCCGGCACCCGGTCAGCAAAGGTACCCCAATCGGACAAACTGGAGCCACCGTACTTCATCATGCTGTAGACCCCGTAATCTTCTGCCTTAAAAGTGCCCGCCTTGACCGCTTCGATCGCCCGGTCAATGGTTGGTTCCATGTGCCAGAGGGCGCTCACCACCACCGTATCCGGGTAGTCCGGCTGCGTATCAATCACATTGCCGATCGCCAGGATCCCCCGTTCCTTAGCGGCATCCGAGACCCCAAACCGCTCCGCATAGAGAATATCGGCCCCGGCATCAATTTGGGCAAACGCCGCTTCCTTCGCCTTAGGGGGGTCAAACCAACTGCCGATAAAGGTCACCAAAAACTTCACCTCCGGCTGCAGTTCCTTCGCCCCGGCCATAAAGGCATTCATCAAGCGATTCACCTCCGGAATCGGGTAGCCCCCCACCATGCCGATCAGCTTCGACTGGGTTAGTCCACCCGCCACCATCCCCGTCAAATAGGACGGCTCATGGATATAGTTATCGAAGACGGCAAAATTGGGCAGGGCCGGATCCGGCTTCAGGCTGGATCCCATCAAAAAGCTCACCTTGGGATAGTCCTTAGCCACCGCCCGGGCTTCCCGTTCCACCCCAAACACTTCCCCCACGATCAGTTGGGTGCCGGCCTCCGCATACTGGCGCATCACCCGCGGGTAGTCCGTATTGGAGACGGATTCCGACCACTGATACTCAATATCCCCCCGTTGGGTGGCCGCCATCAGGGCCTTGTGGATGCGGCTGACCCACTGCTGTTCGATCGGCACCGTATAGATCCCAGCCACCTTCAGCTGCGCGCCCTGGGCCCAACCGCGACCGGCCACCATACCGGCCATGAGCGCCCCAGACTGGATCAAAAAATCTCGCCGTCGCCATCCCTGCATAGCCTATCCTCTCAACCAGGTTTTCATCCTAGGCATCCCTCTTTCCAAGAGAGTGTATCCTAGAATACCTTTTTGAGGGGGGTTTGGCCTGTGCTACCCGTCATAGCTGACATAACCGACAGAACCTGGGCTGGCCCGGCGTTTACCTAGCAGCCGCAGGATAAAAAACCCTGCCACCGCCAAACAGATCCCCAAAACAACCGGATTGCGCGCCACCATCCCCACCACAATCGTAATACTCGATAGCACCAAAGAAACAATCAAAGTAATTCCCTTGGTCAAAAAGCGACTTAAACCACTCAAAAAAGGGAAAATACTAAACATAGTATTCAAAGGTTCAAAAACCATGCTAGAGCCGATCCACATCATCAAAAACCCTATCAAACGCAAAACCCAAGTCAGGACATCATGCTCCACACTCATGCGTTGAATAGCTGTTTCTCGATCCGCCGCAAATAACCGATACAGCTTCACATTTCGCGGCCCTAAAAAGCTATCCAAACTGTTGGCACTGGCCAATCGCCCAAATACGGTTACCTCCGTGCCATTATTCAGCGCTGCATATTGAACCCGGATATCCCCAATCTCCGGCGCCTGCAGGGATCCCCGCCCCTGAAAAATATAGGAGTCAGTAATCAAACCATTGGCAATGGTTGCGGAACTGAGAGGAATAAGCGTGGGGGTTTCTAGATTGAGATTAGCTAGATTGAGGACATAATTGCCCACTTGGGCTTGGTTAACCCGAAACAACTGGCTCCTCAACGGCATAGGGGGATTGTAATGCTGCTGTCTGGCATAAAAGCGACTCGAATCCTGCGGCTGATCCGTCCACACCTTACGATAACTGTAGGTTGTCTCCCGGGTTTCCGAGCCACCGAATTCCTCCCGGGTGCGAGTTTTCTTTTGCTCCTCCCAGGCATACATTTCCACCTGGCGATTCACGGCAATATAGGCCCCTGGGCGCAAAAACGCATTATCTCCCACAAGTTCTGTACTGGTAATCGGGCCACTCACGGAAACCAAACTGCCCACCGCTACCGTTGGGGCACCCGTGGCCGGAATTGCCGTTGCCCTTGCCGCCACATGGGATAAATTGACCCGCCCCTCATTCCAAAATAAAACCCAAAAAGATCCCAGAAAAAGCACAATTCCCAAAAAGACTGAAACCAGCGAACTCCCCATCCGAGATCCAAAACCCACCCGTTCCACTCGTCTGTAGCGATAAACCATGGTTTTCCCCCGCCCGCCAGCCCTGGTGTAGCATAAGAATCCGTGGTTTTTCTGAATGTGAAGAGCACTTAATATTCACCGGATTAGGAGGGGAAGGTTGGCATGGGAGTTGTCTATCTGGTTGGGGCTGGCCCTGGGGATCCCGATTTATTGACGGTGAAGGCACAGCGGCTGCTGCGTCAATGTGATTTGGTGGTCTACGATGCCTTGGTGAGTGAGGCGGTTTTGGCTTTGATTCATCCCCAAGCAGAGCGTATCTATGTGGGCAAAAGTAAAGACCAACACACCCTCCCCCAGGAGCACATTACCGCCCTATTAATCGAAAAAGCCCCCCACTATCAACAAATTGTCCGCCTCAAAGGGGGGGATCCCTTTGTGTTTGGGCGGGGGGGGGAAGAAATGCTGGCCCTCGTCCAAGCGGGGATCCCGGTGGAAGTGGTGCCAGGGATTACGGCCGGTTTGGCGGTGCCTGCCTATGCCGGGATCCCGGTGACCCATCGGGACTGGAGTTCGTCGGTGCTGTTGGTGACGGGGCATGAGGGGGCGGGCAAGTACCAGCCGCGGGTGAACTGGCGCCGGTTGGCGACCTGTGTCGATACCCTGGTGATTTACATGGGGGTGCATCATTTGGAGTTTATTGTGGCGGAATTAGTGGAGGGGGGCCTGAGCCCAGAGACCCCCGTGGCCATCCTGCGCTGGGGCACCACCCCCCAGCAAAGCCGCCTGCTCACCACCCTGGGATCCCTACTGGCGGGGGGTCGTCCTGGGGATCTAGCTCCTCCAGCCATTGTGGTCATTGGGGCCGTGGTTGCCCTCAGCCATCAGCTCCCCGAGATACTAATTCCTCATCTTTGGCAAGATCTCGGAAATCATTCTTGACACTTCCCCCAACCAAAGCCATAGTGAATGTAGAAATGTTGAGTTTTGTTACGGGGGTTGTTATGGACAAGCAAGAGAAGAAGTTCGGGTTTACTGCTTTTGCGGAAACCTGGAACGGTCGTCTGGCCATGTTGGGCTTTGTGATTGGCGTGGCTACCGAGTTGTTGACCGGGCAAGGCATCTTGTCTCAAATCGGTTTGGGCTAATCACAAGTCTTTCGGCCTAAAACACCTGCAATCAGACGGGGATCCCTGCGGGAGCGGGGATTTTTTCGCGTTGGAAATGCCAGAGGCTGACTTGGCTCCAGGTGCCCTGGGAATTGTAGGAGCGACAGAGGTGCAGGTAGTGCTCGGGGGTTGCCAGCCAGCCTAGTTGCAGCCTAAAGTGTCGCTCGCGGGTGAGGGTGGGCATGGGCAACCGCGCCGGATAGATGGCCACAAGCTGCCCCGGAAAACACCGAACCACCCCTGCGGGGGTGAGGGTCTGCCACCAAGACTGCAAATCCGTAACCCTTAGGGATCCCGATTCCGGTTGCCAGCCATCGGCGGGGTAGGTGAGGCTGGTGCCTATCCAGGTTCCGGACAAACCGGAGCCATCCCAGGGGGGGAGTTCCTGGGGGGCTGGTTGCCCGCGCCCCTCCAGGATGGTGGTGAACCCCGTGGTCTGCCCTTGGGGGTCCCATTGTTGCACGAGGCGGGCTTTGTGGTGGAGCCAGAGGAAGCCCTGTTCCACGGCAAAGCCGCTGAAGGGGGCAAGTTGAATCTGGCCATTGGAAAAGCTGCCATCGGGAAAAAACTTCAAGCCCGCCGCCAAACTGTGATAGACCCAGCGTTGGCACTGGGAGCCGTAGCGATTTACCTGTTCATAGACTTGGGGGGCGAGTTCCCGGAAGCTGATTTCACTGGCTTTTTGCCCTAGCAGTTGTCCATGGGCATCGTAGCTGCGAAACCAACCCTGCCATACCCCCAGATGCTGCTGTAGATAGTTCAAACTCATCGGGCCTGTCCATTTTTTGACCACCACCCCTTACCATAGAACCATCCGTGCATTTCCATGTTCTGAGCGAGTGCCCGGTTTACGTCCTGTTCCGAGCCTGAAACATGGCGCTCAACTCCTTCTCAACGTCCACCATGCCAGATGTGTCTCATTCCTCCCTGGGCCTCCACCCAGAACTTTTGGCTGCCCGTCGCCCTATCGCCTCCCGGGCCGATGTGATTGCCGTCGGCGGCGCCGAAGACAAAGAAAACGACAAACTGATCCTGCGGGATTTCATCAACCGCGCCGGCGGCTGCCAAGCCCGCGTGACCATTGTGCCCGCCGCTTCCGGGATCCCGGAGGTATTGGGGGCTTTGTACCAGCGCTTATTTCGGGAAATGGGGGCGGCCCAGGTGTGGGTGCTGGACATTCGCAACCCGATTGAATCTCGCAATCCGGCGGCTTTGGAGATTATCCAGCAGAGCAGCGGGGTTTTTTTCACCGGGGGGGATCAGGAGCGTTTGGCGGAGGTGTTGGGGCACACGGATCTGATGCATGTGATGCGGCAGCAGTGTTTGCAGGGGCAGACAGTGATTGCCGGCACCAGTGCTGGGGCTTCCGCTTTGGGGATGCAGATGATTGCCCGCGGCTACAGCGGTGAATCGCCCACCCCTGGCATCGTTACCGTCAAGCGGGGGTTGGGGATCTTGCCCCATTTATTGATTGATCAGCATTTCCACAACCGCAATCGTTTAGCCCGACTGATTACTGCCGTTGCCTATCATCCCCAGTGTTGGGGGATAGGCATTGACGAGAATACCGCCGCTGTGATCCATGCGGACAACACCCTAGAAGTGTTGGGGAGTGGCAGCGTCACCGTCATTGATGGGCGGGAGGTGGTCTCTAACGTCCATCAGATCCCCAGCGATAAACCCTACAATATTGAGGGAGTGCGGCTGCATTTTCTCACCGCCGGTCATCGCTTTCATTTAGCCTAAATTGCCCGGCAGTTGGTAACCGTTAACACAGTCCTGTGCCCAGCCAACAGCCATCCTAGATCAACTAGCTGGTTTTCCTGAATCCTATGCGTATTCAATCCCTGCGAGTCCTCAACGGTCCCAATATCTGGAGCATCCGCCGCCAGCAGTTGATCCAAATGCGTCTTGACCTAGAAGATCTGCGGGATCGCCCCACCAATACGATCCCGGGGTTTCGGGAGCGTTTGGAAAGTCTGTTGCCGGGGCTGTGGGAGCACCATTGCTCCCGGGATTGCTATGGGGGATTTTTGCAGCGGGTGGAAGAGGGCACCTGGATGGGGCATGTGGTGGAGCATGTGGCCCTGGAGTTGCAGACCATGGCGGGGATGCCCTGTGATTTTGGTCGCACCCGGGAAACCAGCACCCCTGGGGTTTACAACGTGGTGTTTGAGTACAAGGAGGCGGAGGCGGGGCGGTTTGCTGGCAAGGCGGCGGTCTATCTCTGTCAAGCCCTAGTCGATGGGGAATCCTATCGCCGGGATCTGGAACTAGACATCCAAGAGCTGCGGGAAATCCGGGAAAAGGTCCGCTTTGGCCCTAGCACCCAATCGTTGATCGATGAAGCTACCCTGCGGGGGATCCCCCATTTGCGCCTCAACGACAATTCTCTGGTGCAGTTGGGCTACGGTATTCACCAAAAGCGCCTGCAAGCCACCACCACGGAAAAAACCAGCATCATTGCCACGGAACTGGCAGCGGATAAAAAAGCCACCAAAGAACTGCTCAAGGACATGGGGATCCCGGTACCGGTTGGCTACACCATTCGCTATGTGGATGATTTGGCCAGTGTGATTGCGGATGTGGGGGGCTTTCCGGTGGTGATTAAGCCCCTGAATGCCAACCATGGGCGGGGGATTACCGTCAACATTACCAGTTTGGAAGACGCCATTGATGCCTTTGAAGTGGCGCGCCAGATTTCCGATGATGTGCTGGTGGAAAAGTTTGTGGTGGGGGACGACTACCGCCTTTTGGTGGTCAACAACAAGTTGATCGCTGCTGCCAAACGCATCCCAGCCCATGTGGTTGGCGACGGGCGCTCCACCATCGAAG
The DNA here is from genome assembly GCA_039794745.1 of Thermostichales cyanobacterium HHBFW_bins_127. Lineage (GTDB taxonomy): Bacteria > Cyanobacteriota > Cyanobacteriia > Thermostichales > Thermostichaceae > JAUQVP01. The sequence goes on along the minus strand of JAUQVP010000032.1, from coordinate 3,462 downwards.
AATTGATCGAAGAACTGAATCGGGATCCGCGGCGGGGGTATGGGCACGAGAACGTTTTGACCCTGATCAGTATTGACGACAGTACCCTGCAGATCCTGGAGCGCAAGGGCTACACGCTGGATACAGTTTTGCCCGCTGGGGAGCGTTGCCCCTTGAAATCCACCGCCAACATCAGCCAGGGGGGGAGTGCGGTGGATTGCACCGACATTGTCCATCCCTACAATGCCTTTATTGCCGAGCGGGCGGCTCAGATTATCGGCTTGGACGTGGCGGGGATCGACCTGATCTGCACCGATATTACCGTGCCGGTGACGGAGACGGGGGGAGCGATTGTGGAGGTGAATGCCTCACCGGGGTTTCGCATGCACCTAGCCCCGAGCGAAGGCATTGCCCGCAACGTGGCTGAGCCGGTGATGAATATGCTGTTTCCGCCGGGTACCCCCAGTCGCATTCCCATTTTTGCCATCACCGGCACCAACGGCAAAACCACCACCACCCGTCTGATTGCCCATATTCTCAAGGGGGTTGGCAAGCGGGTGGGCTTTACCACCACCGACGGCGTCTATATCCAAAACCACCAAATTGCCAAGGGGGACATGACGGGCCCCTACAGCGCCCAGATTGTGCTGCGGGATCCCACGGTGGAGGTGGCGGTGTTGGAGACAGCTCGGGGGGGGATTTTGCGGGCGGGGATGGGTTTTCCCACCTGTGACATTGGCATTGTTTTGAACGTTACCTCCGATCATTTGGGGTTGGGGGATGTGAATACCCTGGAGGACTTGGCGCGGGTGAAATCGGTGGTGGTGGAAGCGGTGCAGCCCCAGGGCTATGCCATTCTCAATGCCGATGATGCCTTGGTTGCCAAGATGGCGGAGAAGGTCAAGTGTCAGGTGGCCTATTTCAGCATGAATCCTGACAATCCCCTGGTGAAGGAGCACATTGCCCAGGGGGGAGTGGCGGCGGTCTATGAGGAGGGATACATCTCGATTTTGAAGCGGGGCTGGACCTTGCGGGTGGAAAAGGTCACCAACATCCCCTTGACTTTGATGGGCAAGGCCACCTTTATGATCCAAAATGCTTTGGCTGCAACCCTGGCGACGTTTTTGCATGGGGTTTCCATTGATGATATGCGGGTGGCCCTAGGTACTTTTACCAGTTCCGTGGCTCAGACCCCCGGGCGGTTGAACCTGTTTGATGTGGGGTCGTTTCAGGTGTTGGTGGACTATGCCCACAATGCCGCCGGCTATGAGGCGATTCAAGCCACCCTCAAATCCTGGGAATGTCGCCGCAAAATTGGGGTGATCGGTGGCCCCGGGGATCGGCGGGATCAAGACTTACGGGAACTGGGGGTGTTATCGGCGCAGATGTTCGATGAAGCCATTGTCAAGGAAGACGATGACCGCCGCGGTCGGGATCCCGGGGTGGTGGCGGCTTTGATTCGGGAGGGATGGGAGCAGCAGCAGGGGGGGCGGTTGCAGACGATTTTGAGTGAGGTGGAGGCGATTGAGACGGCTTTGGATCATGCCCAGCCGGGGGATTTGGTGGTGATTTTTCCGGCGGAGGTACGGCGGACGATTGACATTATTTATCGCTACCAGGATCGGCTCAATCCCCGCTCGGAATACCGCGGTTCTTCCTACAGCCGCTGAGTCCTAATCCTGGACATACTCCAGACCGTAGCAGAGGGCAAACTCCGCCCGCTGCAACTCCCGCCCCACATAGGCGGCATGACTCAACTGGGATAAACAGGGATCCCCCTGCTCAAACATGGCTACGCAGACTTCCTTGGCAGTGCGGCCAGTGTAGGTGCGAATGGGATCCCGTTGGACGGGACCTCTAGCGGGGATGACCTTGCCGGTGGCGGGGTCGGTTGCCAGTCCTTGTTCGTTGATGACGGTGGAGAACACCTTCACCCCCAAAAGCTGCTGTTCCCGATCCACATAGATCAGGACATAGCCGAGAGGATCAAGGGCCAAAGGTCGCTTAGAAAGCTGGTTATCGATGCTACGGATCTGCTCGAGCAGGGGATTAGCAGCAAAACTCATGTAGCCTAGGCAACAGATTCTTTTCCATTGTGCCAGAAACTTTCCGGGATCCCGCACGTCTTTGGGGGTTAGTGGTCGTGCGATAGTTGTGAATAGTCGGAATTGACGATGGGTATGAAGCTGGGTTTAGGGTTGTTGGGTGGTGTGGTGCTGTCGGTGGGTTGGGCTACGGTGGCGGTGGCGCGCCTGACGGACATTGGTGGGTACTGGGCTGCTCCTTACATTCAGCAACTGGCTGACCAGCAGATTTTGGGGGGTTTTCCGGATGGGACGTTTCGTCCCAACGATTCCGTCACCCGGGCTCAGTTTGCGGCCATTATTACCCGTGCCTTTGGGCTCGACACCAATGTACCCCCGCGGCAGTTTAGCGACCCGATCCCGGGCTGGGCTGCCCCGGCGATCAATGCGGCGGCGGGGGCGGGATTGATTTCTGGTTTTCCCGATGGCACCTTTCGCCCCAACGACAACCTCACCCGCGCCCAGGCCATCACCGTCCTCACCCGGGCTGCTGGGGTCCCGGCCATCGATCCCAATCAAGTGGAAACAATCCTTGCCATCTACAGCGACAACCAATCCATTCCCAATTTTGCTCGCCCTAGCGTTGCCGCTGCGACCCAAGCTGGCTTGATTGTCCTCTATCCCAACCCCACCCTGATCAATGCTGCCCGGGTTGCCACCCGTGGGGAAGTGGCTGCCCTGACCCAACTGGCCCTAAGCAAAGCTGGCCGCCTACCTGCTTTGGCTGTGCCCCCCGGTGCTGTCATCCCCGGTGCCGCCACCCTCCCCGTCGAGCCCCTGCCCGCCCCCACCCCCCCCTTAGAAGCCCCCGCCACCCCCCCCCAAATCCGTGACCTGCTCACCCGCAGCGACCTCAACGCCCTCCGCCCCGGCACGACCCTCGATCTGATCCTGCTCGGTACCCCGGGATCCCGGGCCAGCTTCAGCATTACCGGGGTTGTGGAAGGGATCCCGATGACAGAGACCCGTCCTGGTCAGTACGAAGGCAGCTACACCATCCGCACCCAGGATCGGGCTACGGCAGCGGTGATTGAAGCGCGTTTGGAAGCCAATGGTCTGACCACAGTTGCCCAATTGCCCCAGACCGTGCGCCTTGGGATCCCGCAGGACAGCAGTTTTCCCAGTATTAGTGGTTTTACCCCGGCCAATCAGAGTGTGGTGAACAGTCGGCAGCCCCAGATTAGCGCCCGTTTTCAGGATGAGCAGGGCATCGATCTGAACAGCTTTAATCTGTTGATCAACAACCAAAACGTCACCAACCAGGCCCAGATTAGCCGCCAAGGGTTTAGCTACACCCCGGCTCGTCCTTTGCCCTTGAACCGCCCCGTCAGTGTGCGGGTTCAAATTGCCGACATCAACGGCAACACCAGCTTTGCCGAATGGAGCTTCACCATTGTGG
>JAUQVP010000031.1:0-27388 GCA_039794745.1 Thermostichales cyanobacterium HHBFW_bins_127 | reverse complement strand
AGGCTTGTATATGGATTGAGTGGAGGGATAAGGAGACCGGAGTTTCCGTCCCCTTGCGGGGAAAAGAGGGTGGGAAACCCTACCCCCTGGGAAACCAGTGCCTATGCGGTTTTCAAGGTGCACTCGCGCCAGTGTACGGAGATTGTGCTTAACAAAAGTTAATGACCTACGAAGCCAAAAGCAAAAATCCTTACCTGCTGCGATAGCAGCCATCCTAGCAGGAAAATCGTGCCAATTCCACCATTCTTTCTAAAAAATCTCTAAAGATTACCCCCAAACCCCCACAAGCTCTCCCTGCCAAGCCGCGCTAAAATCCACAATCCTCTTCATGTTTCTTTACAACTAATTTGGATGGACAATAGTCCCTAGAAGCGGAGGAAAAGCCATGGGCATCAAGTTTGGCACGGATGGCTGGCGGGCGGTGATTGCCGATGAATTCACGTTTGCCAATGTGGCCCGGGTAGCCCAAGCCAGCGCTCGGGTACTCCAAACTACCTACCCAGGAGAAGGAATCGTCATCGGCTACGACCACCGCTTCCTGGCAGAGGAGTTCGCCCACCACGCCGCCACCACGGTCAGTCAGTTGGGGATCCCGGTGATTCTGGCGGCAGTGGCAGCCCCAACCCCAGCTTTCAGTTGGGCAGCCAAGCAGTTGGGCTGCCATGGGGCACTGGTGCTGACCGCTAGCCATAATCCACCCCAATACCTCGGCATTAAGGTCAAGGGCGGGTTCGGCGGTTCGGTCCCCCCGGAGGTCACCCGCCAAATCGAACAAGCACTCCACCACATAACCCCCCAATCAGGCCCCAGCCGGGATCCCCATCGTCTCGATCCCTGGCCCTCCTATTTGCAGCAACTGGCCAGTCAGGTGGATCTGCGGACGATCCTGGCTTCGCCGGCAACAATGTGGGCAGATGCTATGCACGGCTCGGCAGGAGGGGGCATGGGAATGCTGCTGAAGAAACGCATTATCGGCCTGCGAGATGATCGGGATCCCTTGTTTGGGGGGATGGCCCCGGAACCACTGCCACCCCAGCTTGCCACGACGATGGCGGTGATTGCTCAGGACCCGGCACCCCTGAAGGTGGGGGTGGTGTTTGATGGGGATGGGGATCGGATTGCGGCGATTGATGGACAAGGGAATTTCCTCAGCCCCCAGATTTTGATCCCCATTTTGATTGACCATCTGTACCGGCGCCGGGGCAAAAGCGGCGAAATCGTCAAAACGGTCAGTGGCTCCCAGTTGATTGACCGACTCGCCCAGCACTTGGGGCTACCTGTGACGGAAACCCCCATCGGCTTCAAATACATCGCCGAACGGATGCTGCAAACCCAAGTACTGCTAGGGGGAGAAGAATCAGGCGGGATCGGCTATGCCAACCACATGCCAGAACGAGATGCCATGCTCTCGGCACTGCTGCTTCTAGAAGCAGTAGCCATGACCGGACAAGACCTCTCCCACCTCTACCAAAACCTGCAACGGGAAATGGGGTTCCAGTCCGTCTACCTGCGCCGCGACCTGCACCTGCGGGATCCCCAGCAGCAACAACGGGTCCTGGCGGTGTTGCAGCAGCAGCCCCTGAGCCGAATTGGGGAACGAGCAGTGGTCGGCGTTGACCACCGGGATGGCTACAAGTTTTGGCTGGCAGGACAGGGGTGGCTGATGCTCCGCGGCAGCGGCACCGAACCCCTACTCCGCCTCTACTGCGAGGCGGAAGACCTGGAAACGGTCCAAACCCTCCTCGATTGGACAGTCACCTGGATCCACCAATTCAGCTAGCCACCCCATATTCCTTAAACAATACCTGCGCCTGTACGGGATCCCGCTGGCACTCCAGCAGGGCGGTGAGGATCAAAGGCGCAACGATGGTGGCATCGGATTCAATCACAAACATGGGGGTATCTTGGGTGAGTTTGTCCCAGGTGATTTTTTCATTGGGGGTGGCGCCGGAGTAGGAGCCGTAGGAGGTGGTGGAATCGGAGATCTGACAGAAGTAGGCCCAAGGGGGAGCATCCTGATTCAGGTCGTGCTTCAAAGAGGGCACCACACAGATGGGAAAATCCCCGGCAATACCGCCGCCAATTTGGAAAAACCCCACCCCAGCCCCCGCCGCCAAGGCTTGATACTGGTCATAAAAGGCAACCATATACTCAATCCCGGACTTGGCAATGCTGGCGGGAAAAGCCCCTGTCTTGACATAGGAAGCAAAGATATTGCCAAAGGTGGAATCTTCATAGCCCGGCACCAATAGGGGCAAATCCATCTCCTGAGCCGCCAACAACCAACACTGCTCGGGATCCCCGCTGAACTGTTGGGGTTCTAGGCGCTGCACCAGGTCATAGAAATATTCATGCCAAAAGTGGCGGCGGCCCTCAGCGGCGGCGGCTTGCCAGAGGGGCACCATAATGTGCTCGACAGCTCGGAAGGCTTCCTCTTCGGGGATGCTGGTGTCGGTGACCCGGCGCATGCCAGCTTGCAAAATCCGGGTATCGTCTTCTTTGGTGAAGTAGCGGTAGTCGGGGAAATCCCGGTAGCTGTCGTGGGCCACCAGGCGAAATAGGGATTCTTCCAAATTGGCGCCCGTGGTGGAAATACCGTGGATCAAGCCGGCTCGGATGGCCGGGGCCAGAGAAATCCCCAGCTGTGCCGAAGACATCGCCCCCGCCAGGGTCCAAAACATCTTGCCGCCCCGGGCAATATGCTGCCAATAGGCAACAAAGGCATTGCGCAGGGCCCGGGCATTAAAATTATGGTAGTGCTGCAGAATAAACCGACAGATGGGAAACTCCCCAGCAGCCAGGGTAGTCATCGCCGCCCCTCCTCGTAACTGTCTACCAAAAAGCACAGAATTTTCATTATAGAGGATTTGCAGGGATTGCGCTAGGGATCAATCTAAAGGTTCGAGGCGGTAGCGACTCAACCACTGATTCAGGTGTTTTTCTTCTTCGTCGAGGAGGTCGCTGTTGAGCAGTCCCCGCTGAAAGGCCAGCCGAATCGCCCGGGATCTGAGGCTGAAGGTTGTGCCCCAATCTTCACTTTCGATCTGGTCGTGGTTGACTTCGAGTTTGTCGTAGAGGTTGCGCAGGCGATTGGTCACCCCCCGCCGGGATAAAAACCGCCGTGCGGCAATCGCCTGATCCGTCAACCCCAGGGCAATATCAATCAAAACTTCGTACTCCCCATCGCTCAAGCCGGTCACCTTGTTTTGGGAACGGAACCCCACCCCGCGAATCTCCCGGTCAATTACACATTGTTCCTCTGCTACCACCGATTCAATGGCATTGACTAGCTTTTCGTCGCTGCAATTTTTCAATAAGTACCCGTACACCGTCTGGGGGGGAACAATTTTGTGTAACTCCCGCACATAGACTTCGTCAGCAAAATGGGACCAAAAAATAATCCGCGTGGTCGGCTGCTCCCCCCACACCCGCCGCGCTACCTCAATGCCCGTGATGCCCGGCATGCGAATGTCCAATAACAAACAACTCAAGGGCTGGCGGCGAAAGATCTCCATCGCCTCCTCCCCCGTTGCCGCCGTGTAAACCGGAGCATATCCCGGCAAACGCTCCTCAATCAGCTGCTGCACATGCTGCCGATATAACCCGTCATCCTCTGCTACCAAAACCGCCATCAGCCTCTCCCGCCCCCATCCCTATCGATCCTAACCCCTTGACCCTTTCGGATAATTATGAAATAACTATGAAAAGATTATGAAATCCAGAGGTAGGGGGATGGGAGATGAGGCAGTGGTGGCTGGGGATGTTGGTGTGGTTGGGGCTAGGGTCAGGGGCGCTAGCGGAGCCGCTGGTGGTGGTCAGCAGTACAATCCTGGCGGATTGGACCAGCACTTTGGCCCAGGGATCCCCGATTCGGGTGGTGAGTTTGTTGCAGCCGGGGGATGACCCCCATCTTTATGAGCCGACGCCGCGGGATAGTCGCCTCATGGCTGAGGCCGATCTGATCCTCACCCACGGTCACAATCTGGAACCGGGGATCCTGAAGATGGTGCAGCTCAGTTCCCGTCCCCATGTGGCGGTGGGGGAAAAGATTCTGAACCCGCCGGTGGCCGATCCCCATCTGTGGGGGAATGTCAGTCTCAGCCAGCAAATGGTGCAGGTGATCAGCGACAAGCTGCAGACCTTGCTGCCCCCCGCTGCCCAAGCCGGAATCCAGGCCAATACCCAAGCCTATCGCAAGCAATTGCAGGCCCTCCACGAGTGGATCCCCCGGCAAATCCAAACTATCCCCCCTTCCCAACGGCTTTTGGTCACCACCCACGATGCCTTTCAGTACTACAGCCAAGCCTACGGGATCCCGATTTTGGGCACGTTGATCGGCATCAGCACCGAAGAACAGCCCAGTGCCCGCACCGTTGCCCAGCTGGTGCAGGCCATTCGCCAAGCCAGGATCCCGACGATTTTTGCCGAGACCACCCTGAATCCGGCCCTGATTGCCACGGTGGCGCGGGAAGCCAAGGTGCAGGTCTGGCCAACCCCCCTCTACAGCGACTCTTTGGGATCCCCGGGCAGTCCTGGGGCTACCTATGTGGGGATGATGGTCAGCAATACCTGTGCGATTGTGACGGGGTTAGGGGGGAACTGCCAGCCCTTTGAGCAGCCGTAAATGTCTCAACCTGGCTCAAAAAAATGTACCGGCCCCTCTCCCAAAGGGGGAGCAACTCTATGTGATAACAATTGAACTGTCAAGGAGGATTTCACCTAGTTGATTGCCGGCTTGGTTTTTCTGATCCACAAGAACACTACTCCAAGAACTTGGCCTGAGGGTATGTTGATAGGTCATCCCTGGTACAATTTTGAGCATAAATCCTCTCTTCAGCCAGAGAATAATAAAGTTCCAAACATCAACACCATAGGGCTCAGGTACTAAAGCTTGAATTTGTACATGTTTAGCATGGGTGCTTAAGTAGTGATCCCGATGAAAAGCAAAATTGCCACCGTTAAACAAACATCCCCATAGGTTGCCGTTGATCCCCGCCGGTAGGGGTGGTGGCTCAGTCATAAATAGTAAGGCAACATCCTCAATCCCTAGGCGCTGACCCGACAATAGCCGATAATCAAACCAAGGTTTGGCAAAATCCGGCAAATATAACGTCTGGGGATCCCAGGGTTGTTCTTGCAGCCAGGCATCAATGTAGCTGGGGTCGATGATATTATCGGAGTCAAGCAGAATAACCCACTCACAACCACAGAGGGAAACAACTTTATTTTTGTTGCGAAAGGCTTTGAGATTCGTGTTATTGTGATAGAGTTTGATTTTGGGGGAGTTGAGTTGGTGGATTTGTTCGGCTAGGGCTGCAAAATCGGCGGAGGCATCGTCACAGATAACAATTTCAGTGATTCGCTCGTCTTGCAAAACTTGTTCAAAGGAGCGGAGAGCAAATTCGGCACTGTTGTAAGTGGGAATTGCTAAGGAAATCATAGAGTTATGCCAGGGGGATGCTGGAGCTGCTGGGATTATAAGTTGATTTTAATGGTGTACCCTGAGGGAAGTGGACAGGGTGCTGACGGATGAGTTGCGTACTGGTCACAGGGGGGGCTGGCTATGTGGGTAGCCATACCTGTAAGGCTCTGGCTGCTGCTGGCTTCACGCCGGTCAGCTACGATAACCTCAGCCGTGGCCACCAAGAGGCAGTCCGCTGGGGACCTTTGGAAATCGGTGATATTGGTGATCCCGAACGTTTGCGGCAGGTGATTTGTGCTCACGAGCCAATTGCCATCCTCCATTTTGCTGCCTATGCCTACGTGGCTGAGTCGGTTCAGCACCCGCTGCTTTACTACCGCAATAATGTGGCGGGGTCCTTGAGTTTGATTGAGGTGGCGGCGGCCTGTGGCATTGAGAATCTGGTGTTTTCCAGTACCTGTACGGTGTATGGGCATCCGCAGCGGCTGCCGATCCCGGAGGATCACCCGTTGTTGCCCATCCATCCCTACGGCATCAGCAAGGCAACGACGGAGATGATGCTGCGCTCCTGTGAGGCTAGCCATGGGTTGCGCTCGGTGTCGCTGCGCTATTTCAATGCGGCTGGGGCCGATCCGGATGGGGAAATTGGTGAGGTGCATGACCCGGAAACCCACCTGATTCCCAATGTGCTCAGGGCAGCCCTAGGTCGGATCCCGGCGATTGCGGTGTATGGGACGGACTACGATACCCCCGATGGCAGTTGTGTGCGGGATTTTATCCATGTGACGGATCTGGCCAATGCCCATGTGTTGGCGTTGCGCTATCTTTTGGCGGGTCAACCTTCGGATGCTTTTAATCTCAGTAACAGTCGCGGCTATTCGGTGAAGGAAGTGATCACGACGGCGGAGCGGGTGATCGGCAAGCCGGTGCCGGTGCAGTACCACCCCCGTCGCCCTGGGGATGTGGGAATGTTGATTGGACAGGCGGATCGGGCCTGTCAGGTTTTGGGTTGGCAACAGCAGTATGGGGAGTTGGAGACGATAATTGCTACGGCTTGGGACTGGTTCCGGCAGCACTAGTAACCGGCTTTGTACAGACCAATGCCGATCACCCGATGGCTGCTGCTGTCCAAAACAAAGCTCAGACCTAGGGCTTCGTAGTTGATGTAGTAGCGGTCGGTGCGCCCGTAGTCGCGGCTGCCCACGGGAAAAGGCTTAGTTTCATGGAAACCATTTTCCCCAAAACGCCCATAGGTTTGGACCACCTGTTCGTAGCTGGCACCAATGCCAATGCCTTCGGCGGTCATGGCATCGGCGCCAAAATGATAGATGCGATTGGCAAAAAAACTCCGCAACACGGAGGCCGGACGATAGCCGAACAAAACATAGTCCTGGATGTAGAAAATCCGCAGGTCGCTATTGGGCTGAAACACATTGGCTCCGGAAGCGGCACTGATGTTGTCCACGTTGCCTAAGGCACCCCCTTGGATCTCCCGTAGGTCTAAACCCAGAGCAAAGCGACCAATCCGCCCCTCAGTAGGAAAAATCGTCGGCCGCCGCCCCCCCGGCTCGAGCACCTGTCCCTGTAAACGACTGACGGCAGTCCCCAGCCAGGTCATGGGATCCCCGCTCAAGGTTTGCAAGGGGACGAGTCCTTCGCTGAGGGAACGGCCATCCCCGGTTTGCCAGCGGGCAATGGTCAGCTCGACGGCGGCTCCGGAGGGCAGGACAAAAAATTTGCGTTGAAACTCGGTCCCTTGGGTGGGTTCGCCGAGGATTTGGGTGTTGCCGCTCAGGCCGAGTTGAGCTGCTAGGAGCACTGCTCCCTGCTGAGTCTGGCTGTCTACCAAGACAATCAGGGGTCGGTCGGCAGCTAGGGGAACTTGGCTGTCGTTCCAGGGGGTAGGCTGGCCGAAACGGTCGGTGGTGATCAGCAGGGGTTGAATGGTGGGGGGCAAAAAGAGACGAGCGGTGGCCGCTAGCACCTGGGGATCGTAGCCGGTCGCCCCGCGTAAATCCAAGATAATCCCACGGCTGCTGTCCTGGGTGCGTAGGATTTCCCGCAACTCGAGGGGGGTATTGGGGGTGATCTCCGGCACCCGCAACAGCAATACCCCCGGCTGGGGCTGCTCAGGACCAATGGGGGGACGGGGACGATTCAAGAGCTCGTTGAACTCGGCAGGGGTGAGGAGGCGGTCCCCTTTCTCGCCGTAGCGCTCCAAAAGGCTCTGGATCAGTTCATATTCGGTCACCGCTGCCGGCCGGGGATCCCCAAAGCGTTTGGCGAGGAGTTGTTCGTAGAGGGCGTTGTAGTTGACGGCTTCGGGGTTGTTGCCGGCTTGGAGGGATTCGTTGATAAACAACTGTACTAGTTGGCGCAGGTCGCTGCCGATGGGGACGGCGGTGGCGGGGGTAGGGGGGGCTAGTACTTGGGGCTGGGGGCTGGGGGAGGGTGAGGGGGAAGGAAGAACAGGAGGGGGTGGAGGGCTAGGGCTGGGAAGGGGACTGAACTGAGGGATGGTGGGGATCGGCGGTAGCCCTTGCGCCATCACCGGCACACTCCATAGCATCAGGAGCCAACCAAAGGGTTTTCCCATAGGGGTGATCCGTGACTGCTTGCATTGTGACATTCTCATCGAGCTATGGCTGCGGATTCTCCCGCAGTTTCATAGGGGATCCCGGAGCCGATCAGGTATTTGAGGTGGGGGATTTGGGCGTGGTGGAGGGCGTGGTGGAGGGTGTGCAGGAGGCGGGGGATGAGGGCGGGGCCGTGGTAGACCAGGCCGGTGTAAAGTTGCAGGAGGCTGGCGCCGGCGGCTAATTTTTCCCAGGCGGCTTGGGCGCTATTGATACCGCCGACGCCGATGATGGGGATTTGTCCTTGGCTGTGTTGGTAGAGGTAGCGAATGATTTGGGTGGAGCGCTGGCGCAGGGGTTGACCACTGATGCCACCGGGGATGTGGGTGAAGCCGGGGGTGGTGAGGTGGTCGCGGCTGAGGGTGGTGTTGGTGGCAATAATGCCGGCTAGGTGGTTGTCCTGGACAACTTCTAAGATCTGGTCGAGCTGCTGCCAACTGAGATCGGGGGCAATTTTGACCAGGATTGGTTTGTTTTGGGGGTTGTGGGACTGTAGGGCGGTGACGAGGGTTTGCAGATGTTGTTTTTCTTGCAGTTGCCTTAGGCCAACGGTGTTGGGGGAGCTGACATTGATCACAAAATAGTCCCCCCAGGGGTAGAGTTGCTGCCAACTGTGCAGATAATCCGCCGCTGCCTGCTCTAGGGGGGTGACCTTGGATTTGCCCAGGTTGATCCCGAGGGGAATGGAGCGGGGCTGATGCCGCAGGTGCTCTGCCACCACCTGCGCTCCCCAGTTGTTGAATCCTAGGGAGTTGAGGATGGCCTGGTCCCGAGGCAGACGAAATAGCCGTGGGCGGGGATTGCCGGGTTGGGGCTGGGCCGTAACCGTACCGATCTCCACAAAAGCTAAACCCAAAGCTGCCCACAACGGGATCCCCTGACCGTTTTTGTCAAAGCCTGCGGCTAGACCTAGGGGGTGGGAGAAAGGTAATCCCCATAGGTTTTGTTCCATCCTTTCCGTGGGTGGCAGTTTGTATAACTTGCGCACCTGCTCCAGTAACAGGCCAGAACTGCTGATGCGAGCGGCTAAACCTAGGCTAAGGGCATGCACCAGCTCCGGATCCCCCCGGAACAGCAGGGGCCGCAGCAGTTGGGTGTAGGGATCGATCATGGGCAGGGGACGGTCTTGAGGACTTGGCGGAGCTCTACCGTTGTGATGTTTGTTTTTGCCAAACTCACGGTTGTCACAATCGGTACGGGGAAACTGCTGGCGTGGCTACAGTACTCAGTCGAGAACTGAATAACCACTATCTTGCCATCTGCCGGCCCCCAAAGAACCTCTGGCCTCAGGTAGGGCCGCCGGGAGGGGTTATGATGAGCTCTGGTGGGTGGGGATGGTGCCGTTGAGCGAAAAACAGGTGGTGCGGGAGTATTTCAATACGACGGGGTTTGAGCGCTGGCGACGTATCTATGGCCAGGAGCAGGTGAATCTAGTCCAACAAGATATTCGCCAAGGCCATGAACGCACCATTCAACGGGTGCTGGACTGGCTGGCAGATCTGTCCCCAACCCAAACGGTCTGCGATGCCGGCTGCGGAGTAGGCAGCCTCAGCCTACCTTTGGCCCAGCGCGGCATCCCGGTGTTTGCCAGTGACCTGTCGGAAGCCATGGTGGCTGAAGCCCAAAGACGACAACAACAACTGCTGGGATCCCTGGAGAATCCCCGTTTTGCGGTGCAGGATCTGGAGGGGATTGAGGGCAGCTACGATGTGGTGGTGTGTTTGGATGTGCTGATCCACTATCCGGAAGCGGATGCCTTGGGGATGCTGAGCCATTTGGCGGGGCTAGCTCGGGAGCGGTTGATTTTTAGTTTTGCCCCCCAAACCCCCCTGTTGAATCTGCTCAAGAAGGTGGGACAGTTGTTCCCGGGGGCAAGCAAAACCACCCGCGCCTACCAACACCGGGAACAAGTGTTGGTCCAGCACCTGCGGCAGTTGGGCTGGCAGGTCACCCGCCGGGAAACCATTGCTTCTCGCTTCTACTTCGCCTGGACGCTGGAAACTCGCCCCATCGGTAATTGATCCTCCTGTGCCAAAATCCCCCGCAAACGAGGGTGACCGGGGGAGGCCCAGATCACCTGCTCCTGCTCGTAAATCACCGTCCCAGGTGGGGATCCCTTGGGCTTGCGGACGTGATAGGGACGGGTATAGACAACGGGGACATGCTGGCTATGGCGAGCACGGCTAAAATAGGCGGCCAAGTCGGCGGCAATCTGCAAGTCCTCCGCCTCCGCCACCTGACCCGGCTGCAACCCCAAAACCACGTGGCTCCCAGGAATCTCCTGGGCATGAAACCACCAGTGATGCCGCTGAGCATGGCGAAAGGTCAACTGATCGTTGTGCCGGTTGCTGCGCCCCACCCAAATCGGGATCCCTTGGGGGGTGTGAAATTGCCGAAAAGGGAGGGGAGGGGGGCTGGAACGGCTGACCCCAGACCCATACCCCTGCTGACTCAGCTCCTGCTCTAACTCCTGTAAAGTCTCGAGGTCTTGGGGATCCCGGTAGCTATCGAGATCTGCTAGGAGCAGCTCGACGCTCTCCAGATAGGTGATTTCTTGTTCGAGGGCTGCGAGGAGGGGTTGCAGGTGTTGGCGGGCCCGTTTGCCCTTGCGACAGCGTTTGTAGTAGAGTTCGGCGTTGCCGATCAAGCTTTTGTCTGGCTGCAGGGGAATCTCAACGGGATCGCCACTGGCAAAATCCGCCAAGGTAATTGTCTCCAGACCAACCCTATCCTGGTGAGCATGGGCCATGAGCAGATCCGCCCAATAACGATACTGCTCCGCTTGCTCGGCTTCCTGGAGCATCGCCAAAAACTCCTGCCGCCGCTGCTGCCGTTTTGCCAAGGTCTGGCGCAGCTTCTGCCCCAAACTCTGCCGCTGCTGCTGAAAAATCTGCCCCTGCCGCCACCCCTCGTAATACCCCTCCAATAACCCATGCAACGGCTGGGGATCCCCACCGCCTAGCAGTGAATACCCCTCCTCCGTGCGACAAGGAAGAAACTCACCCCCCTGCAATCGCCCCAACCAAGCCCGCCACTGCTCAAACAACTGCTCCCACTCCCCCGGCAGCAACTGCTCCACCCCCCGCTCCACCGGGATCCCGGTCTGGCGGCTCCAGTGCTGCACCAAACTAGGACTCACCCCCCGATAGGTCTTCAAGAGCCGGGATCCCCAAGGGCCAGGGATGGCCTGCAGTCGTTCCTGCCAGGCCGCCAAGCTTTCCTCCAGCGTAGGGATAGCCCCCAGCAGGGGCGGTGGCTCTGTGTAGGGGATCCCCACTTGCACCGGTCGCAGGCGGGATTGCCGTTCGCTCACCCCATGACCACAGGCCACGATCAGCCCCTGGGGATCCACCAGGATGGCATTGCTGTACTTGCCCATGATTTCCAGGATCAAGCGCCACTGCACCTCCCCCCCTGGTCGCGCCGCCCACTGCCATTCCAGCACCCGCTCCCAGGGATCCGGCTGCACCATCGCCACCAGCGCCAGCCCCCTCAACCGCTGCAGGGCTTGGGCGAACTGAAACACCTCACCCCCCTTCCCAGGCGGGGATCCCAGATGGAGGCGGGCTACCTGGGGGTGCCAGCAGACCGTCATCCAGCCCCGGCGGCTGAGGGTGCGCAGCCCCAGATGCACAGTCCACAAATCCGTTTGCACCAACGTCTCCAACCGGGCCGGCAGCCACTCCGCCCGCAAATCCGCGTGCACCGCCCGCAACGTCGTCAGATCAAAAGCCTGCATCCCCTAAACCACAGCCGTACTGTGATAGCTGCCGTCCCCCTGCACCCACAAAATCTCCGGGATCCCTAGGGCTTTGGCATAGTCGAGGGCTTCTGCCGGGGAGCGGCCCAGGATTTCCAGAGTGAAGCGGGTATTGGGGTCGGGCCAAGTTGCCAGAACCTGTAGGGCCACCGCCGTCGTTTGCCGATCTTGGGGTACCACCAAATAATCACTGGGGGTGGGTTGGGTTGGCAACTGGACTTGGCGCAGCAGCGGTTCTAGGTACAGGCAAAAGCCGATCCCCGCCTCTGGCTGTTGCGTAGGGCTGTAGAGGGCATGGAGATCATCGTAGCGTCCCCCCGAACCCACCACCTCCCCCTGGACCACCGCCCGAAAAATCAGCCCCGTATAGTACTCAAACCCCTGCACCAAGCTCAGATCCACTACCACCTTCACCCCGTGGCTGGCCAGGATCTGGCACAGATGTTGGAGGAACTTCACCCGTTCCTGGGCTTGCCCCACCAAGGTTAGGGCCTGTAAGCGCGGCCACAGTCGCTCCGGATCCCCCCGCAGATCAAACAGCGTCAGCGCCCACTGGCGATCCCGTTCCGAGAGGGGCAGCGTCTGCAGCCGCACCCGGTCTAAATGGGCCAAAGCCAGCTTGACCGGTTCCTGAGCCGCCGGAGCCAGCACCGACAACAAACTGGCCGTCAGCGCCGCATCCCCCAAAATCAGCGTCCAATTGGGGAGCTGCAACCGCTGCAAACAACCCGCCAGCACCAGCAGCACCTCCGCATCCGCCGCCCAGTCCCCCGCCCCGATCAACTCAATGCCAGCTTGGAAACGCTCCTGTTCCTGGCGCGAGGCCTTAAACACACTGCCGTAATAAAACAACCGCACCGGTCGCGGCACATGCCCCATGCGACTGGCCACCGCCCGCACAATCGAAGCCGTCAACTCTGGCCGCAGCCCCAACAGCACCCCATCGGGATCCCGCAGTTGCAGCACCTGGTCTGGATCGATGGCTCCCCCTGCGGTCAGGGTGGGCAGTCGTTCTAGGGTTGGGGGGATAATGCGGGCATAGCCCCAGCGCTGAAACACCTGCACCAAGAGAGCTTCCAGGGCTTGTTTGCGCGCCACATCCCCCGGCAGCAGATCCCGTGTCCCCGTTGGTGGGCGGTGTTTCACCCCAATAGCCCTCCGCTCAGCCGTTTGATTGCCGCCTCAGCCACATCCCGGTAGCGAATTTCCCCCGCCAGCACCTGGGCCATGCGCTTAGAAGCCGCCGGTCGTTTCACCCCCACCCGGTAGGCCACCCCGGGAAAACGATAAAATACCCCCCCCAACCGCTGGGCCCAAGCCATATCTTCCCCCCACTGGGTTTGGATTTGCTCAGTGTAGCGAGGTAGCGCCCCCTCATCCCCCTGCAGCGCCGCACTAATGGCTATGGCTGCCAGCATCCCCGACAGCAGCGCCGGGCGGATCCCTTCCGCCGTAAATGGATCCACCACACAGGCCGCTTCCCCGGCCAACAGCGCCCGCTGGGTATGTAGAGGCTGGTGTCCATCCCAGAGGCGCAGGGGATGGCCATAGGGTTTGAGGGCAGTCATATCCACCTGAAACTGGCGGGCGTACTCCTGAGCAACCTGGCGCAGATCCTGCTTCTCAGTGCCCCGAAACGTGCCTGCCCCAATGGAATAGCCGTCTGCCTTGGGAAAGTTCCAGAGATAGCCATTTTGCACCGAGCCAAAATCAAAATGGATCGCCGCCGTCTCCGGGCTGGTCACCGGGGCCTCCACCTCCAGAGCCGTTGCAATCCTGACCTTACGCTCCTTAAACCCCAACCACTTCGGCATCAGTCCCTTCGCCCCATCCGCCGCCACCACATAGCTGCCCCAAAAATCTCCCTGGTCCGTGTGCACTTGCCAGCCATCCGCCGTCGCCGTCACCCCCGTCACCTGGGTCTGAGGCCAAAACTCCACCCCCAACCCCTGCCCCTGCCGGATCAAATAGGCATCAAACACATCCCGCCGCACCATCCACACCGGCTCATCCAGCTGCAGCGCCACCTGCACCGGATCCCCCAATTTCCAGGTATAGCGGATCTGGGACACCTTCAGGGAGATGGCCGGGGTCCAGTCAAAATCAAACCACTGAGCCACCTGGGGTGACACTCCCCCTCCGCAGGGTTTGTAGCGGGGCCAGGCAGCTTGCTCCAGCACCAGCACCCCATGTCCCCGTTTGGCCAAATGATAGGCAGCCGCCCCCCCTGCCGGTCCGGCCCCTACCACCACAGCGTCGTAGCGTTTCATCGTGTCCCTACCGTTGCCACCAGGGGATATTCTCCCAGCACCTCCGCCCGATTGTTCGGGCTTTCCTGCAGCACCACCCGATGCAGTCTCACCCCCAGTTGCCGCAGGGGCAGGGTCAGCAGTTCCTGGATGCGCAGGGCGATGTTTTCTGCCGTCGGCACCACCCGTTGGAAATACTCAATATCTTTGTTCAAAAACGTATGGTCGAAGGGTCGAACCACCAGTTCCTCCACCAGCCCTTGCAGGGCCGCCAGATCCACAATCATCCCCGTGCGTGGGTCAATCTCCCCCACCACCGTCACCTCTAGGCCGTAATTGTGCCCATGGCCATTCACCCGGGCACACAGACCATAGATTTCCGTATTTTCTTCCAGCGTCAAGTGATCCAGCGCCAAGCGGTGGGCAGCACTGAAGTGAGTGGCAATCGTCAAATAGGCTTGCATAGCTTCTCCTCGATATTCCGCCCAGAGATGGGGGTCTTCATAAACCTGGATACTCACCAAAGGCAGATGGGGGATCAGGCGCCGCCAAATCACACAGGCTAGCCATTCCGTTGTCGGCAGCGTCTGGGCAAACTCCGGCCAGACCTGGTTCAAAAAGGCAAAATGCAAATCCTGCAGGACATATTTTTTCAGGACCTGTTTCACCTGGGACAGGTTGAGCACCATGCCCAAATCGTCCACCTCCCCCACCAACCCCACCTGCAGCACATAATTGTGTCCGTGCCCCGGCCAGCGGCTGGTAGGACCAAATCGCCGTTCATTTTCCTGCGGCGACAACTCCGGCAACCAGTAGCGGTGGCTAGCACTAAACTCGGCCCGCCGATAAATAATACAGGAGCGAGACATCCGGCAATCCTGCTTAATCCATCGTCATCCTACCAGAGTTTCCTGGCTATCTCAGGACTGCCTCTAGCATAGAAACAAGTTCAGCAACTTCGCTCACGTGCACGCATTAAGGCTGCTACTCATCCCCGCAAGGGAAGCCCAACGGCTCCAGATCACAACTGCTCGACTTCTGGATCGCTGCCCCATGCACTCGAACAACTGGGTCTCCCTCTGCCCAGCCCAGGGACAGATGGGAGCTGCTTCTTGATTAACGCCACTTTACTTTATTGCTGAGTATTGCTGCCACCACCACCGGCAAAAGTTACGCGCCACCCTGCACCAATGCTAAAACTGGGGTGATGCAAAAGCTCGCCGGGATCCCGATTGTTGAGCCATGAGGTGGTGGGGATGCAGGGTAGTGTGGCGCAGATGATTGCCCTGACCGTGTGGGGGAATGGGGCGTTGCAGGGGCGGTCTGGCTACGATGCAGCAAGTTTTTATCCAGAAAATCCGGCCTTTCGCTGCTGTGAATATGTCCGGTTCGGGGATCCCGACCATGAGACTGCCTCTGATCCTGTGGGTTGGCTGGGCTGGCTGCGCGGGGAGGGTGTCCGGGGCTTGCAGATGATCTATGGAGGCTTGGAAAAGGCGGAAGACAACCGCCTCTGGGTGGTGTTTGCGGGCCAGAATCAGGACTGGTTGCTCGAGGCTGTCAAAGCGACTACCTCGGACTATTGGGGATGCGATTGGCAACTTGGGGATCGCCGGCGGCGGGACGGCAAGCTGTGGCAAGTCACCTACAGACGGCTTCTGGTGGATGGCCCCAGGGCAGCAATGCCCATGGCAGCAGAGGAGGTGAAAGAACGCCTGATCGCCCACCTACCCAAGATGGCCGACTTTGCCTATGCCCACCGTGAGGAGAGATTCGCCAGAATTTTTGAAATCGCCCTCGATTGTCTGACGGCAGATCCCCGTCCAAAAAATGACAGCTCCCTGCTCCCCCCCCCTGCTGAGCAGCTTTTGCATGCTGCCCAAACGGCTTGGGTGTTTGGAGGGATGGGATCCTGGAATGATATGAGCTTTGCCCATCCCATTCAGCTCGAGTATGAAGCTCTCTCCAGCGAACTCTATCGGCTGCTCAATCTCGCCATCATGGCCGCCGTCAATAGCTCCCTGCCCCCACCAACCTAAACTTCTCCCCACTCGGGATCCCAAAGCCGTTGCCAAGGGCGATAGAGGTGAAAGTAAGCTAGCGATCCCAGTTGGCGCCGGAAGGTTTTTGGGGGGGTGTCGGCCCCTAGGCAGCGCTGACAAACAGGATGGCTCACCCGCCAACGGGAAAAGTCCCGCCGTAGGGCACAGGCTGGCGCAGCGGCTAAAATCTCTGCCAAAGTGTGGGTGCTCAGGGATCCCAGGGGGATGTGTCCTTCGTAGTCTTTGCAGCAGGGGACGACGGTGCCATCGTAGAGGATGCCGGCTTGGCGGGAAGCGCCGTTGCAGTAGCCCCAGCGGGCGGGGTAGCGTTGGTTACCCCAGTTGTCCAGGGGAAAGATCTCTAGGACAAGGCGGGGGTTGAGGCGCAGCCGTTGCCAGCGCCCCGGGCGGTAGCGGGCGATGATCTGTTCCGGATCGGCCATTTGAGGGCATAGCTGCTGGATCCAGTGGCGCAGGTGATGTTCCATGGCCCTGCGGTTGTCGGCAATGGAAAGGGGTTTCTGGGGCACCAAAAAGGGATGGGGGGTGGTGTCGAGGAACTTGAGATGAATGCGGGTGGGGCTGGGGCTGGCTTGGTGGGCCAGAATCAGGTTGCGGATGCCGCAGAAGTACTGCTCCGGGCTGAGGTTGGCGGGGGCACCGCGGATCTGAAAGCTGATGGGATCGGGGGTTTGCAGGGAAATGGTGAGCTTGGGCACAGGCCGCTGCAGCAGTTGCGGGATGTGCTGGGGGCGCAGGGCAAAGGTGCTGCCGTTGGTGGTCAGATGCAGCTTCAGGCGCCTGGCCAAGGCTAAATCAATGGCTGTCATAATCTGGGGATAGATGAAAGGTTCCCCCATCAGATGAAAAGCCAGGATGCGGGTCAGGGGGGTGCTGGCCAGTTCATCTAAAATCCGGGTGAGCAATGCCAAGTGCATCTGCCCGCGCCGCCGCTCCATCACCCCATCCGGGCAAAACTCACAGCAGAAGTTGCAGATGTTGGTCAATTCCAGATGCAATCGCTCTAACATAAATCTCCACCTCCTCCCTAGTTGATGTGGTAGGGATCCACGTCAAGGCTGAGGCGGATGCCGGGGAAAGTCGGCAGTTCCCTGAGCCGTTGCCATAATACAGCCGATAACTGCTCATCCTCCCCTGCCCACTTCAGCAGCCAATGCCAGCGGTACCAGCCCTGCACCCGCTCCACATCCGCCGGCGCCGGCCCCAAGCTGCTCACCCCCAAATCTGCCACATAGCCCAGTAACTTCTCCCCATAGCTCGGCAATATCTCGGGATCCCGGCTGCTGAAGCGCACCAAAACCAGCCGGCAAAAGGGGGGGTAGTGGGCTTCTTGGCGGGCCTGCAGCTCCGCCGCTGCCATGGCCCTGTAGTCGTAGCGTTGGATAGCCTCAATGATGGGATGTTCAGGGCTATAGGTTTGCAGGATCACCCGTCCGGGGCTTGCCCCCCGCCCTGCCCGCCCCGCCACTTGGGTCAGCAGCTGAAAAGTCCTTTCCCCAGCCCGAAAATCCGCCCGGTGCAATAAGCCATCCGCTGCCAAAATCCCCACCACAGTCACTTGGGGAATATCTAGGCCTTTGGTCAGCATTTGGGTGCCAATCAACACATCCGCCTCCCCCCGGGCAAAAGCCGTCAGAATCTGCCGATGGGATCCCTGGCGTTGGGTGGTATCACGGTCGAAGCGCAGGGGGCGCAGCTTGGGGAAGCGCTCCCGCAGCACCGCTTCAATCCGTTGGGTGCCGGTGCCGAAGTCTTTCAGATGGGGGGATGCGCAGGCAGGACAATAGCGGGGGGCCTCGCGCCGGTAGCCGCAGTAGTGGCAACGCAGTTGTTGCCCCACCTGGTGAAAAGTCAGGGAGACATCGCAGTGGGGGCACATGAGCACGCTGCCGCAGGCCCGACAGGAAACAAAGGTACTGTAGCCCCGCCGGGGTAGAAACAGGATGGCCTGTTCACCGGGGGGGAGTTGTTCCAAGGCTTGGGCCAGCCGCTGACTGAAGGGAGAACGATTGCCCCGCAGCAGTTCTTGGCGCAAATCAACCACCTCCACCGGCGGCAAAGGCCGCTGCTGAATCCGCTCCGGCAAACTCGCCCGCCCCATCCCCCCCTGCTCCGCCCCATACCAGGTTTCCAAAGCCGGCGTCGCCGTCCCCAACACCAACACACAGGGATCCCGGCGGGCACGATAGCGGGCGACATCGCGGGCATGGTAGCAGGGTTGGGGTTGGTCCTGCTTGTAGCTGTCATCGTGTTCTTCATCCAGGATGATCATGCCCAGGTGGGGCAGGGGTAAAAAGATCGCCGAACGAGTCCCCACCACCACCACGGGATCCCCGCTGAGGATTTGGCGCCAGGTATCATAGCGTTCTGCGGGGGAGAGGGCACTGTGGTAGAGCCACACCCGTTCCCCAAAGCGGGCGCGAAACCGATCCACCATCTGGGGGGTCAGTCCGATTTCCGGCACCAAAACCAGGGCCGCTTTTCCCCTGTGCAAACATTCCCCAATCGCCTGCAAATAGACCTCTGTTTTCCCCGATCCAGTCACCCCGTGCAGCAGCAGCACCTGCCCCGGCTGCAACCCCCGGATTTGCTCCAGGGCTTGTTGTTGAGCTGGTGATAGGGTTAGGGGTACCGATGGTGGGATCGCCGGCAGGTGCGGTTGACGCAGCACCTCCCGGACATAGGTCTGCAGCCAACCCTTTTCCTCCAAGGTCTGAATCAGTGAACGGCTAGTTTTCGCCTGCCCCAGCAGTTCCTTCAGGGGCATCTCCCCCCCCTGCCGCTGCAAGATCCCCACCACTTCCCGCTGCCGCGGTGTCAATCCCTCCAGACCCATCCCGCCCCGGTAGCTGACCATGGTTATTGTTTGGGGCTTAGGTGCCGGGCTATCCTGCCAAAAACTTTCAATCACCCCCTTGCGCAACAATTCCCCCAACCAGCCCTCCACCTCCGGATCCCCCTGACAGAGAAAGCGCCAACTCAGATCCCCCTTGCTGCGGATCCGGGCTGCCAAGGCCTGGGCCTGGGGATGACACTCCCCCAACCGTTGGGGATCCCGGAAGCGGAGGCGGCGTTGTCGCCGCTGCAGCAGTCCTGGGGGTAGGACAGTGCGGATCACCTGGGGCAGGGGGGTTAGGTAGGTTTCGCTTACCCAGTGCAGGAGGGGCCAGAAAAACGGCGGTAGGATCCCTGGTTCTGCGATGGCTTGGATAGGGCGCAGGGTTGCCGGATCCCGGTCGGGTGGTGGGTGGTCTAGCAGGCGGACAGCAATGGCTGCCAGCACCTGATGCCCGAAGGGCACCGTAAGGATGTCCCCCAATTGCACCTGCAAGGGATCTGGCACCTGATAGGTGAAGCAGCCGTCCAGCTTAGGATGATCCACCCAGACATCCACCCAGGTCATGCCAGATTCCCCCCGTTGCTATAGGGTAGCTTACTGCCGACTTTGGTTTGGCCGGATCCCCATGGAGTTATTACGGGCACTGGGAACAATCCAGAGCTTGAGGACTTGTGTGAATTGCTTCTCTTGCGTTGGCAGAGGGGTTGGGGGTGAAAAATTGATTTCCGGCTTAATCGCAATGAGCATAATAAGCCATGTTTATAAATCCCCCCTCTCC
This sequence comes from Thermostichales cyanobacterium HHBFW_bins_127, assembly GCA_039794745.1. GTDB lineage: Bacteria > Cyanobacteriota > Cyanobacteriia > Thermostichales > Thermostichaceae > JAUQVP01. The sequence goes on along the minus strand of JAUQVP010000031.1, from coordinate 7,641 downwards.
CCTTTTGGGAGAGGGGCCGGGGGTGAGGGATCAGTTTCAGTCTCAATAGACGCAGATCAAAGCACTTACCCACACCCAGAAGAGGAAATTCACAGACAGGCACGTAGATCCCTTGGCTGGGCAGGTATTTCTTCAGGATTAGGGGGGATTGGGCCCTCGTTGGGCTGTGCCTGCCCCAGCCAGACCCGCAAACAACCCTACCCCTCAATCAATGGAGATATTTTGAGGTCCCGTTGGGGCATCCGCATTAGCCCCCGGCTTGGGATAGACCCCCTGATCCGCCAGCCACGACCGCAGCGGCTCTTGGTTGAGATCCCAGCCCAACACACCACTGATAAAACCGCCGCAGAATGCAACCGGATTTTTGAGAAACTCACTCAGGATCAGATTCATAAACCTCTTCAGCGCCTCCCACCTCCAGCCTAGCACCTGAGGATTTCCATAATCTCCGCCACCCGCTGCAAGTTCTTAATGCCGGGGGCATCTTCCACCCCACTGGAGAGATCCACCCCATCAGGGCGCACCTGGGCCAGCGCCTGGGGTAAAGTGCGGGCATTCAGCCCCCCCGCCAAAAGCCATGGACAAGGGGGATCCCAGCTTGTCAGCAGCTGCCAATTGCCGGTTTGACCGGTACCGCCTGCCAGATGGGGGTGGTAGGCATCGATCAGCACATAGTCCACCCAGGGGGCATAGGCAGCGGCAGCAGCTAGATCTGCTTCAGTGCGGGGGCGCAGCGCCTTGATCAACAGCACCTCCGGATAGCGAGAGCGGATCTGTTCACACAGTTGGGGTGATTCCTGCCCATGCAACTGCACCCCCCCCACCCGCCCTAGCAGCACCTCAAGCAACTCCCAAGCGGGATCCATCATCACCGCCACCAACGGGATCCCGACTCCTGCTGCTTGCAGGCATTGATTGATGTGGAGGATTTGCTCCGGGGAACAGTAGCGGGGAGATTGGGGGACAGCGATCACCCCTAGAGCCGAGGCTCCCATCTCCGCAATTTTCAGCGCTTGTGCCCCTTGGGTCAGCCCACAGATCTTCAGCCACATGCCCCTCTCCCACTCAGCAGCCCATGGCAACCTAGCCTGGCTCTCGAGCTCTGGTCACAGCAAAACAGTTACCCCCAGCCCCTTTACTCTCAAGGATCACCCTCCTCCAGTCAAGCCCGTCAAGTCAATAACCCCTGCCCCCCCGCCCACCGGATCCCACCAAAACATCCAGGGATCCCCAAAGCGGCTAGCACCTTATCCGGGGTTATACTAGAGGCGGACTCTCAATAGGGCATTGGCGATGGAATTGGACATTATCACCATTGGTTGGCTAGGGGTATTAGCTTTTTTCACCATTTCCATTAGCCTTGTGGTTTGGGGTCGGGGAGGGATGTAGGTGGATGCCTCCTTGCCCCTGCAAATAGCCTATGGCATCGTTTTCCTGCTCCTGGTTGCTGTCACCTTGGGCATCGGGTACCTGACTGTGGCTGATTGGCAGGATCGCCGGCGCCGCGAAAAACTCACCCCCAAAAAATCCTCCCCCCGCAGGCCCCGCCGATGAACACCCGCCTATGGCTACCGTTAGTTGTGGTGGGGGTTGCCGGTCTTGTGGTTACCTTTCGCCCCTTTATTTACATCACCCCCCCCGGTCATGCCACCGTCATCTTCAATGCCTTCCGGGGTTTGCGGCGGGATCAGATTTTGCCACCGGGGATGGTATGGTTAGCCCCTGGTTTGGATCGCCCCATCACCTACTCCGTCCTGACCCGAGTTTGGCGCTTCACCGACGATGAGCAAGCTTCCTTGCGAGCCAGTAATGCCATCTCCATCAACAGCGCTGACGGACAAGCCTTTCGCATCGATGTCTACATTGCCCTGCGCCCCAACCCAGCAGTCCTCGACGATCTCCACGCCGACGTGGGGGAAAACTACATGAACATCCTGGTCGTTCCCCTGGTGCGCTCCAAAATTCGCGACATTGCCGCCGAGTTTGACTCCCAAGACTTCTATCAGAAAGCCAAGCGCCAAGACATGGAACAACGCGCCCTTGCCGGTATCCGCCAAGAGATCCCCAGCGTCAACGTCAACGGCCAAGCCCTGCCCCTCCTGGAAATAGAAGGGGTCTTTTTGGGCACTCCCGCCTTTCCCGCCGCCCTCAAAGAATCCATCGAACAGCGGCAAGTCGCCTCCATCACCGCCCAAACCGCCCAAGTACGGGCCCAAATCCAAAACCGAGAAACCGAACGCCTGCTGATCCTAGCCCGAGCCAACCAAGAAGCCATCCAACTCAAAGGCCAGGCCGCCGCCCAAAACGCCGCCCTCGCCGACTTTCTCCTCTACGAAAAACTCCTAGAACGGGTCGAACAAGCCCAACGCAACAACCAGCCATCCCCAATCAAGGTCATCCGCGTTGACGGCGACAGCACCATCTTCTTGAACGTCGATCCCAAGCAAACCGCTGCCACCACCCCCTAGGATCATGCCCCCCACCCCCCTCCTACTAGCCAGCTCCAACCCCGGCAAACTGCAAGAATTTCAAGGTCTCTTAGCCGGGATCCCCACCTGGGAAGTGCGGCTTTTGCCCCCCGGCGTGGACTTACCCGAGACTGGCACCAGCTTTCGCGACAATGCCATCCAAAAAGCCCAAACTGCCGCCCGTCACTTTGGGCAGTGGAGCCTAGCGGACGATTCCGGCTTATGCGTTGCCGCCCTAGGGGGAGCACCGGGGGTCTATTCCGCCCGCTATGGGCGCAGCGATGCCGAGCGAATAGCCAAACTCCTAGCCGCCCTAGAAGGGGTCAGGGATCGGCGGGCCTACTTTGCCGCCGCCCTGGTGATCTGCGACCCAACCGGGCAGGTGCGCGCCGTCGCCGAAGGGTATTGCCACGGAGAAATCACCACCGCACCCCGGGGAACCGGCGGCTTTGGCTACAACCCCATCTTCTACGTCCCCGAGCAGGGCCTGACCTTTGCGGAAATGACCGTCGAGCAACGACGGCAACTCAGTCACCGCGGCATAGCCTGGCAAGCCCTCCTGCCCCAACTCCTAGCCCTACCCTAAACAGCCTGCTCCAGCACCCCGCGGATCCCCCAGAGATCACGGATTTCCCCCCCCCGCGGACTAGCACTTCCCTCCCGATTCAGCCACAGCCCCTGCAAACCCGACTGCAGCGCCCCCTGGAAATCCTGGCGGAAACTATCGCCGATGTGAAGCGCCTGCGGCGCCGGGATCCCGTGTTTCTCCAGGGCTTGGCGAAAGATACGCGGGGAAGGCTTAGCATAGCCCACCGTCGAAGAACTGGTAATGCTCTCGAAATAGCCCGTCAAGCCCAAAGATGCCAGCACCGCAAACAAGCGGCTATCGAAATTCGAAATAATCCCCATCGGGATCCCTCGCCGCTGCAGATAGTCAAGCACCGGCAGCGTTTCTGGGTAGAGCATCCAGACCTGGGCTTGAGCGAACAGATCGTAAACCTCCTGGAAATAAGCCTCAAACCCCGGGAACCCCCCTAGCCCTAGCCCCTCAAAAGTCTTGAGCACCACCTCCCGCCACCAGCGTCGTTCCAGTTCTGGCACCTGTTCCGGGGTGGCTTCCGGGAAAGCTGCCGCCGGCGCCTGCTCAAAAACCCGGTAGAAGGCCCGATTCAGCACCTGGGGATCCACCACCACCCCATAGTCCGCCACCACCCGACTATAGACCTCCCCCACACTGCCCCGCACCGTAAACAGGGTTCCGACCGCATCAAAAAAAATCACCCGGGTCGTCATGGCACCCGCTCCAGGAACCCCACCGGTGCCGGTGCCGCCATATCCCCCGGCAAAAACGAGCGGATACTCACCACCACCAAAGCAAACCCAAACACCAGCAGGATCAGCGCCGGGATCACATACTGCCGCAACCAACTATTCATAATTCTTTACGATTTTTCCCCATCCTAACCCGTTTTGGCTGCCGTTGGGGGGGCTTGCTTGAGCAAAAACTCCGCAAACGCCTTTGCCACCACCGATAGCCGTTTTTGTTTCAGGTGCACCAAATACCAGAAACCCTGAATCGGAAACCCTTCCACATCCAGGATCGCCAAATGATGTTCCCAGCCCCCCAAGGCCAGCACATGTTGGGACAGCACCGAGATCCCCAACCCCCCCACAATCCCTTGGCGGATGGCCTCACTGCTGCCCAACTCCATGCGGATCTTGGGACGCAAGCCATGCTGGTCAAACAACCGCTGCACCGCCATGCGCGTACCCGATCCCACCTCCCGGGCCAAAAACGGCTCTTCCGCCAGCCGCGCCAAGGGAATCCGCTTTTGTCCCACCAGCGGGTGATTGAGAGGCGCCAAAACCACCAAAGGATTTTCCAAAAACGGCTCCGCCACCACATCCAGATCATGGGGCGGCAACCCCATCACATAGAGATCATCGCGGTTGTCCATTAACCGTTCCAGCACCTGATGCCGGTTCATCACCTGCAAACTCACCTCAATCCCCGGATACTGCTGGCAAAAAGGCCCCAACAGCCGCGGCACAAAGTACTTTGCCGTCGTCACCACACACAAACTCAAACGACCCTGTTTCAGCCCCTGCAGGTCTGCTAAAGTTGTTTCCAGCTCATCCAAATGATGAAAAATGTGGGCACAAGTTCGTTCCAGCGCCTGCCCCGCCTCCGTCAAATAGAGCCTCTTGCCCACCTGCTCAAACAACGGCACCCCCATACTCTGGCTGAGCTGCTTAATTTGCATCGAGATGGTTGGCTGGGTCAAGTAAAGCTCTTCTGCCGCCCGCGTAAAACTCAAGTGCTTCGCCGCCACCTGGAAAATCTGCAACTGGTGCAATGTAATCGACCTCATGGGCAGATCATCTATAGACTATAGTCTATAATCTTAATTCAAAAGCTCAATTCTTATCTATAATCAATCTCCTCTAAGATGTAGGGAAGCCAAGATTCTTAAGAAAACCTTGAGGCCTGAGGAGGGGGAATGGACTGGTTGGTTGCGAGTGTTTGGCTGATACCGATTTATGCACTGATAGCTTGGTTAGGGGCCTTGATTTGGTCTCCGGGGCTCACGCGGCGGACGGGGCCGCGCCCGGCGGGCTATTTGAATGCTGTGCTGACGCTGGTAGCCTTCTTTCACAGTCTGCTGGCTTTTCTGGCCACTTGGGGGCAGCCCGCTCAGGTGATACGTTTCCCTTGGGTGCAGGTGGGGGATTTAAGTCTGGTTTTGCCCCTGCAGGTGTCCTCGTTGACCTTGGGGGCTTGTGTGTTGGTGACGGGCTTGAACCTAGCAGCTCAGGTGTATGGCTTTGGCTATATGGAGATGGACTGGGGGTGGGCCCGCTTTTTTTCCTTATTGGGATTGTTTGAGGGGGGGATGTGCGCCCTCGCTTTGTGTGACTCTTTGTTTTTCAGCTATGTGATTTTGGAGATTCTTACTTTAGGAACTTATTTGCTGGTGGGCTTTTGGTTCAATCAGCCGCTGGTGGTGACGGGGGCCCGGGATGCTTTCTTGACCAAGCGGATTGGGGATTTGCTGTTGTTGATGGGGGTGATTGCCGTCTATCCCTTGGTGGGGTCTTGGGATTTTGAAGATTTATCCGCTTGGGCTGCTCGGGTGGCAACGGGGGAGGTGGCAGTGGATCCCGTTTTGATCACTTGGGTGGGTCTGGGTTTGCTGGCGGGGCCGGTGGGTAAGTGTGCTCAGTTTCCCTTGCATTTGTGGCTGGATGAGGCGATGGAAGGGCCAATCCCTTCTACGATTTTGCGCAATGCGGTGGTGGTGAGTACGGGGGCTTGGGTGCTGCTGCGCTTGCAGCCTCTGTATGCTTTGTCCCCGACGGTGTTGGGGGTGATGCTGGTGCTGGGGGGCTTGACGGCGGTAGGGGGGGCGGCGGTGGCAGTAGCCCAGATTGATGCTAAGCGGGCCATTTCCTATGGGGTGAGTGCCACCATGGGCTTGGTGTTTGTGGCTACGGCTACGGGGCATACCCAAGCTGCCTATGGTGTGCTGTTCACCTATGCTCCGGCGATGGCTTTGGTGGTGATGGCCAAGGGGACGGTGATCTGGAACAGCATTACTCAAGATCTGCGCTATTTGGGGGGGCTGTGGTCGCGGCGACCGATCTCGGGCTTGAGCTTTTTGGTGGGAGCGGCGGGGCTGATTGCTCTCCCGCCTTTGGGAGGGTTTTGGACGCTGACGAACTTGGCTCAGGAACTGCTGCGGGATGGGCAGTATGTCAGCTTGATGATTGTTGTCATCACCAATGGGCTGCTGGCTCTGGGGCTGACCCGGGTGTTCGGCTTGATTTGGGCCGGTAAGCCGCAGCAGATGACCGAGCGTTCTCCGGAGGTGCATTGGCCGATGATGTTACCGATGACGGTGATTCTGGGGGTGACTTTGCATATACCCCAGATTTTGGCTGTCCTGGAGCTCCTTCCCAGTGTTGAGCCGCTGCCGGCCGGAATCATGGTGGCCTCCAGTCTGGTGGGGGTTGGGCTGGGGGCTTGGCTCTACTGGCAACCCACTCGTAAGGCGGTGGATTGGGCATTCCTGGCGGATTGGCAAGATCTGTTGGCCAATGATTTCTACACTCCCAAGCTCTATCGAGCCAGTGTGGTGTTCCTGGTGCGGGTGATCTCGGAGCTGGCAGCCTTTTTCGATCGCTATGTGGTGGACGGCTTGGTCAACTTAACCAGCTTGCTCGTCGTCACCGGCGGACAAGTCCTCAAGTACACCACGTCGGGACAGTTGCAGGTTTATTTACTCACCATTGTGATTGGGGTGGCGTTGCTGAGTTGGTTCAGTCTCTAGGGCTTGGGAGGTGAAGATGCTGCTGAATCTGATCATTTGGCTACCACTGCTGGGATCCCTGACCCTGCTGTTGGGGTGGGGGGGGCGCAATGTGGCCATCGCTTTGGCCGGGATCCCTTTGGCTTTGTTGGTGCCGTTGTTTGGGCAGTTTGATCAGGGGGAGGCTGGGATTCAGTTCCGCATGGATTGGCAGTGGCTGCCTCAGGTGGGGCTGAATTATTCCCTGGGTATTGATAGTTTGTCGTTGTTGTTGCTGGCCTTGAGCAGTTTGCTGACCCTGATGGCCATTCTCTCGACGGAGCCGGATATTAAGCGGCCATCGTTGTTCTATGGCCTGATTTTGCTCACCGGTGGGGCTGTGAACGGGGCTTTTGCTGCCCAAAATCTGCTGCTGTTCTTTGTTTTCTATGAGCTGGTGCTGATCCCGATTTATCTGCTGATCTCCATTTGGGGCAGCAACAAGCGGGAGTACGCCGGGATTAAGTTCCTGATTTATACGGCGGTCTCGGCTATCTTCCTGCTGGGGGCTTTCCTGGGGATTTATTGGCTCGGGGATCCCCACAGTTTTGATTTGGCGGACTTGGGGAATTTGGGCTTGAGTCCGACGCTGCAGGGGTTATTGCTGATTGCGATTATTATTGCTTTTGGCATCAAGATGCCTTTGGTGCCCCTGCATACGTGGTTGCCGGATGCCTATGGGGAGGCGTCGGCGCCGGTGGCGATTTTGCTGGGGGGGATCCTCTCTAAGTTGGGGACCTATGGGTTATTCCGTTTTGGGTTGCAACTGTTTCCCCAGGCTTGGGCCGCTAGTGCCGGCTTTTTGGCTTGGTGGGGGGCCGTTG